>NVUB02000233.1 GCA_002401775.2 Ectothiorhodospiraceae bacterium
AAAAACCTCAAAAACCTCAAAAACCTCAAAAAACCTGTTTATTCAAAGAGTTGTTTTAGAATGTTTTCCGCATCGTTGGGTTGAACTATCGTTGAATAGGGCATTTCATCTTCTCCCAATGCTTCATCGTTGGCTATTTGCCTTTCTACTAGTGCGATGTTGGCTTCTGAGGCATCTTTTCCTTCGGCCTGTCGTTGCTGTACTCGTTTTTTCAAAACGTCATCATTGGCTTCGCAATGCAAGATTGTAAAAGGCAGGTTTAACTCATCAGCAAGGGATTTAAAATAATCCCGTTGCTGGCGGTGTAAAAACGTCGCGTCGATTAATACACTGAAACCTGACGATAATAATGTGCGGCTTAATTGCAAAAGGTGCTGGTAAATTTTTTCTGTGGCCTCGGGCGTATAAATTCCAGCATTCATTTCTGAATGGGTGTTAGTGTTTTCAAAAAAAAGGTTTTCAGGTGAAGACTTTTCTGCTGAAAAAAAATAGCGCTTTCGTTCTACATCTGAGCGTAGGTGAATGATATCCGCAGCCAGGGATATTTTTTTTGATAGGGTTGATTTTCCTGAACCCGATACGCCATGAGTAATAAAAAGCCCGACTGCGTGATTTTTGGTGTACCGTTCCGCTAGCGTTAAGTAGTTGTTTATTTCTGTTAATTGTCCGTTTACTTTTTCGATGTCAGTGCTTTTCGCATTATCTGCCGGTGTTTCTGAGCCCAATTCAAGTTTTTGTTCTAGACTTTGTTGTAACGTTTGTTCTAAAGAAAGCCCCGCCACTTTGGCACGTACCATTGCGCGATAAATTTGATAATAACGCAACACGCGTAACCCGTCATAGTCACCGGTTAAGGATAAATAGGTGCTGCGTATTTGCCGGGCAAGTGCGGGCTGTTCGTGGTCATCCAGATCCATGATGATAAAGGCCAGTTCACTCATGACGTCAATCCAACGAAAATGTTCGTTAAACTCAATGCCATCGAATGGCGTTACATGGCCTTGCCAGAGCGTGATGTTTCCCAGGTGCAGATCACCGTGGCATTCACGAATAAAGCCTGCGTTTTTTCGTTCATTAAAAATGCTGCGTAAACTCGCGTGCTGGTCTTCAACCCAGTGGTGCAATCGTTGCAGTGTCTTGTCGATGTTATTTTTTACATCGGGGTTTATAACGCCAGACTTTTTCAGATTTTCTGTTGTTAAGGTTGTTGTTAAGGTTGTTGTCAACGATGTTGTCAACGGTATGGCCAACGGAATTGTCAGCTGTGTCGACAGGGTGGAAAATATAGAATGAAGCGAAAGCGCAAGCTGCCGGAAATTTTCCATAACCGGTTGTTGAATGGCTTGCGGAGTACCAAAAGTAGGTGTTTGCCCTGCGACGGCACATTTCGAATGAAATTGAGCGAGTACCTGTGCGGTTTCAACCATGTGCGATAACGTCAGCGTGCCACTTGCAAGCATCACATCAAAAGAATGCTGTCTATCGAATTGCCGCATTTTAACGGCATACTCAATAGCCTTACCCGCACCCGCATCACTAATGCGAAGCGGTAACGTGGGCTCTGGGGCATCACTCGCATTGTCCGCTGATTTTCCCTGAGTTATTTCTAGGGAGTCGGGCACTTCTTCTATTATCGCTACAACGGAGACATAGAGTGATTCCGCTAAACGGCGGTTTAATCGCAGCTCTTCCTCACAAAAAAATCGACGTTTGTCCAGGGTCGAGAAATCCAGAAAACCGAAGTTAACCGGCTTTTTAATTTTGTAGGCATATTGGCCGGTGAGAAACACCCATGAGATATGAGTCTCAATGCACTGAATATCATCCACATCGTGGGGGTAGGTCTCCGGGCGGGACAGGGCAGCCATTAATGCGCGCTGAGAATGATTGAGGGCATTACTTCCGGGCATCGTGTGTATCCCTGAGCGACAAATTCTTTTCCTGTGACAAGTCTAGCAAAAATACAGGCTTCTCTCGCTATTCGGAAAGCTTTCCGAGCATGCTCATAGGGTACAATGCGCCCCTATGTTTGGAATGTTCAAAAAAACTCGCTCAGGCCGCAAGGCTCGTGGTAAAGCAGGGCGTCGAAAGCGCCCGACTAAGCGCAAGCTAACGCTAAAACAACGAAAAATACGCCAACAACGCCGACGCCGAATCGCCAAACTGGCGCTATTGCTGTCTTTTGGCGGCGCGCTGATTTTTGCAGCGTATGTCTATTACCTTGATACCCAGGTGCGCACCCAGTTTGAGGGTAAGCGTTGGGCATTACCGGCCCATGTCTACGCACGTGCGCTGGAATTGTATCCTGACCAAGCATTGAGTGTAGAACACTTTGTCACCGAACTGAAAATGCTCGGGTATCGCCCCGTATCCCGGCCGACATTACCCGGTACCTACGCCCAGCGTGGCAATGCATTTGTACTGACCACTCGCTCATTTCAATTTTGGGACGGTGCAGAGAAAAGCCAAACGGTGCGACTGGAGTTTTCGCGCGGACAATTATTAGGCATATGGAAGGCCGACACGGGAGATGTGGTAGACCTTTTACGTCTTGACCCACCGCTCATCGGCAACATTTATCCCTCCCATCGGGAAGACCGCATTCTGGTTCAGCTCGATGACGTGCCAGCATTGCTCATTGATGCATTACTGGCCGTGGAAGACCGCGATTTTTTCTCCCACTACGGTGTTTCTCCGCCCTCCATTCTGCGCGCGCTGTGGGTTAATTTGCGCGCCGGAAGAACCGTGCAAGGGGGCAGTACACTCACCCAGCAATTGGTTAAAAACTTTTTTCTCAGTAACGAACGCACCCTGTGGCGAAAGTTTAACGAAGCCATCATGTCCTTGTTACTGGAATATCATTACGACAAAAATGAAATATTAGAAGCCTACATCAATGAAATATACCTGGGCCAGGATGGGCGTCGGTCTATTCATGGCTTTGGCCTGGCCAGCCAGTTCTATTTTGGCCAGACGTTGAAAAAACTCGCACCACAACAACTGACGTTACTGGTCGCGTTAGTCAAAGGGCCGTCTTATTACGACCCTCGACGACACAGCCTGCGAGCGTTTGAACGCCGTAACCTAGTGCTACAGTTGTTAGTACAGCAAGGAAAACTAGCCCCGGCCGTCGCCCAGGGAATATACGACAAAGTCCCCAGCGTATTGCCGCAAAACTCAACGCGCGTATCGCGTGTGCCCGGCTTTATTGATTTAGTGCGCCGTCAATTGCAGCGTGATTACAGCGATACCGACCTCAACTCTGAAGGTCTGCGCATTTTCACCACACTGGACCCCGGCGTACAACGTGCCACAGAGCAGGCACTGAGTGAGCAAATAAGCCGCTTGCAACGCCGTGGCGCAACTCGTGATTTGCAAGGTGCCGCCGTCGTCGTCAATGTGAACGACGGAGAAGTACAAGCCGTCGTCGGAGGACGTGACCCGCGTTTCGCCGGGTTTAATCGTGCCCTCGACGCCGTGCGCCCCGTTGGTTCGCTGATCAAACCCGCCGTCTACCTCACCGCACTGATGCAGCCCGAGCGATACACGCTGGCCAGCATGTTGGATGACAGCCCCCTTGACGTAGACATGGGAGGAGGGGAACACTGGCAGCCACAAAACTTCGACCATAAAAGTCATGGGCGGCGAATTGACGGCACGATAACCGAAGATGCGGATGCGGGCTTCGGTGAAAATGCCCGAGAAGAAGACCAATCAAAAAACCACCAAGTCTTGTTACGTGATGCCTTGATGTATTCCTACAACATACCCACCGCACGCTTGGGTTTAGACATTGGAGTCCCTAATGTGCTCGAGACCTTGCGAGGACTCGGTGCAGAGCGGCCACTCAGCGCCTACCCGTCGTTATTATTGGGAGCGGCAAATTTCTCTCCACTGGACGTCACGCAGATGTATCATACGCTTGCCGCCGGTGGCTTCCGCACACCGTTGCGCGCGATACGCGCCGTAGTCACTGCTGATGGCCAGCCCTTACAGCGATACTCTTTATCCGTCACCCGCGCATTTGACAGCGCGTCTATTTTTCTCGTCAACAGTGCTCTACAAGCCGTCACTCAGCAAGGCACCGGGCGCGGATTAAAAAGCCGACTACCAGAAGGCATGATCGTCGCCGGAAAAACAGGCACCAGCGACGAATTACGAGACAGTTGGTTTGCCGGCTATAGCGACAACTACGTCGCCACCGTTTGGCTGGGGCTAGATGACAACCGGCCCGCCGGACTCACCGGTTCCAGTGGAGCATTGCGAGTATGGGGTGATATCTTGTCGCGGTTAGATTCTCGAAGCCTGGCAACAGAACCACCCGCCGGAATCGATATAAACTGGATAGACCCACGCAACGGACGACTCAGCGACGACGACTGTCCCTATGCCGTACAATTGCCGTTTATATCAGGAACACAACCTGACGAACAAAGCGCCTGTGAACGAGACGTAATGGATGAATAATGGTAATGATAAAAAACATCACTAAAAATAACAAAAACCATCGAAAAGGCTTCATTGGACGGAGAATTGGATGGGTGATTCTCATAACCGCCATAACCCTCGTTGGCTGTGCCGGTAAAGCAATAGAAACAGACCCCAATCAAAGCGACATTGGCAACACACAGGACGCCAGCCGGGCCGTCAAAACATTACTGGCCAAAGCCGACACCCAGGCAAGCCATGCCCACTTCGAACGGGCAGCCGCCCTCATAGAACGCGCCTTACGCATAGAACCTCGCAACGCACACCTATGGCATCGGCTAGCCAGCGTACGCTTACAGCAAGGTAAATACGCACAAGCCGAAAGCCTCGCGCAAAAATCCAGTTCCTTAGCGAAAGGAAATGAAGAACTACAACAGCGCAACCTAGAACTGATTGATGCCGCCCGAATGCTGGCAGAGGATGATAAAAGGGCAGGGTAGGTCTATATGCATTTTTGTTTCTTAGGAGGAATGCACCCATTATTCCTTATTAATTGAATATTCGTTAGAGCTTGCTGACAATGTAGAGTGTTTAGTGTCCTCCTTTGCGTACGCGGATTTTAATTCAGCGCGGAAAGAAATTAGCAGCGATGAAAAAATACTCTGGCGTTTAAAAAACACAAATACACCATTAAAATAACGGTTCTAGCAAAAAAAATAACATAGACTATTTCGCCATTTCGCGATAAAACAGTGAGGCGCTCTAGTGGGTGATTTGAATGCAAGGTGGTGTGCTCGTAGGATTGCGCAGGTATTCTTGTTATCTGTTTAGCGGAATTACAGGTAAAAAATAGTGTTTTAGATAGATGCAAGGATGTTGATTTTAATCACTCAGAAATAATTGTTGTATTGTTTATTTAACAAAAGGAAGATTAATAATGAAAGTCGCTTATATTTTTTCTACGCAAGGCCACTCTGTCTCATACAAGCTTGGGAAGATGATTCTCCCGCAGCTGGAAGAAAAAGCACACGGTGTAGAAGTGGTGGGCATGTTCTTCTTTGAGGATAATGCGTATATTTTACAAAAAGGTAATCCGATTGGTGAGCGTCTCGCTAAAGTGGCTGCTGAATCCGGAATGTTATTAATGGCCTGTGATCAATGTGCTTATGAGCGAGAAATTGCAGATATTTTAGTGGAGGGCGGGGTGGTTGGTTGTTTCCCGAACTTATATAAAGCACTTTCAGGAAATATGCCAGATCAAATAATCACTTTATAACTGGAACTAGTATAATAATATTTTCTGTCATTCGTAACGATTCCGACAGTCACGAAGAAGTAAAGAAGTAAAGAAGTAAAGAAGAGTGCGGCCAAGTTAGAGAAAACGATGCAAAGCGGGTTGCGCAACAGGTGAACACACTGCTTTAAAAAGGGGTTCTACCGAAGAATATTACGGTAAGCGGGTAGTCAAAAGGAGCGTTGATTACAGCGATATATAGAAGACAAGATATAGAAGACAACCACGTTAACGTTAGCAGAAAAAATGAATTATTTATCGAGAAAAGATGTTTTTAAATTGCAAGATATCCCTAATGTTGGTAAAGCGACTGAGGTGGATTTTAATTTATTAGGCATAAATAAACCAGCACAATTAATTGGAAAAGATCCATATATAATGTTTACCGATCTTTGTCGTTTAACGAAAAAACAGCATGATCCATGTGTTATAGATGTGTTCATTTCGGCTGTTAGGTATATGGAGGGTGGCCCTCATAAAAAATGGTGGGAGTTCACGGAAGAGCGTAAAAAAACATTAAGCGTTAAAGCCCAGTAGTTCGGGTTATGTGGTATAAAAAGGCAAATAATTTCCTGTTTTAAGGTTGAACATTTAACAAGACGGTATGACTAATTACTATTATGACATTAACCCCGATACCCTCACTTTTGGAAAACTTATACTGGATAACATTACTGGCGGTGGTGGCTTCTTCTGCTTCTGGCGTGCTTAAGGCGGGCTTTAAACAGTTTGATTTGTTTGGGGTGGTTATTATTGCCATTGCCACAGGACTGGGCGGCGGTTCAGTGCGTGACATGCTGCTTGGCCGGGATGTTTTCTGGATTCACGATCAAATATTTTTTATTGCTTCTCTGGTTAGTGCAGTTTCCGTTTTTATCCTGGCACGGTTAATTAAAGTGACACCCCGGCATTTTTTAGTTGCTGATGCGGCGGGGTTGGCAACTTTTGGTATTGCTGGAACGCTGGTCTCTCTGATGCTGGGTGTTCCTCCACTTATCGCAAGTTTTATGGGAGTGATGACGGGCACCATGGGCGGAATTTTACGTGATGTGTTATGTAATGAAACACCCGTTGTCTTTTTAAGTCCGCTTTATGCCACGGTATCCTGGATCGGGTCTTTGCTGTTCATCGGGCTCTTGTATCTTGACCAGGATATTACCGTAGCCGCCATTATTTCGGGTTTGTGTATATTTATCGCCCGTTTACTGGCGATGTATTACAACATCAGTTTGCCCAGGTTTCGTTTTAAGTCTTGAGAGTTGCTCGTGCGTGCCAGTAGTAATCCATTGTTTCTCTAAAATTCTGATAATGCGATTAAGAAATGGAAATTAAATAACGTAAGGTTTTTTCCTCTCAATGCCCATAAAATAGTGCGCCTCGAAAACCCTCAATATTTCTGGACTGAAGCCGCTTATAAGGTGTTCACTAATGCTTTGTTGTGTGCTTTCTGGTTGTGGTTTTTTTTAAAGTAAAGTGGCCGGTGAAAAATAATAATGTTTTTCATTAATCACCGACCGATGAGTGTCCTCTATTATGTTTTCTTTTTACGAATAAGGGGTTATGAATAACGATTGACGAATAGCCTCGTGGAATCAAATGTCGGCATAAGATCACTGACAATTACGTTTATGACAGAGACCTTATGTACCTTATTCCTTAACGTCTGACGATGACATTTACGGTGTCAGTGTCAGTGGCTCCATTATTGTCTGTTACCGTCAATTCAAAAACCAAAGTTTCCCTTGTGTTTTTTCTGATTTTTGGTGCTCTGAATTTTACTTTAGATTTGTTTGCACCTGACAGTGAGACTCGCTTCCCTGATATTTGCTGCCAGGAATATCGAGTGATTTCACCATCCACGTCTGTTGATCTAGTACCCTTAAGTTTCACTCTATCCTTTGATTCTACTCGTATATCTGATCCTGCATTTGCCGTTGGGCTTTGATTGACAGGTACTTCTGCAGGTGCAGGGGTAGGCGTGGGGGTTGGCACAGGATCCGCTTCAGGTACGGGCACAGGGTCAGCGCCAGGCTGAGGTGTGGAAGGAACATCTGCTGCGGCAAAGGTGGCCGGTATTTCTGAAATTAACACAGGGTTAGTGGGTTGAGATACGTCGTAGATCTGGAATAAACCGCCTGAATTTCGTGCATCATAAATGAACAAGTTATTTCCCAGTGATGCCATTCCTCTCGGGTTTGGAGAGAATACGGTGGCATCGGCACGTTCAAAGCTGCCTACCTCTATAATGTCAGTGGGTGTTGAAATATCAAAAATTCTAACCGTGGTTGTAAAGCCCACATAGGCATAGTTTCCAATAATGGCCACTTCACCTCGTACACCCGGAAGGTGATCTATATATCGACTTGTTTGCTCATCACGTACGGTTAAATTTCCTGAAGAAAGAATTACAGTACCGTTTGCAATATCGATATCGGATGTGGTTCGAAAGGTACCGAGGGTAGTGCCAACACTTGTTCGGTCAAGTACGCCCGGAGCAATGATGTCATAGGTATTCACATCATGG
The DNA here is from genome assembly GCA_002401775.2 of Ectothiorhodospiraceae bacterium. Classification (GTDB taxonomy): domain Bacteria; phylum Pseudomonadota; class Gammaproteobacteria; order SZUA-152; family SZUA-152; genus SZUA-152. The sequence goes on from NVUB02000233.1 coordinate 8,247, forward strand.
GGTGTACCGCCAACCCAAAGTTGGCCATTGGCTATTTCTGTCGTTGCCGTGCGAATGTCGGTATTTCCATAGCCCGAGAGACTAAAATAAGAAATGCTGGATAACAGTTGATTCTGTGCAGGATCCGACGTATCCATTATATCCGTATTTCTAGTATTGGTGGCTATGTAAGCAATGTTGTTTGACAACGAAAGGTCAAATGTTTGATTGTCCCATGAGCCGATAATAACCGGTGCATCACTAATTGCGGTATCAATTATTTCAGCGCCGCTGTTTCCTTCCGCGGCAAAGAGGAGTTGCCGTGTGGCATCAAACTCCAGGTTTCTCACTCTGCTTCTGGTTTCTATGTTGCCAATTTGAATGGGGTTGTATGGGTCGCTCACATCAATAACAATAACTGATGAGTTTAACGAAATTGCAGGGTGAAAGACGAGTGACCTTGCACTATCAACCGCTAAACCAGACCATGCCGTTGACGCCATGCTCATCGTAATACCAAACAAAATACTTTTAGATGGAAAATTGATTATCTCGCTCCTCTGTCCCTTTTTGATAAGGGAATATTTTATATTATGAGTGATTACTGACAGGTTTTGTTGCTGTTCCGAAATGTAAATTGCAACTTTGTCTTGTTACTACAGGGTTGTAAAATCCCGAAGTATAGGAGCATGATTTTAAGCTATAACGTAAGTATCACCATAAAATTATAAAAGTATCACTAACATTAAGTATGTTGTTTACATCCTGTGATAATTCGCTGGCATTTCTGGCGGTGATGAGTTTCATAACAGTGGTATATTTTTTAAGGTATAATATTCTTATAATTAAATGTTTATAAATAAATTTGTTGAAAATGATATAGTTAATGGTTACGGAAAGAAAATGATGGTTGATGATCGAAATCGTGGGCGTTGCCTTTGTGGAAATGTGACGTATGAAGTGCAGGGTAAGCCTGTCATTGTTGCGCACTGTCATTGTGTGGATTGTCAGCGGTTATCGGGTTCAGGACATTTGCCCGGCGCTATGTTTCAGGAAAGCCAATTTACGCTGACGGGGGAAGTGGGGGAGTACGCCTTAACATCCGACAATGGAACAGTGGTCACGCGTGGTTTTTGTCGGATGTGTGGTAGTCCTATTTTTGGAAAAAATACTGGAATGCCTGGGTTTGTGACAATTACTTTAGGGACTTTGCAAGACTCTTCCCATTTAAAGCCTGAGGTTGCTATTTTCTCCCGTAATCGAAAAAGCTGGGATGTTATGGATGAATCGTTAATGACGTTTGCGGCTCAACCTGAGTGGACTCCGGAAAATTCCTAATTATAGGTTGTTGGCGCTTGATTACTGATGTTTTTCAATATACTCACTTTATCCATTTAACGTAGCCATGAGAAGAGCAAGCTAAAGGAGAACTCAATGAATGAGTGAGAAATCGACCTTACATTTACTGTGTGGAAAAATGGCGGCGGGAAAATCAACGTTGGCGCGGGAACTTACTATTAAGCACAATGCGATTCTTGTTGTGGAAGATGACTGGCTTAAAAGCCTTTTCGGTGAAGAAATTACAAGTTTTACCGATTACTTACAATATTCATCTCGCTTAAAAAATATGTTGTTTGAGCACATTCAGGCAATGTTGTTACAAGGTGTTACCGTTGTATTGGATTTTCCCGCCAATACAATAGACCAACGCAAAGCATTGCGGGTGCTATTTGAAAATACAGCGTCACGTCACGTCCTTCATTACCTGGAAGCGACCGATGCGCTTTGTAAGCGTCAGTTGCGTGAAAGAAGTAAAGCCTTACCTGCCGGGGCTGTGTTTACCAGCGATGCCGAGTTTGATGCGATTACGCAATATTTTCAGCCGCCATCTGACGATGAGGGCTTGATGATTAAACGCTATCTTTTAGGTGACTCATAGCCTGGTCTAACGGTCTTAGGAATAGACATTAAATACTCATACCATTGGCACTACATCAGAGCGCTACTTATAAAATAAGTTACTTAATTTCCATTCTTTAGGGTTTTTATAGGCGCTTGGTACAAGACTGATTACTGGGGTATCTATTCATTTCAGTAGTCACTATTCTAAATAATCGGGTTGTTATTTTTGGGCAGGCCGGTACTCACGAGGTTGGTGGTCGTTAGTGGGTACTGGATACCGGCCTTTCGCCGGGATGACGGTGGTTTTGAAGGTAGCCTACGCTAATCGAAATATGTCATACGATAAGTACCGCATGATGTAAGTTTATAAATAGCATCATTGCTGTCCCGTTAACTCGATATGCTTCGCTGTTTAACCGGCAAAAAACGTCGCTATTAGACCACTTAGTGGTATGAGAAACATGAAAACCAATACCTTCCCCTCCGTCATTCCGGCGCAGGCCGGAATCCAGAATGTCGTTGAAACCACTGGATTCCGGCCTTAATGTCCCAGAGGGTATGCGCCGGAATGATGAAAAAAGTTTGTGGGACAGCAGTGAAATAGCATATTGATCGCTTATTACTGATTTATTCCTGCTTTACTTCCTGCCTTACTTCTTGCCTTAGTAACAAGGCTCGTTCTAAAAGTGGCGTTCGGGCCGTGTCATACCGGAAGCCATGCTCGCCTGGGTGTTACCTTGTCTGCTTTTTTGTATGTTTCCATGTGTAGTGGCAATGTGCGGCCAGAAGTGCTCATATTATGTTCATATGCTCTGTGGTATCCCCGTGGTAAATAGCCCATTGGTGTCTGGCGTATAGGCTCTGAAGACCGGAGAAGCGTTAGCGTGGAGGTTAATTCGGTTGATTTTTCAGATGCTTACTTTGCTTTTCAGGTGTTTTTTGGCTTCCAAAATGCTGGCAAATAGGGTTATATACGCTCTATATCTTCATGCAATGCATTACGCTTTACTTATTAAGCCGATTAACCCTTAAAACGACACTAGCACTTATAACGACATGGCCGTATACGACGTAGACAAATTGATGCAAGAGGCCCGCAAGTTAGCGGCCACCTATCGCAAGGCCACGGGCCAGACTCTGGGTATTAGCAACGAAATTGCCACCCATGATGTGATTCGTCTGATGAAACTGGTGCCCGCCGGGCCGGGCGCGGGGGGATATGATGCCATCGGAACGGGCAGCCGCGAAGGCAAGTACATCCAGATCAAGGGGCGGACCATCTTCAATGAAAAGAAGAGTGGCCAACGTGTAGGCCAGATAAAGCTGGAACAGGAATGGGACAGCGTGATGCTGATTCTTATGAATGAAGACTACGAAGCCCAGGCGATTTACGAGGCTGACCGGGATGCGATTGTAGAGGCAACGGGGGAAGGCTCGGAAAAACGAGCAAAACGTGGGGCGATGTCTGTGGCTAAATTTAAAGCCATCAGTACCCAAGTGTGGGTGGTGGAGAATCCCGATACCGCGGGCGATGACAGTATGCCAAACCAACAGACTTCATAAATTAATTCGCTTCTCCTGTGAGTAATCCCTAGAATAGCCCGCTAGATATTTTTGATGTTATTGATAATAGCTCTCCCATTCCTCAGACTGCACTCTTATCAAGTACAAACTATAAGTACCATAGGAATAGCACGGTAGGAAAATACTGCCGCAGGCAGCAGATTTTTAACCGCTTTTTAACCGCTGTTTTTACAAGGCTGGCGTGGGGCAAGACTGTTGAGTGGTTGACCGCACGTTGAGTATTGTAAAAAGGCCGTTCCGACATTTCCATGCAAACCATTACTGATATATTGGGGCCGTCTGGCCCTCTTGCCAAGCACGTGCCCGGTTTTGCGGCGCGCAGCCAGCAACAAGACATGGCCGAGGCGGTGACTCGCGCCCTGCAAAATGATGAAATGCTCATTGCAGAAGCGGGAACCGGTACGGGTAAAACCTATGCTTACCTAGTGCCTGCTTTGCTGTGCGGCAAAAAAGTCATGATTTCCACGGGCACCAAAAACCTACAAGACCAACTGTTTCATCGCGATTTACCCACGGTGCGTAAGGCGCTGGGTATTTCTACCTCTGTGGCCTTGCTCAAAGGGCGTGCTAATTATTTGTGTTACCACCGCCTGGAGCTAGCTGAGGGGCGGCGTTTGCGCCCTGAGCAACAAGACCAGATGGTGCGCATTCGTACCTGGTTGGGGCGCACGGTACGCGGCGATATCGCCGAGCTGAGCGAGGTGCCGGAGGACGCGCAGATATGGCCACAAGTCACCTCTACGGCGGATAATTGCCTGGGTGGCGAGTGTCCCGTGTACAGTGATTGTTTTGTGGTAAAGGCCCGCAAAGACGCCCAGTCCGCTGACGTACTGGTGGTGAACCATCACCTGTTTTTTGCTGATTTAGCGTTGCGTGATGAGGGCTTTGGTGAATTGCTGCCCGGTGTGAATGCGTTTATTTTTGACGAAGCTCATCAGTTACCCGATATTGCCAGTACCTTTTTTGGCAGTAACCTCAGCGGTCGGCAACTGACGGAGCTGTGCCGCGATGCGCTCATAGAAGTGAAAACGGAAGCGCCCGATTTGGCCGTAGTTGCTGCGGTGGGTGGAATCACGACTAAGCCAACAAGAAACAAAGAAGGGGTTCTGGGGAAATCGGTGGCTGCCAGCATTACCCGGCTAGAGAAAACCATTCGAGATTTCCGTCTGGCGCTGGGTAATGATGTTAAGCGTGCTCCCTGGGCATCCCTGGATGAAAACGCCGTCGTCACTGCGGCTATCGAGGATTTAGCCGAGTCGTTGAAACGGCTAGAGCTGGATCTGGAGCCTCTGGCCGTGCGGGGTAAAGGGCTGGAGCGTAACTGGCGGCGCTGTTTAGAGTTACGAATTCGTCTGGATCAGTTTTTGGATGGTGGTAGCGAAGAGCTAGGTATTATTCAATGGTATGAAACACATGCCAAGGGTTTTGCGCTGCACATGACGCCGTTGGAAATCAGTGAAACATTTCGCAGTTCAATCGATAAACACAAAAGCGCCTGGATATTCACCTCAGCAACGTTGGCCGTCGGTGAGGATTTTACGCATTTTTCCCGTGAGCTCGGTATCGAAGATGCCCATGCACGGCGCTGGGACAGCCCTTTCGATTTCACCAAACAGGCCATGCTGTACGTACCCCCAGCGCTACCGGCCCCCAATAGCCCTGAGTACACCATGTCGGTAGTAGAGGCGGCGATGCCGGTGATTAAAGCCAGTGGTGGCCGTGCTTTTTTTCTACTCACCAGTTATCGAGCACTGAATATTGTTGCGCGCGCTCTGCAAGGCACTATTGATTACCCGCTACTGGTTCAAGGCAGTCTGCCGCGTGGCGAATTGCTGGATCGCTTTCGTGAGTTGGGGAATGCGGTGTTAGTCGGCACCAGTAGTTTTTGGGAAGGTGTAGACGTACGTGGCGAGGCGTTGTCTTGTGTGATTATCGATAAACTGCCTTTCAGCTCGCCAGGTGACCCAGTGATGCAGGCGCGCCTTGAAGCCATGCGCGAGCGCGGTATGAATCCCTTTTTTGATTATCAAGTGCCGCAAGCAGCCATTACCCTTAAACAGGGAGTCGGGCGGTTAATTCGTGACGTGAGTGATCGGGGGGCATTAATGATTTGTGACCCGCGCCTGTTCGGCAAGGGCTACGGACGCATCTTCCTGAACAGTCTGCCAGCCATGCCCATCAGCCGAGATGTGGCGGATGTGCAGGCTTTTTTTAGGGTGGAAAAGGGCGCTGAAGATAAGCGCGTTGAAGAAAATGGTGCAGAAAACAGTGCTGAAAAAAGTGCTGAAAAAAGTGCAGAAAACGAGGGCAACATGAAGGTGCGACCGTGAAGCTGCTGGCCATTGAAACCGCTACGGATGCCTGTTCAGCGGCTTTGTCTATTGACGGTGAAATCATTGAGCGATTTGAAATTGCCCCGCGCGCCCATACGGAACTTATTTTGCCCATGGTCGATGCGCTCATGGCGGAGTCTGGACTGCGTATTTCTCAGATCGACGCGATGGCCTTTGGTCGTGGCCCCGGTGCCTTTACCGGGGTGCGCATAGCCGTAGGCGTGACTCAGGGCATCGCCTTTGCGGCAGATTTATCCGTGGTTCCTGTGTCGACACTGGCGGCATTAGCGCAGGGAGTCAACGCTGGAGAAGGGTTAGCCGAGCGCGTATTAGTCGCGTTGGATGCCCGAATGGACGAGGTTTACTGGGGGGCTTACCAGCGCAACGGGGCGGGTTTGATGGAACTGGTCGGCCTGGAATGTGTCTCAGCCCCTAATGAAGTACCGTTGCCGACAGGCAAGGGCTGGGTAGGTGCGGGTATTGGCTGGACCGCTTACGATGATCGTTTGCCCGCCCACTGCGAAGGACTTGTCAGCACCTGGGATGGAGCCGTTTTCCCGCGTGCTCGAGATGTCGCGCTACTCGGTGTTGCCGGACACTTGGCAGGCCAGTCGGTCAGTGCAGAGCAAGCCTTGCCCGTGTATTTGCGTGATAAGGTCACCTGGAAAAAAATCCGGTAGTTTTTGAGAAAGCGAAATGCTAGCGAGGTTTAGGCACTCAGCAAGACTCACTGAATGGTACACTCATCAGTCTGTCAGGTCAGTCTGCCAGAAGGGCGTACGCCGCCTGAATATGCCGGTGTAGACAATGCCGGTGTAGACAATGCTAAAAATGGCACTGGTGAGTAGCCCTGCAATAATATGTGCACTAATAACGGAAAATTTGATGACCCCACTGAAGTATCAAATGAAACCCCCAACACAATCCGGCTTATCGCTTCGAGTTAATTACCGGGCGCTGGTTATTACGCCATTGATGCTGATTTTTGTGTTTGTGTTGGCGAGCTGCAGCAGTACACCCTCCAAAGACAGTGGTGCAAAATTTGAAAAACCTATTTCTCGTTTGGAATTGGTCAGAATTCTTGCCCGAAGAAATAAAAAGAAGGTGATCAGTTTCGCGGGCAGAAACCTTGCAGGGCTGGAACTACGTAAATTTAATTTTCAACGCGGTATCTTTACTAAAGCTTATCTTGCCGGTGTTGATTTTCAGTTCGCCAAATTTCGTCAGGCACGTTTTGATAAAGCCGATTTGACCGGCGTACAGTTTATGAATGCCGACTTACGTGAAGTTGATTTTAGAGGCGCCAACTTATCTGACGTAGACTTTTCCAACGCCAACTTGAACGGTGCCGATTTATCCGGCTCAAATCTGGAAGGGGCAATTTTCAGTCGTGCACAGGTACAGAATATTAAGCTGACGGGGGCTAATCTTGAAGATGTGCAGTTCGTCAATGTGTACCTTGGAGCAACGGATTTCAGCAAGCTGGATTTGCGTGAGGTCAATTTTCAAGGCTCGGACTTGAGTAATGGTGTTTTCCGGGGAGCAAATATGGAAGGCGTGGATTTAAGCAATATTAATCTACAGTCTGCTGATCTGGGCTCAGTGAATTTGACCCGGGCAAATCTGGATTCGGCGATTCTCTCAGAGGCGTTACTGACCAGTGTTCAGTTTCAGGATGCCAGTATGGAAGAATGTGATCTGCGCGGAGCCAACCTGTTTAATTCCAGTTTTTTGGATGCCAATATGCAAAGAGTCTTGCTCGGAGGCGCCAACATCAGTGAGGTCAATATGACCGGGGCCGATTTGCGGGGAGCCAACCTGTTTAATGTTTCAGCCGTAAACTCAAGCTTTGCCTGGGCCGATATGCGAGAAGCTATACTGACTAGAGGTGATTTTACGGGAACAAATTTCAGTGACGCCAAACTGACTGAAGCGAACATGCTGAAAAGCATTATGGTCAGAACCCGGCTGGTAGCAACGAACTTCAAATCCGCAAACCTCAAAGGTGTTGACTTTTTAGGGGCCGATATTCGTGGAGCCAACTTTCGGGATGCGGATCTTCAAGGAGCCGTTAATTTATCGAAGGTCATCGGGCTAAAACAGGCATTACACCTTCAGGATGCACTTTTTTAGCGCTATTCCGCATAAGTTTTTCAAAATATCGATTTTTCCCCTATCTCTCTGGGCATGATTTCACGGTAAACAGATTGATGCAGGAGCGGCTTCAGCCGTGATAGTGATAGTGATAGTGATAGTATGCATCATTCACGGCTAAAGTCGCTCACAAAGAGGCCTGAAGATTAAAATTGGTTTTTGTAGGTCATGTTGCACCGCTACGTGACGCGAAAGTCTGATCGAGCGCAGATATTCTAGATGAATAAAAAAATGCCACGCCGCAAGCCTCAGACCTCAGACCTCAGCACTTAACCCGCAGGATCGGCTTCAGCCGCGATAGTGATT
>NVUB02000234.1 GCA_002401775.2 Ectothiorhodospiraceae bacterium
TACCGGTTAAATCTTTACCGGATCGTAATTCAGATAAGGCTTTTTCAAAATCAAAGTTCGAGGACATAGTGCACTCCATTTTTCAGTATATAAATATTAATGAAATGACACAGAATATTGAACACTACCCCATTCTCTGGTTTTTGCGGTCTTCCGTAGAACCCATACCGCGCATTATTTTTTTGTCGTCGTATGCATTCCCACGTAAAATTACGGGAATGCAATAAATCACAGCGTAGGGGTGCCCCTTGTGGGTGCCCTGATTATCGTTTATGCCCAAACTAATACCGTCATCCTTCAAAACATTTCTTGCGGATCAACATCTATCGACCATCTCACTTTGCGACCTAATTTTGAACGTTCTAATTGTTGTAACCAGGGTTCAAGCAGATGATGCAATGGTGCGCGCTCTGCGGTTTGCAATAATAGCTGCGCACGGACTCGCCCGGCACGACGTTCCATAGGGGCAGGGACGGGGCCAAGCAATTGAACATTGTTAATGGAAAAGCTTCGGGTAAGGACCTCGGCCAATTGACGTGCATGTTCGAGGAATTGTAAGGGTAAGTGCTCATCGACGGCTTCGGCGCGCAAGAGGGCCATGTAATGATGAGGCGCAAGCTGTGCCAGTCGACGTTCTTCCAATGCGGCATTGGCAAAAGCGGCATAGCCTTGATGCAATAGCACTTGCAGCAAGGGATGGTCGGGGTGATGCGTCTGAATCAACACTTGTCCGGGTTTTTCTGCGCGGCCCGCGCGGCCAGCCACTTGTACGATAAGTTGCGCCATACGTTCCGTGGCACGAAAGTCGGCACTGAACAGGCCTTGATCAATATCAACGATACCCACCAATGTAACGTCGGGGAAATGGTGGCCTTTGGCGAGCATTTGGGTGCCGACTAAAATACGATTAGTGCCATCGTGCACACTCTCTAACAGTGATTGCATGGCACCTTTACGGCGTGTGGTGTCTCTGTCGATACGGATGATTCCCGTTTCCGGAAACTCGCGACGCAGGGCTTGTTCAAGTCGTTCTGTACCGGCGCCAACAGGTCGCAGCTCGGTGCTTTCACAGTCTGGGCATTTTTTCGCCGCCGGTCGTTCGCAGCCACAGTGATGGCATCGCAGGCGGGTTTCTCTATTGAACAATGTCATGTTGGCATCACACCGCTGGCACTTGGCGACCCAGCCACAATCGTGACACAACATGGTTGGCGCATAGCCGCGACGATTGAGGAATACCAAGACTTGCCCGCCAGCATCCAAATGACGGCGCATGGCATTGACTAATGCGGAAGACAGACCATCGAACATAGGTTGCTTGCGTACGTCTAACACGGCGATGTCAGGATGGCTGGCGGCACCTGCCCGCTCTCTCAATAATAACAGTGAATAGCGTCCCTGCTGCGCATTGTGCAAACTTTCTAGTGATGGCGTTGCGGTACCTAGCACGACGGGTAGGCCTTCAAAGTGGGCGCGTTTTATAGCCACGTCACGTGCAGAGTAGCGAAAACCTTCCTGTTGTTTGAAGGAAATATCGTGCTCTTCATCGAGGATAATCAACCCGAGTCTGGGTAATGGGGTAAACACTGCCGAGCGTGTGCCGATGACAATCGGTGCATCGCCCTCACGAGCGGACTGCCAGGCGCACAGGCGCTCTCGATCAGACAAGCCCGAATGCAATACCGCAATAGGGACCGCAAAGCGCGCCCGGAAACGTGTTAGCAGCTGCGGAGTCAGCCCTATTTCAGGCACCAGCACCAACACCTGTTCGTCACGTGCCAGCACATTATCAATTAATGATAAATAGACTTCCGTTTTACCGCTACCCGTCACCCCATCCACAAGGCTAACGGCAAACCTCCCTAACTGCTTACTGATGTGTTCAACGGCGGCAGCCTGGGCATCATTCAGCTTGGGCCCTTGTATGGGAGGTACACCACTGGGGGCTGGCAGACAACTACGTTCCGACACCTGCACCAGTGCTTTTACTACCAGCTTAGCCATCACAGGCCGCCAGTGAGTCTGTACGGTGTCTATTTGTTTAGCGACGAGCCCCGCCTCACTAGCGTTGGCTAACAACTGATGCAAAGCGACCTGCCTAGGGGCGCGTGAGAGGGTTTTGGGGTCTAGCTCACGTCCAGTGTCACTTAACTGCCACACCCGCACACCTTTGAGTGCGGTACTAAGCGCCTCAGGATTATCCTGCCGCAATAACCCGGGTAAGGCATTGCTTACCACTTCGCCGATGGGGTGCTGATAATAGGCGCCCGCCCATTTCAACAGCGTTATCATGGTGGGTGAAAACAAGGGGCGGTCATCCAAAACCGCCTGTACTGACTTAAGACGATTAGCCGGAACATCAGTAGTGTCTTTTACTTCAAGTACCAATGCGATAACGGTTGTACGCCCAAAAGACACGCGCACGCGTATACCCGGAAGGAGTTCTTTTTCACCACCAGACTCGACCTCCGTCGGTGGCAAATAATCGAAACCACGGCGTAACGGAGAAGGAACGGCGAGATGAAGGAAAGTCTTACTTGAAAACATCCGCGCCACTTTATCAGACCGGGCCCGGCGCCAACAGGGTATGCTCATAAAATGAAATTGTCGGTGCTTGTATTGGATGCTTCTCGTGGATGGTTCTCCTGAGTAATTCACAGGACTTATCAACAAGTGGCGTTAAATGCTTGTCATCACAAGGCTTTTACTTTTATCCACAAAACCTGTGGATAACTTTGTGGACAAAACCTGTAAAAACGCATTTTACGCCTAAATACTTGAGCTGCATTTAGATTGGTCAGCTTTTAGCCAAAAAATATACTTCATAAAAAACAATAGGTTAGGAACTATCAACAACTTACTGTCAAATTTTGCTGTCAAGGGTTAACCGGCAATAATCAATAATTATTTTTTGTGCATAAACAGAAATATGCTTGACTATTTTATCGTTAAGCTAACTAAGGGCTGCATCCGAAGTCCTCGCTATTATACAAAATCACCACCACCGAGCACTCTACAAAATTCACCCGTTACACAAAAAGATAGCACGAGTTAACGCTGAAAACCTCAGCTGAATCACCATAGCACTTCGCCCCCAACCGGCTATTCAGGTTAAAATGCCTCCCACATGAATCGCCAAAAAAGAACAGACATCTTCCGCCGATTGCGGGATGACAACCCCAAGCCCACAACGGAACTTCACTATCAATCTCCGTTTGAACTTCTGGTGGCCGTCACCTTATCCGCACAGGCCACGGACAAGGGTGTCAACAAGGCCACCGCTAAGTTGTTTCCCGTGGCGAATACGCCCAAAGCCATATTCGCCCTGGGTGAGACGGGCCTGAAAAAATACATTAAAACCATCGGACTGTTTAATAGCAAAGCCAAACACATTATTCAGGCTTGCCAGATTTTGGTAGAAAAACACAACAGCGTGGTACCCGATGACCGCGCCGCCCTGGAAGCCCTGCCTGGCGTTGGCCGAAAGACGGCCAATGTTATTCTCAATACCGCTTTTGGCCACCCCACTATGGCCGTAGACACCCATATTTTTCGGGTTTCCAACCGTACCCGCATTGCACCGGGTAAAAACGTGCTGGAAGTGGAAAAAAAACTGGTAAAATTTATCCCGGAAGAATTTTTACTCGACGCGCATCACTGGCTAATCTTACTGGGGCGGTACACCTGCATTGCACGTAAACCCCGCTGCGGTTCCTGCGTCATCGAAGACTTATGTGAATACAAGCAAAAAATTTATGAATAACCATTTTTGGCAGAGGTAAAGCATGTTCGGTCAAGACAGAAATCAACTGCGGCAAATGTATCTCGATGCCTGGCAAAAGTCTCAGGCCGGGGCCATTTTGCAACCGCTAGAGGCGATGATTGCAGAAATTATCAGCCAGCATCCTGAGTACCACGCCATGTTGAATAAAGGTGAGGACGCCCTGGACAAGGACTTTTCCCCAGAACAGGGGGAATCCAATCCCTTTATGCACATGGGGATGCACATTGCGATTCGTGAGCAATTGGGGACAGATCGCCCTGCCGGTATCAGCGCAGCCTACAAAAAATTATTATTGCGCTTGCAGGATGCCCATGCCGTAGAACATCAAATGATGGAATGCCTAGGACAGTCGCTATGGGAAGCCCAACGTAACAACACGGCACCGGATGAAAACCAGTACCTGTTGTGCGTTCAAAAGCTTGCCGCGAACTAGTCGGCGCTATTTCCATCAGCGCTATCACAGTGATTTATTTCCGTCGGCAACCTAATCTCGTACACTTAATTTTAGCCACTATTTCAGTCACGAAAGGATAGCCAGCAGGGTATTGGAGCGGCTTTAGCCGCGATTTTTAACGGCGACCTTTCAGAGTTAATGGTGAAGCATCATTCGCGGCTGAAGCCACTCCTTGGCATAACAATTTGCAGCCGCGACAACTTTCGGTAACTTAACCGTTTTGTGCCCGCTCTCTATCAGGTGGCTACGTAACCTACGCCTAGTGCTTACGTCCTATCAAACGGTGTAGGTTCAACTCAGGCCTTTGGGCAAAGTTTTTTGCACAAAAAATGATCGATAGATAGTTTTCCTGGCCCGTGTAGCACCGCCACTAACAGCATTAGTCCCCACACTTGGTGGTCACGAATACCCGCAGCATTAAGATCCGGGTAGGAAAGTACGGCGGCGATATTAAATATGAACAAGGCGATAGCACCAAAGCGCCCAGCCAGCCCTAGCGCCAGTAGCACCGGGAGCGATAATTCAGCCGCCGTGCCCATATAAGCGGCTATTTCGGGCGACAACAATGGCACCGCATATTCATACTCAAACAGATACAGCGTGGAATCCCACGAATTAATTTTCGTTAAACCTGATTTGAAAAACACCCATGCCACCCAGAGACGAATGCCGAGAATACTCACCGGTGACAACCCGTCGAGCTTCGCATAAACGGGTAACACCCATCCTGCAATTTTGTTAATAAGCGTGTTTTCAGTTAATGCGGACATCCTATTCTCCTAAATCCATTCTATAAAAAATGATAAACATCATCACTCAAAAAAGTTAAACCATGACTAAACATTGCCAAGCCAGGCCATAAACGGCCCCCACTGACCCGAGTAGCACGACGTTAAGTCAAAAAAACCACTCCATCCATCATTCCGGCGCATACCCTGATGTCAAACTCATCAATTTTTAACACGAAAAATCGGTTAACCATTTTAATTCAATCGCCTCATTTAACAGCATACCGATATCACAATCAGGATGGCTGTCCATCAAACGCTCACAGGCCGATGTAAAATACACGCCTTCAGACAATACCATGAGGAATTCAACCATTTCCCGTGTTACAGGAACAAAAACCACTTCCAGGCCTTGGCGCATCACGACAAGTTGCTCACCACCGTCTGCCAGGTCAATCGTTGTCGTTGCTTGGCTATTTTGCGCGGGTTGATTCACCCTCCAGATTTGCAATACAGGGAATTCAGAAGCAACGAGGCGGCAATGGCCAGAGACATGAAACCTTAATTGCTCGCTGGCCTCACCCTCAATGGCTGCCAGGGCCTGGACATCCAGGGTCGTGCTTTCCTGAGCATGAAAGACCTCATGATAAGCCCACTCCAGCCGGGCAACATCGCGCAAATACGCTAATGTCTCTAATCCCGGAAAATCCGACAGAAAACCGGCAAATTCATCGCCAAACTCATGTACATTTCCATCGTGAGCAGGCTTGTATTGAATATACTCACGGGCGACATTGTAAAAAAATTCGTCGCCTACCAATTTATTGATGACAGGATACGTATCCGCCAACGCGGTTCGTAAGCTGATGAGATAATTATTGCGGTAAATTTGATATCGCTGAGTATCTGCAAAACGGTTTTCTGCAGCATGTTTTAACGCGGGTAATCCAAATTGCTCAGGCAAAACAGACAAGTGATTAACGCTCCCGTGCGTTTTACCACTCACATTTTCTGACTTATGCCCTGTCAAAAAATGTGCAATCGCACGCTGTTGTTCAAGCAATACGCTCAATACGCTCTCCCGCTATGGCGTCGGCCCTTTTAGCTTCCTCCACCAATACGGCTAACGCGGGCAAATGACTGTCCCATTCGATCAACGCGGGTACATCACCAACATGAGCGACCGTGTCGTCGTATAGCGCCCATACGGCATCGCAAACGCGCTGATCGTGGGTATCGATAAGCAACACCCCCTCATCAAAGGTTTTGACGGTATGGCCGGCCAAATGAATTTCACCCACCATTTCAGCAGGCACTGAATGTACAAACAATAAGGGATCGAAACCATGGTTCATGGCATTTACATAGATATTATTGACGTCTAATAATAGTTTACAGCCCGACTGCTGGGCCAGGGCAGTGACAAATTCCCATTCCGGTATGGTCGAAGAGGTAAATTCTAAATAAGAAGAGGCATTTTCAATTAAAATCTGTCGCCCCAATAAATCCTGTGTCTCAGACACCCTGCTCACCATGTGAGTCAGCGATTCTTCGGTATATGGCAGGGGTAACAAATCATTAAAATACTGCCCGTCAACGGAACTCCAAGACAAATGCTCTGACACCAGCCCTGGCTCAATGCGATGAATAAGTTGCTTGAGTTTTTTAAGGTGGGGTTTATTCAAGGGGTCTGTGGAGCCAAGCGACAAACCCACACCGTGCAGGCTCACAGGGTAATGCCCACGCACCTTCTCGAGATAATGCAAGGGAATGCCCGCAGGCATATCATTATTGAAGCCGCCTTCAATTATGCCGCTTTTGTCAAAACTACTTTCTTTAAAACCGCTTTCCTTAAAACCGCTTTCCTTAAAACCAAAGTAGTTTTCACTATGGGCTTCAAACCAGGCCACGTCCGGTAGTTGTTTCAGTACATCGTCGAAATGCAGCGCGCGCAGGCCAATGCCTGCGCGCGCCGGAATATTCAACATGCTGTTTGTGACAGGTTTGCTCTGACCATTCATTTTAACGATACAGCGCTTTAGGCTTTAGGCTTTAGGCTTTAGGCTTTAGGCTTCACGCTGCCACCGACAATTTTCTCACAACTGCCTTTGGGCAACACCAAAAATGCGGTTGGCTTGGCATCAACTTCGGAGGTGCCAGCACAGGCGCTATTCGAAGTTTGGCAATCATTCTGGCCTGCTTTGACAACCCCATAACATTTTTCTAAATCTTTTTTACCGGCCTCAGCGGGTGCGCTGATGGCTAGCGCCGACACCGCAAAAAAACTAGCCAGGGCGGTTTGTGCGATCAATTTACTATTTTTCATAGTCCTGCATTCTCCATTAAGTGATATCTAGAGCGTAAAGTGTGTTCAAAAACGGCTCATTTAACAATACGTAATAACCGCAGGTCAATTTTCGCGATAACACAGTCCTGCCCGCCAGTTACGAGACTAAGATGTGTAATAGGCAGGAATGTTACAAAATCAGGCTTTTAAAGCGTGCGGACGGTATTTGGCAAACAGCACCGGTCTTTGGCAAAAAATGCCCCAACGAAGGATAGAAGCGCCAGCCGTTCACATTCACACCATTGCGAGCCACGCGGCAATATACCCGCAGTCACATTACAACATTGCGGTTCTGATGAAGAAAATCTGCATGACCCGGAAATTTTCTAGTATTTTTTTCCAATTAATTCAATCTCGTAACCATCAGGGTCTTCAACAAAGGCAATAATGGTCGTGCCGGCATTCATCGGCCCGGCTTCGCGGAGAACTTTCCCGCCATTCTGCTGCATTCGTTCAGCGGCTTGATAAACGTCGTCTACTTCAATGGCAAGATGGCCAAAACCATCCCCCATTTGGTATGACGTCGTATCCCAATTATGGGTTAACTCAATCACACTATTATCTGCTTCTCCCCCATAACCGACAAAAGCCAGCGTAAAACGTCCCTCTGGATATTCTTTTTGGCGCAATAACTGCATACCTAGCACTTCAGTATAAAAATGAATGGATCGCGGCAAGTCGGCGACTCGCAGCATAGTATGTAACAAACGCATATAATCTCCTATAACACCCAATAACAGCCTATAACGCTCTACAACGGCCTATTACATCACATGTCTGGTTAGGTGGCTTTTATTCGGGAACCGTTGAATAGCGGAAAACATCAAAGAATATTCTGGCTCGACACCATCATTGAATGGGCCAACTAAAATGACAAAAACTTAATTTATAACCTCCACGGGCTGATATGCAGACCGTAGCGGTTGAGGCCTTCCAAACTGATAACCTTGTACGTGATCAACCCCCAAATCAATGAGCTTTTCCAGCACTTCTTGTGATTCCACAAATTCGGCGATCGTTTGCATCCCCATAATGTGGCCAATATGGTTAATAGATTCCACCATGGCGTGATCAATTTCATCTTCGGCAATTTTTTGAACAAACATGCCGTCTATTTTAAGATAATCAACACGCAGATTTTTGAGGTACGCGAACGATGATATGCCTCGTCCAAAATCGTCCAGGGCAAACCGACACCCCATCTCACGCAATACGCTCATGAATTTTTGAACAACGTCAAGGTGTGTTGCTGCCACTGTCTCAGTAATTTCAAAGCACACCATTTTGGGTGGCGTTTCTGTTTCACGTAATTTATCGACGACAAAATCGAGAAACGCTTCATCATCCAGAGATTGCCCGGAAAGATTAATCGCAAACATACCGCTGACTTCACCGTTAATCCGGCGCTGGCGCAATAATTTTAGTGCTTTATTAACCACCCAACGGTCCACGGCGGGCATTAAATGATAACGTTCCGCTGCCGCGATGAATTCAGAAGGCCCGATAATATTGCCATCTTCAGCCACCATTCGTAATAGAATTTCATAATGCGTATCCTGCCCCGGCTTTTTCGACAGGGGCACAATGTTTTGATAATAAAGCTGAAAACGGTCTTCGTTCAACGCTTGACGAATCAGGTAAATCCAGCGCATTTCCACTTCACGCTGGCGAAGTGCAAGATCACGCGGTTCATAAGCATGTACACGATTACGCCCCATTTCCTTGGCAACATCACAGGCAGAATCGGCCACACGCAATATTTCTGCCCGATCCATCCACTGTGGTGTAATCGGCACTAGCCCAATGCTGACACTCACTTCAAAAGGTTTGTCATCCCAGACAAAATAAAAGTCGCGCACTGCTCGACACATGGATTTGGCAGCGCGTCGTGCAACATTCATATCCTGGTTTTTCAGTATCACGCCGAATTCATCGCCACCCAGACGAGCGAGGCTATCATCATCGCCAAGACACTCTTTCAACAAGAGCGAAATCTCTTTCAACAACTGATCACCCGCAGCATGACCATAGGTATCGTTGATTAATCTGAATTGGTCGAGGTCCAAATAACACAGCACATGGTGCTGGTTACTTTTTTGCACACTGTCCAATGCTATTTGCAGTAGGTCTTCAAACTCTTGACGGTTAATCAAACCCGTCAATGCATCATGGCTGGATTCATATTCCATCCACCGCTCCATGCCGCGCAATTCCGATATATCCGTAAACACCAAAACAGCACCGGTGATCTCGTCATTAATATCATGCACGGGCGTTGCCGTATCCTGTACGATAAATTCCCAACCACCACGGCGTAATAAGACCCGATTGCCATCACTATTAACGCTATTGCCGCTGTCTAAGCACAAACCCACCAGGTCATCACCGCCTTCAAGACTAAGTTCATCCACTACGTGATAAACGTCTCGTAGTGATCGACCCTGTGCTTCACGGCGACTCCAACCAGTGAGCTGCTCGGCCACACGATTAAGGTAGATAACCCGACCATCCAAATCGACCGTTATGACGCCGTCATTAAGACTTTCAAAAATCTTTTGCACCGTCTGGCTTTCATGTAGCTGGCCTTTGAGGGAGTGATTGTGATCGGTAAAATCATTGCCGATGCAAACCGCACCCGTGACTTCGCCCGTCCCATTGCGCGTCACGGAAACGGACCAGACAATACACAATTCCTTTTCCTGCCCCGCAAGACAACGCTTATCTAACAGCGTTTGTTGATCCAGCTGATGGGGGTGTTGTGCAAGCAGGGTACGAATCGATGCCGGTATTAGCGTATCGGCATTTTCCTCACCCAACAACCATTGGCAATGGGGATTACAGAAAACCACTTCGCCGGCGGCATTTAGCTGAACCACCAGACTCGCCGCGGTTTCAACCAGTTGTTCCGCCACGGGTTTTATTGGCGGAATGTGCTCACTGAACACAAACAACTTGCCTGATATGCGACCCGCTTCGAGTAACGTTGTCATCATAAAGTCGACAACAATGGGGCGCCCGCCTTTACGGGACAGGTTCGCACGAAGATTAAGGTGAGGACATTGAATGGTATTGAGGGCAGGACAAGAAGACCCAGAACCTAGAGCGGCAACATCACCCAGGGAGAAATTAATGAAGGCAAAAAATTCCCGGCCGATGATTTCATCAGCCTGCCAGCCCAACATGCGCACGGCACCGGCATCAACACTGGTCACACACCCCTGTTTATCGAGGGCTACGATTCCCTCACCCGACGCAACCATAATATCGGGCAATTCCTTTTGGCTGATACCTTTGACGAGATTTAACTTCGTCTGCAAATATTTCATCCTCCACAAGGTATTCAAGGCGACAAAATGATTTATATCGCCTGCTACCGAGCCACCCCTAAATGCCTTTTTTATAATGACTGACTAACGACAGGCTATGTCAGATGACGAGTGACTTGGTTACAGAATAGGCATATAACCACAAAATGGTAATATTGCCAATAAGTTATCGGGTTATTTGGTATTTTTCCGGGTAGCAATACGCAGTCGCAAAGCATTCAGTTTAATGAAACCCTCGGCATCTTGCTGATTATAAGCACCCGCATCATCTTCAAAGGTGGCGATATTGGCATCAAACAGGCTATCCGAGGCTGATTCGCGGCCTTCGACAATCACATTACCTTTGTATAATTTGAGGCGCACACGACCATTCACGGTCACCTGTGATGCATTAATCATTGCCTGCATCATCTTGCGCTCTGGCGCCCACCAATAGCCGTTATAGATCATCGTGGCGTAACGTGGCATCAGTTCATCTTTTAGGTGAGCAACTTCACGGTCCACTGTAATAGATTCCATGGCACGATGTGCTTTGAGCATAATGGTACCTGCGGGTGTTTCGTAACAACCTCGCGATTTCATACCCACATAACGATTCTCGACGATATCGTCACGGCCAATACCGTTGGCACCACCTACCTTATTCAAATATTCCATCACTTCAGCAGGGCTCATGGCCTGACCATCAATCGCGACAATATCGCCTTGCTGGTAGGTCAGGTCGATGATGGTGGCAGTATCAGGCGCATTTTCTGGCGAGACACTCCACAGCCACATATCTTCTTCCGGCCCTGCCCAGGGGTCTTCCAGCACACCGCCTTCATATGAAATGTGTAACAAGTTGGCATCCATGGAATACGGTGATTTTTTACCGCGCTTTTTCTCCACAGAAATCCCGTGATCCGCTGCATACGCCATGAGCTTTTCACGAGAATTAAGATCCCACTCGCGCCACGGTGCAATCACCTGCACATCAGGGTTTAAACCATAATAACCCAGCTCAAAACGCACCTGATCATTACCCTTACCGGTGGCACCATGAGATACCGCATCGGCCCCCGTTTCATTAGCAATTTCAATTTGACGTTTGGAAATCAGTGGCCGGGCAATGGAAGTGCCAAGCAAGTATTCACCTTCATAAACTGCATTGGCGCGGAACATGGGGAATACAAAATCGCGCGCATATTCTTCACGCAGATCATCAATGTAAATTTCCTTCACCCCGGCAGCTTCAGCCTTGGCACGCGCAGGTTCCACTTCTTCACCCTGGCCAATATCTGCCGTAAAGGTCACCACTTCGCAATCGTATTCATCCTGCAACCACTTGAGGATAATGGAAGTGTCCAAGCCGCCGGAATAGGCCAGCACCACTTTATTAATGGCAGATTTATTATTCATCGTTGATAGCGCTCATTTCTAAAATTGATTGATTAAACAGGATTGGGATTGGTGTATCCCGATTATTTTTTTCATGCAGGCTTGGCTTAGAATTAGTTAGCCTTTTTCAGCCATAGCCGATGACACACTGCTTATTAACAGTGCTGATTATTTATCGCCACTCAAATAGTCGAGTAAAACACCCGTGGTTTGTCGAAGCCGCAGACTCATCAAGCGGGCAATCTGCCGCATCAATGCGTTACACAGTTCAGGCTGCTCACTACTCAGTCGCTCAAAGTTCATGCGCGTTAGCAATAACAATTCGGCATCTTCTTGCGCCACAGCCGTGGCGGAATACGGCAACTCATCCAGTAAAGACATTTCCCCCAGGGATTTCCCCGGACGTACCGTAGCGACTCTTTTTTGCTCGCGATCCTGGCCTTCCTTGAGAATGTTAACCCGACCCGTACTCACAATACACATGAACATGCCCTTATCACCTTCCTTGAAGATGACGGCATCCTTCTTGGCTTCATAAGCCCGCACATAACCCGCCAGCAATTGGACCTCTGGTCGAGAGAGATCACTGAACATGGGCACTGACTCGATCATGGAGCACAAAGTATCCCGATACGACTCGCCATCACCCATCAACGCCAAGGTTTTCATGTTCTCAGCATTTTCCATACGCGAACTCCGTTTACCCTTACGTTAAATGTGTGCGTTAAATGTGTGCGTTAACTGTGTACGTTAAATAGGTACGTTATGACTTTGTGTAAAAGAGTATAGCCTCTTACTTTGCCTTCTTCCGCGCCGTCTTCCGCTCCTGCTTCCCTGCTTTAAGAGGCGCATAAATATCGGTACAGGTTCCCTCAGCCACTTCCGCCGCAAAGTTAAAGGTTTCCGACAAGGTGGGGTGCGGATGAATGCTCAAGGCAATGTCTTCAATATCCGCACCCAGTTCCAGAGCCAATACAGCCTCTGAAATCAGCTCGCCTGCATTGGGGCCCGTCATCGCCGCGCCCAGAATGCGGTGATTGTCATCAAACAAGACCTTCGTTAAACCGTCATCGCGCCCCAGAGACAGTGAGCGGCCACTGGCAGCCCAAGGGAACACACCCTTTTTGTAAACAATGCCTTCCGCCTTACATTCATCTTCGGTTTTACCCATCCATGCCACTTCAGGATCGGTATAACACACAGAAGGTATAGTGCGCGCATCAAAGAAAGTCTTCTTGCCGCTAATCACTTCCGCGGCCACTTTCGCTTCATGTGTGGCCTTGTGGGCCAACATGGGCTGACCCACCACATCGCCAATGGCGAAGATGTGATTAACATTAGTACGCTGTTGTTTGTCGACGGCAATAAAACCACGTTCATCAACCGACACGCCGGCCTTGTCCGCATCGATCAGTAAGCCGTTAGGGCTACGACCAATGGAGACCAGCACACGGTCAAAGGTGTCATTTGCTGGCGCCAGGTTTCTGCCTTTTTCTGGCCCTTCAAAGGAACACAGCAGTCCCTTGTCCGTAGGCTCAATGGCGGTCACTTTGGTGTTCAAAAAGATATTTTCGTAACGTTTTTTGATGCGTCGTTCCAGAGGACGCACCACATCACGATCCGCACCCGGAATCAGTCCCGGTGACAATTCCACCACAGTCACCTTAGAACCCAGTGCATCATATACTGTGGCCATTTCCAGACCGATGATGCCACCGCCAACCACTAATAGCCGTTCAGGAATTTCTTCAATTTCCAGGGCGTCTGTAGAGTCCATGACGCGAGGGTCGTGCCAGGGAATAAACGGCAATTTGGTCACACGGGAACCAGCAGCGATAATGCAGTTTTCAAAACCTACTACCGTTTTAGTGCCGTCTTCGGCTTCAATTTCAATGGTATTGGCCGAGGTGAATTTACCGTAACCGTGCAACAACTTAACTTTACGTTGCTTGGCAAGCTGCTTAAGTCCACCGGTGAGTTTACCCAGCACGTTATTTTTGTGGCCACGCAGCTTGTCGAGATCGACGTCCGGTTTGTTAAAACTGACGCCAATGTCCCCGAACTCAGCCGCCTCATTCATCACTTGTGCGGTGTGCAACAATGCCTTGGACGGGATACAGCCAACATTAAGACAAACACCACCGATGCTCTCATAACGCTCGACCATAATAACCTTAAGGCCCAGGTCAGCTGCACGAAACGCCGCGGTGTAACCGCCGGGGCCAGAGCCCAACACCAGCAATTGAATGCTCTCATCCACGTCACCACTGTAATTGGCCGCAGCTGGGCCTTCTACTTTCGGTGCAGCTTCAGGCGCAGCAGCTTTCACTGGCTCGGCAGTCGCTTTTTCAGCGACATCTGTTGCTGGAGCGGTTTCCGTCGCAGGCGCTACTGCAACCTCACTGGCCTCCACCATTAATATAGTGCTGCCTTCCGCAACCGTATCACCTACGGCCACCAGCACTTCTTTCACCACACCGGCAAATTCCGCAGGAATTTCCATGGTGGCCTTGTCGGACTCCACAGAAATCAGTGAATCTTCAATCGCAATGACGTCACCAACACTGACCAGTACTTCGACGACTTCTACGCCATCGAAATCGCCAATATTCGGGATTTTAACTTCTATTAGGCTACTCATGAACTACTCCGCCATGCCGTCGGCATCAGACAATATTTTGCCCAGAAAAGAAGTGAAGCGCGCACCATCTGCACCGTCTACCACTCGGTGATCGTAAGACAACGACAGCGGCAACATCAGCCGCGGCGTAAACACTTCACCGTTCCACACCGGGGTCATTTTGTGTCGAGAGACACCCAAAATGGCCACTTCCGGCGCATTCACGATAGGGGTGAATTGCGTGCCACCAATACCGCCCAAACTGGAGATAGTCATAGAGCCACCCTGCATATCAGAAGGCTTGAGTTTTTTGTCTCGAGCCTTTTGACTGATTTCACCCAACTCGGCAGCAATATCCGCCAGGCTCTTAGTGTCGGCATCACGCACCACGGGCACCACTAATCCATCCGGTGTATCCACGGCGATACCGATATTGAAATAGTTTTTCAGAATCAGGTTTTCGCCACTGGCATCCAGCGAAGCATTAAAACGGGGTAACTCGCGCAACCCGGCAACAACCGCCTTGATTAAAAATCCGAGCATAGTAATTTTAATGCCCTGATCCTTCTGTTTTTGACTTAAGCCAGCCGCCATGGTTTTGCGCAGCGCATCCAGATCGGTAATATCGGCCTGATCAAACTGCGTGACATGGGGAATCGTCACCCAGTTACGATGCAGGAACTTACCCGTGAGTTTATTGATCTTGGATAGCTTTTGCGTTTCGACCTCACCCCATTGGCTGAAATCAATCTCCGGCATGGGCGCAACAATCATTCCACCCACGGCGCCCGCAGCAGGCCCCTGACTCAACGCCTGTTTGACGTAAGCCATGACGTCATCTTTGATCACGCGACCTTTACGGCCACTGCCCGCAACGCGCCCTAAATCCACGCCCAGTTCACGGGCAAATTTACGCACAGAAGGGCTGGCATAGGCACGCGCAAAGCTGACTTCATCAATCTTTGCGGTAGGAGATGGACGTTGCTGGGTTTGCTGGGTTTGCTGGGTTTGCTGAGGAGGAATGTGAGCTGGCTGCGCTACCGACGCAGGCTTACTCGCCACGGGGGCCGCGGCCTGAGCTGGCGCTGCCGTCTCTTGTGCGGCGGGTGTTTCAGCGGATTCTTCAGCAACAACTGCATCACCGCTAGGCTCCAGAATCAGCAACAAACTGCCCTGCGATACGGAATCACCTACGGCAATTTTAACGTCAACCACCACACCGGCTTCAGGTGCAGGAATTTCCATCGTCGCTTTATCCGACTCCACTGAAATCAGTGAATCTTCAACCGCGATGGTATCGCCCACAGCAACCAATACTTCAATGACTTCAACGCTATCAAAGTCACCGATGTCGGGAACCAGCACTTCTTTTAAACCAGAGTCTTTTACACCAGAGTCTTTTACCATTTCTTTATTTCTCTCTAGGGTGACCACGTCGTTCAATGACGAAACGATCCTCCCGTAGGGTGGGCACTGCCCACCAATCACAACGCAATACAAACCAGGAAGGTGGGCAATGCCCACCTTACAATTCGTGAACGTTATGCGTGCAGTGGGTTAATTTTTTCCGGATCAATGCCATATTTATCGATGGCTTCTGCCACCGTAACCGCATCAATAACACCTTCATCTGCTAACGATTTCAATGCCGCAACAACGACGTTAACGCTGTTGACCTCAAAATGTTTACGCAACTGAGCGCGTGTATCACTACGACCGAAGCCATCGGTACCTAACACCTCATAACGAGCGGGCACCCACTTACGCACTTTGTCGGCAAACAACTGAATGTAGTCAGTGGCAGCAATCACCGGGCCAGGCTGACCGTCGAGGCACTGAGTAACATACGGTACGCGTGCAGTTTCCGTTGGGTGCAGACGATTCCAACGATCACAGTCCCGCGCTTCACGCGCCAGTTCCGTAAAGCTGGTAGCACTCCATATATCAGCATCCACGCCCCAGTCGTCACGCAACAAATCAGCAGCAGCAATCACTTCACGCAAAATAGCACCGCAACCCATGAGCTGTACGGTTTTACTGTTGCCGGTGTTTTCTGCAGTGCGGAACTTGTACAGCCCCTTGATGATGCCTTCTTCAGCACCTTCAGGCATAGCCGGATGCGTGTAATTTTCGTTCATTGCGGTCACGTAATAAAACACGTTTTCCTGCTCGGCGAACATACGGCGCATACCGTCATGGATAATCACGGCCATTTCATAGCTGAAGGTAGGGTCATAACTGACGCAGTTCGGAATGGTGTCCGACATGATCAGACTGTGGCCATCTTGATGTTGCAAGCCTTCACCCGCCAGCGTAGTACGACCTGCGGTACCGCCGATGAGGAAACCACGGGCCTGCATGTCGCCCGCAGCCCAGGCCAAATCACCAATGCGCTGGAAACCAAACATCGAATAATAGATGTAGAACGGAATCATATTAACGCCGTGGCTACTGTACGCCGTTGCCGCTGCAATCCAGGACGACATTGAACCCGCTTCGTTAATCCCTTCTTCGAGGATCTGACCGCTCTTGTCCTCTTTATAAAACATGATCTGGTCTTTATCCTGCGGCGTATATAACTGGCCCACGGAAGAATAAATGCCCAACTGACGGAACATGCCTTCCATACCAAAGGTACGCGCCTCGTCAGGCACGATAGGCACAATGTTTTTGCCGATGTTTTTATCGCGGCATAACATCGTCAACATGCGCACCCAGGCCATGGTGGTGGAAATTTCTTTATCGCCACTGCCCTTCAGGATGGCATCAAACACAGACAGGTCAGGGATTTCCAACGGAGGCGCTTGAGTGCTACGTGAAGGCAAGTAGCCACCCAGCTCTTGACGGCGGGCATGCATGTACTGCATTTCTTCGCTATCAGCCTCCGGCACAAAATATTTACCGGCGGCGGCATCTTCGTCGTTCAATGGAATGTTAAAACGATCCCGGAAATCGATCATTTCATCGTCTTGCAATTTTTTCTGCGAATGCGTGCGGTTCTGCGCTTCACCCGCTGAACCCATCCCGTAACCTTTGACGGTTTGCGCCAAGATAACGGTAGGCTGGCCGTTGGTATTCACCGCAGCATGGTAAGCGGCAAACACTTTATGGGGATCGTGACCCCCACGATTGAGGCGCCAGATATCGTCGTCAGACATCTTCGACACCATCGCCTTCAGCTCTGGGTATTTGCCAAAGAAGTGTTCACGCACATAGGCGCCATCTTTGGATTTGTAGTTTTGGAAATCGCCATCCACGCATTCCATCATGCGCTGTTGCAACAGGCCATTTTTGTCCATGGCCAGCAAGGGGTCCCAATAACTGCCCCACATGACCTTAATCACGTTCCAACCAGCACCGCGGAAGCTGCCTTCCAGCTCTTGCACTATCTTACCGTTGCCGCGTACCGGGCCATCAAGACGCTGTAAATTGCAGTTCACCACCCAGACTAAATTATCGAGCTTTTCACGACCGCCCAGTGAAATAGCACCCAATGATTCCGGCTCGTCAGTCTCGCCATCACCAATAAATGCCCACACCTTGCGCGTTTCAGTATCGGCCAATCCGCGATGCTGCAGGTACTTCATGAAGCGGGCCTGATAAATCGACATGATCGGCCCCAGCCCCATGGAGACGGTGGGGAACTGCCAAAAATCACCCATCAAATGCGGATGCGGGTAGGAAGACAAGCCCTTGCCATCCACTTCCTGACGGAAATTATCCAATTGCTCTTCGGTCAAACGGCCTTCAAGAAAGGCGCGGGAATACATACCCGGAGAGGCATGTCCCTGGAAATAGATGAGGTCACCGCCGTGAGTTTCCGTCGGCGCACGCCAAAAATGGTTAAAACCAATATCGTATAAGGTCGCGGCTGAAGCGAAGGTCGCAATATGACCACCCAGTTCGCCGCTCTTGCGATTGGCTTTAACCACCATGGCCATGGCATTCCAACGAATATAGGAACGAATCCGGTCTTCAATGGCCTGATCACCCGGAAGCTCAGCTTCCAGGTGCGTAGGAATGGTATTCACATAGGCGGTATTGGCGGAAAAGGGCAAATTAGCGCCGGAACGCCGCGCCTTGTCGATAAGTTGCTCGAGCAAAAAATGTGCGCGTTCAACGCCTTCCTGTTCGATGACCGCGGCCAGTGCCTCCACCCATTCCTGAGTTTCTGCGGCATCAACATCGGATATCTGTACTTGCTGGGACATGTTCCAACCTCTCTGGAATTTTTTGCCTGTTTTGTCTATTAGTTTGCATGTTTTGCCTCTACACAGGCGGCGTAGAGGCGTCGCTTAAAGCGCCTATTTTCGCCTAATTCAGCGCTACTTTCGCCTAGTAGCGCCTACTTTCGCCTAATAGCGCCTACTTTTGGTGGTGGTGGTGGTGCTGGTGCTGGCGTCATCGTCTACCAGGCTACTGTTAAGCCATAGTTAAGCCATAGTTAAGCCATAGTTAACATAGTTAAGCCACTTACCTTAAACAAAGTTAAGCCACTTACATCTTAAGTAAAGTTTAACCACAGCGATGGAAACTCAACATCAGCCATCAATAATTGGGGCGTATATCTGGAAGTAAAGCCTGGTCCTTCATTCACCCGGCACTTATTCTAGCTAACATCGTTATTACAGACGGCCTATTTAGGAAAAAATGGGGTAACACTCTCCCAAGTTCAGCTCCCAAGTTCAGCTCCCAAATTCAGCTCCCAAACTCATCGCCAAAAATCACCATAATAGCATCAGACACACACGCTTCTTAGCGCCCAAGGCGCCGAGAGCCGCGTATGATCGTTGTTTTATTTGCACAGGTCAAGCAGGGAAAGACAGGATTAAGGCCCCACGAAACCAAAAAAACACTTTTAAAAACAAAAGCATAAACAGAAAAATCAGGGGATAACAGGACGTTGCGGGAAGTTGCAGGGGAAGTTGCAGGGGAAGTTGTAGGGGGAGCAGCAAGGCGTTGCTGAGAGCGGTTTGCGGTATCGGATATACCATCAGTACAAATAATGGCCATTGAGGGATAACGTCTTCAACAATTGGCGGCCACCGCATCTGGCCCCATTTATGGGGCCAGATCGTGTCAGCTGACGTCAACCTGAGAGATGTTCAACTCGAGTCACTACGCAAACGATACGGACAGGTCGGCCTGCTTCGTCCATCATCACCTTGCCACGGTGGCGAAGCTGCCCCATTCCACTATTTCGTAAATGAGTTACATCAAAACTCGGTTCGCGATTTTCGATAGCCCGGCTCAACACCGCATCAACACGCTCCTGATCCGCAGGAGTCACCAGCTCAAGCAAGTCGCGTTTATTACCCACAAAATTGGGGCCTTTCACGCCCAGCATTTGGTGCAACATTTCGGACATGACAATTTGGTCACCAATGAGATCCATGTCCCAGGTACCAATTGAAGCCACATCCATCGCCAAACGCAATCGCTGCTCGTTATCAATAATATCTTTAATAACGGTACGACGGGTTTTGCTTCCGGTACGACGCTCACTGAAAGAGATCATGGCGTCATCGCCGTAACGCAACCAAATCCAGTTAACACTAAAATGTGTTGACAGGGTTTTGAGGTTTTCGTATTCGATATTGCCGCCTTTGGCCCACTTGCCTACGGCTTGTCCCGACACACCTACGACACGGCCAATTTCCGCATGAGAAATGCTGTGTTCTTTTATTAAATGAGTCAGTCGATTTGCAAATGTTTCTTGTTCACGCATGGTTTCACCTTAAATTTCTAAAGTCCGTCACGACATAAAATTTTACCGCATAAACCTAACTTGAAAGACAGTCCCTGTAAGTGCAACTGCCATCAGTTGTTGAATCAGATACCGTTCCTTACCTGCGCTCATGTCCGCATCATACTTTTGCGCCACACTTTTTGCACCTTACTTTTCATACCTTACTTTTCATACCACTGTACATTCTGGTATGACACTGTCGCGTCGCGCATTTTGTCAGAATTTCCAACCATTAACATCACAAACTTTCAGCCAAATACTGAAGCCAATTATTCAAGTCGGCTTTTAAACCTAAGCCTTAAACCAACAACTTAAACCTGAGACTTAAACCAAATACTCTAACCAAAATATGATGTTGACATGCGCGCCTTGCAAAAAAGTTCACCGAGTAATACTCCCCAAATGAACGCGTCCGAGTATAGCGTGAAAACAGATAAAAAATCATGATTATTTTATTGTTTCAGATTTGCCGCCCTGAAGAGCCTTATAACCCTTGGGGCGAATCGCGACAACATTCAGTATTCGACTACATAAAACCCCATCTTGTCGGTAAAAACCATATTCAAACTGAGGGGTGCTTCGACCGCGCGCGGCAAGGTCATCGCGGATTTTTTGATCCACCAAGGGATCAAATTCAAAGCGTAACTCTAAGTCGCTATTACCTTCTGCGACAAAATCAATCGTCATCGCCCGCGTCCACACCTCATGCCCCGGAAAGCGTCGCGCGCAAGCCAGTGCCGCAACGGGGTCTGCCAAAGAGGCCTGATGCCCACCAAACATGCACCCGCCCATATTGCTGGAAAATACATTTAACGGCAGGCGCAAACGCACCGTTTGCCAATCATCCGTTAACTCCAACACTTTCATCCGCATAAAAAAGAAGGGGGGGTATAACTGCAATCGTTGGCGTTGCGAAAGAAACCGAAGGTTACGCAACATTCGTAAAGCATTCACTCTCGCACACTCAAAGCGGCGGCGTCCGATACCGCCAAATCCCCCCACAGCCATTGCAATACTGACAAGGCAACCAACGCGGCTGTCTCTGTACGCAACACCCTCGGCCCCAGTTTAACGGGCACAAAACCGGCAGCCTCGGCCGTAGCAATCTCGCCATCCGACAAGCCTCCCTCAGGGCCAATGAGTAAACTCACAGGTCCCTGAGGAATGGGCAAGTCATCAAGGCTGGCTTCAGCCCGGTGATGCAAAACCAACGTTAAAGCATGCTTATCTTCCGCCAGTGTTTGGGCCGATTCCTTCATGACCGCTGTAAATGGCTGTATTGCGGCCACTATTGGTACCCGATTACGCCCACTTTGCTCACACGCACTGTTCACTATCGCCTGCCAATGGTCTCGGCGTTTCACCAACCGGTCACCTTTCAAATTCACCACCGTGCGTTCCGTAACAACTGGCGTGATGTGGGCAACGCCCAATTCCACCGCCTTTTGCACCGTATAATCCATTCGCTCCCCACGAGAAACACCCTGTAACAGCGTCAGTTCCAATGGAGATTCCGTCTCTCGCTGGACAAACTCACCAATGTCTATGCTGGCCGAGCGCCGCCCTACCGCGCCTACCCGCGCCCTGAACTCCCCGCCCTCTCCATTAAAAACAACCAGATCAGCGCCCGTTTTGAGGCGTAGCACCTTGGTCAGGTACACCGTCGCTTGGGCATCACACTCCACCGTCTGACCACAGATAAGGGGAATGGGTTGATAAATACGGGGAATACGCACAAAACCTCCAGAGGCTATACAGAAGAACGACTACCTGAGCTTTTAAAAATGTCATTAAAAAAAGCCCATTGTCTCCCGGGACGCCGCACTTCGCCAGCAGCATATATGCCATAATAACGACATCCAGATACGGCTATCGAAAGCCTTGTTTGTGGAAACGTTTTGCGATGAACCCGTTTCAACAACAGCTTCATATTAGCCGTACTCTTAAACGATGTGCTTAACGATACCGTTAAAAATGGCGTACTTACTTGCTGCACATTACGCTCACATTGTTGCAGCACACATTGCAGCATACTTTTCTACACACAGTAAACACACGTAAAATCAGCACACGTTAAGCCACGAACAAAGAAAAACAAGCGGAACCACACATTGAGCCAAACCATCACCCAACTAACCATCACCCGTCCCGACGACTGGCACCTGCACGTGCGCGACGGCGCCGCACTGGCCGCCGTCATCGGCGACACGGCACGGCAGTTTGCGCGCGCCATCATTATGCCCAATCTCCGACCGCCGGTAACCACCACAGAAATGGCGCAAGCCTACCGCCAGCGTATACTTGACGCCCTACCAACTGATAGCCCGTTTCAGCCACTACTCACGTTATACCTCACGGACAGCACCACACCCGGTGAAATATCCCGTGCCAAAAAAAGCGGCGAAGTCTTCGCCATCAAACTCTACCCGGCGGGAGCCACCACCAATTCCGACAGCGGCGTCACACAGTTACAAAAAACCTACCCTGCTTTGGCGGCGATGGAAGCCCATGGGCTCCCCCTGTTAGTACACGGTGAAGCAACAGACCCGGCTATTGACGTCTTTGATCGTGAAAAAGTCTTTATTGACGAACAATTAATGCCCCTTACGCGACAATTTCCTAGCTTGAAAATCGTCTTCGAACACATCACCACCA
Organism: Ectothiorhodospiraceae bacterium; assembly: GCA_002401775.2. GTDB lineage: Bacteria > Pseudomonadota > Gammaproteobacteria > SZUA-152 > SZUA-152 > SZUA-152. Next base: position 23,041 of record NVUB02000234.1, read on the forward strand.
AAGATGCCGTCGACTTTGTGCGCGCCCACGGGGACAACGTCGCCGCGACAATCACCCCCCAGCACTTGCTCCTGAATCGCAACGCCATGCTGGTAGGTGGCATACACCCGCACAATTATTGTTTACCCGTATTAAAACGTGAAACCCATCGACTGGCCCTGGTCGACGCCGCCACCAGTGGCAATGCCAAATTTTTTCTGGGCACCGACAGCGCACCTCACCGCAAAGGCGCCAAAGAATCGGCCTGCGGGTGCGCCGGCATCTACAGCGCCAACATTGCCATGGAGTTATACGCCACGGCTTTTGACCGCGCCAATGCCCTCGACAGCCTGGAAGGGTTTGCCAGTCATTTCGGCGCAGATTTTTATGGGTTACCGCGTAATACCGGCACCATAACCCTGGAACGCCGTGAAAACATCGTACCGGACAGTATTCCCTTCGGAAACGAAACCCTTATACCGTTTTTTGCGGGAAAAACCTTACACTGGAAATTGCTGTGAACACACCCAATCTACCTTCAAGTACGGCTTCAAGCGCCTCATCCGTCAGCAAAGAAGGCAGCACCGCTCCCTTAAGCAGCGGCATTATCAATGGTATCTCTCGACGGTTTCGCGGTTTTTTACCCGTCGTGGTCGACGTGGAAACCGCCGGCTTTAACGCAGAGACAGACGCCCTGCTGGAAATCGCCGCCGTGCCCATTCACATGGATGCCTCAGGCATAGTCTATCCCGGCGACACCGTCAGCGCACACGTAAAACCGTTTCCCGGAGCCAATTTGGAGGCCGCAGCACTGGCCTTCACCGGTATCGACCCCCATCACCCCTTACGCATTGCCGAAGACGAAGGCCCCGCGCTGAAAAAAATCTTCGAGCCCATCCGTAACGTCCTCAAAGGCAGCAAATGTTCGCGCGCCATATTAGTCGGCCACAACCCCGCCTTTGATCTCGCCTTCCTCAAAGCCGCCGTTGCCCGCACCGGCGTCAAACACAACCCTTTCCACCAATTCAGCACCTTCGACACCGCCACCCTCGGTGGACTCGCCTACGGCCAAACCGTCCTGGCCCGGGCCATCGCCGCCGCCGGCATCGAATGGGACAGCAGCGCCGCCCACTCCGCCGTCTACGACACCGAAAAAACCGCCGAGCTGTTTTGCGCCATCGTCAATCGTTGGAAAGCACTGGGCGGCAGTCCTGTTTAATCCCTTTCGTAGACACCATCTCTCAACACCAATTTCAAGTCTGTATTCCTCGTTCCCATGCTCCGCGTGGGAACGCATACGGTGGGTGAATTAACAGAATAAAATATGAATTTCCAGAGAGGATCGTGGGAACCAGAGAACGTGGGCACAAATACGTGCCCACCCTACATTACCCATTGAATTACCCCGTAGGGGCGGTTTTCAAACCCGCCCGGAATCAACCGGCAATACCGATTCGTTTATACCATTTGATTCAAACGACAAAACAAGGGCAGGTTTGAAACCTGCCCCTACGATCCGTGTTGTCGGTGATTATTTGGTGTCAGACACAACAAGGGCGGGTTTAAAACCCGCCCCTTGAAACTGCCCCGCACACAACCCCAACAATCTCGGTTTACCCATCATCTTTCGCGCATTTAACACGTTTGTACGACCATCATTTTAGCAAACCCAAACGTATTTTAATGAAACACAAAACATCATTGGTGTTCGGTCTGATTTTTTATTTAATTTAGGTGTGTGGGAGTGCTGTGCTATCCCTGAATATTGACCTTACACCTGTCGCGACCACCCAGGCAAACCTCAATCGAACAAGCAGACACAAAAAGCAAAAGGACGATAACGCGGTTACTGGCGCACAGGAGCTGACCTGCACAGTCAGATTTTGCGGCAAAATTGAGTGGATGACGAGGCAAACAGCCATTCGATACCGGTTGGTTTTGGTAATAAGTGGTATTTATACCCATATGCTTCCTTTATAGTCACTGTCACGGATCGTTTATGGGTTTTCTGTGTCAGCATTTTTTGCGTAACCTGTCACCAAAAGTGGAAAAAGGATAATCAAATGGCAATATATCTCGATATTGAAGGCATTAAAGGCAACGTCACGGCAGAAGGTTTTGAGCAATGTGTGGCAATAAATTCGGTCAAATTTGGCGTAAAACGTCCCATCACCATGGAGGCCGGAAAAATGGCAAACCGTGAGGTCGGCAAACCCACCCTGTCCACCGTCACCCTGACCAAAACAGCCGACAATTCCGTGGCCGCGCTGTTCAAAGAAGCCGTTTCAGGTTCATCCGGCAAAAAAGCCACCCTTAACTTCGTTCGTACCGGCAGCGACAAGGTCGAAACATTTATGGAATACACACTGTATAACTGCCTGATAAACCATTACCGTATTGTCGCGGCCGGTGATGAAGAACCTCAGGAGAATATTTCATTAAGCTTTTCCCAGTGTGAAATCACTTATAAAGATCATAATGCAAGCAATAAAACCGGCAGCCCGCAACGCGCGGGATACGACCTAGCCAAAGCAACCCCCTTGTAATTAAAGGAACGGCAAGCCCGGGGAAACCCGATAACGCGGTAAAATGGCCATGTCTA
>NVUB02000235.1 GCA_002401775.2 Ectothiorhodospiraceae bacterium
GAGGCGGTAACATCTTCTTCAATACAGCAGATTTTCGCTCTTCTGAATAACGGGGCATTTCAAATACTTTCCGCCCCCTGTCTTGTTATTATATTTCAACAGAGGCGACAACTATCCTGACACAGGGGGATGGCTGTAAGCAGTACCTTCCGACCTGACGAAAACTTAATCCCTACATAAAACCACCACTATCGGCTTTCGCTGATAAACACGCTTGTGCATGATTTTTGGTTTTGAGCTTTGTAGTAACGTTCCACTCGAAATATTCACGATTCAGTCAAAATTTCACCGAAAGAGAACAGTGAGATCAGGAAATATTTTTTTGTTTTGTCATTTTCTAAATATGGATGTCCTCTTTACTCCATCCTCTTTACTCACTCTTTACTTGCTCTTTAACTTGGGAGGGCTGATTAGTTGTCAGCCCTTACCCGATTTATGCAAATTTAACAAGCTTAGACTCATAATCCACTACTACCGGATTTTTTTTGCTATAGTCTATTTCAAACCCCTCTTTTTGTAGTAGTGAGGCATGCCCTTCGACTCCGTTTGGGAATTTTGTAATTAGCTCACCCTTTTTCTTTATGACACGCCAATAACAAACAGGTTCTTCTTCTTTTGACAACAACTGTAAAGCTTTGGTAGTGCTAGAGGGGCAGGCAGTTTGAACGCAAAAATCGCTAGCGAGCCTTTCTCTTAATTGTTCAAGGGTAATAAGCTTTCCTTTGCGTATTTTTTTCACGATTGCTTTTACAAAGTCTGTTGATGGTTTAAGCATTTTTCCAGAGCAGCCAAAAAACTTTTCCATCTTTATCGGAATATCTACTATTACAGGTTCTTTCATCATCTAAATTCCTAATTGAGCTGCAAACTGACCACTATCATAATAACTTCTAATTGATATTATTTTTTCGTCCTTAATCTGAATAATGTCTGCTCCTAATATTTCTATTTGTTTATTCGTTGGCTCTGCTCCAAAAAAAGAGCCTGTATTAGTGCCTTTCATTGACCACTCAAACGCAATAAAACTGTCAGTAGAATCTTTTACTAACGTAATAATTTCAAATGAAACATTTGGAAAGGCTCTGGCTGTCTCTTTAATAGAAGCAGACAAGACCCCTATTGCATTCCCATCTTGTAAGGCATCTTTATATAAAGCTGATTTCGAAAAAATGATCGGCAAATTTTCAGTATTTTTAGTGTTCCAGATTTGGACGTATTGTTGAATTAATTTAGTCATAATTTAGACCCCTAGTCTTAGGTATAGTTTCACATCAATTTTTTATCGCAACCGCTTTAAACGCAAAACAGTTGTATATAACGCACGCTCGTTTACCCACTTTCAATACACCCCAAGCATCGCCATAAGCTAATGAATTTACTACCTTTTCACAATATAACGCATTTAAACGGTGTTGCAAAGTGAGCTTGCCTCATATTTCCCCCTCAAAGGTCGCAGTATACATTGGCAAAATTATCATAACCTATTGTTTTTTCATGTATTTATTTCGATGACACAGGATTAAAATGTGCATTTTTAGGCTGCAAAACGAGAACACTTATTGACTTTTAAAAAATATACTGTAAATAATACCAGTTATCGCCTGGCAAAGAGGCCATAGTGTAAAGTCCCTTTATTGACTCTATTCTTGCTGCCGCTGTGTGACTATGCTGTCAGTTGCTAACAGTATGATGCTAGGCGGCTCTTTCGTCGGTCGCGGCTGAAGTCACTCCTGCGGGTATTACTGTATTGTGGGGGGCGCGCGTAATAACGGACCGTGCATTTAGTGGTGGTTATTCGTTGCGAAGCCTTCTGTCGGTAATGGGTAATGCCAGGGTGTAGCTCTTTTGGCAGAATAGATGGGCCTATGTTAAAGGAAAAATATATGCCCCTTTTACTGAAAGTGGACAGCCCAAACTTTAATTGGGACTTAATGATTGAATAAACTGGTCTAAAGTTCGCCTGACCAGAACGAGGCATATGCTTGCTTAAGATTCAGTGCCATCAGCGAGTATGCCACCATTCTTAAAAATCAAAAACTCGATATTTGCTATAGATAAGTACAAACAAACAACGGGGCGGGCTTGTTCAACCTGATGATAACGTCGCGGCTTGGCCGTGCGCTTATCCTTGTGTGTTAGGGGCTAGGGGCGATGAGAGTGCAACCCTTGAAGCATTTTTAAGCAATATGAATTAAGGCTTTCACCCTTTCTTAATGCATCGATACTTAATTGTTCATGCAATTCTTTACCAACACGGAGGTTAAATTTACCTGAATATTTTTTCCCTGCTGTTGGTTTAGGGAGAGGGGTTCCATCTTGCTTATAAATATCTACCCATTCTTCTACAGTTTTGCATAACTCTTTATATACCTTAGCTTCATCGTCACCATGAACGCCGCCTAACATTAAGTTAGGGCAATGGCCTATATAGCACTGATCTTCTTCAGACCATTCCACTATCTTTAGATATTGATCGCTTAATCTCATTATGACACCTCACTTACCGCTTTTTTTACTGCCTTGATTTGATATTGTTTTGCATCATCTCCGGTTTTTCCGCTGATAGTAATCTTGCTTCCTTTTTGGTGTGTGAAATTACGATGACTGCCTTTGCCTCCCCTATTTTCGAAGCCGGCAGATTGTAATTTACTAAGTAATTCACGTATTTTAGGAGGCATAGAATTATAGTACTATAATGGTACTATAAAATCAAGGTTTTAGCCCCTAACAGCATATTTATGTTACGTGCTCTATTTTCTGTTTCCCCCTGTTCGTGTTAGTCAGCAAGGTTCGGCGGTGGCTGGTGGTTTGGTTGTTTTTGAAAATGGCTTTTTGTATGCCGACCTTTATATTCTCTGCACAAATCACCAAAGGTCACAAGTGTCTCGGAGGGTATGCACTGGCATGACGGGGGGTGTTATCGTGGACGTGCTAACAGGTCCGTTATGCAAAAAAACAAAAATCAGTCCGGATGGCTGACGCCAACGGTGTAATTTATGGAGCTTGCTAAGGTGGGTGTCCTGTGTGCTCTGTGAGCTGTGAGTTGGCATGTTTGCGGTTCATCAACTGTCTAAGCGCTTTCAGATGCGGCGCCAAGGGGCTTTAATACTATATAGGTGTCGTTTTTTAGGAATGCTGTCTTTACCATCCATAAACCATGTTGTCGTAAAGTAGATTTTTCCCCACATATTCTTCTTTTTTTGCGGGTATGAAAGCGTTGGCTTTATGGGCAAAGCGATCCAAGATGGGACGTATAGCGGCAGTACCGGATTGGGTGGTTAATGCGCGTAACATTTTACGTTGAGCTGTTTTGCTAACTCTGGGACTAACCGTAATGCCCTGATTTATGATTGGACTGCTTTCGGTTAACACTTTAAATTTATTGCGTGTTTCCACCGGTAATTTTTTGTAAAAAAACGTACTGTTCATGATGGCGCCACGGCAATTACCCGCCAGTAACTCTTTTGTCACTTGCTTGAAGCCACCCCGAATCTGTCGGAACTCCGGTTGTGTGACAGGGTTGGGAAACATGGAATATAAAGTAAGTGCGCCAAGGTTGGGTGAAGGCAGGGTACAAACAGGTTTGCCAATGAGCTTTTTAACCTTATTAATATCATTTTCTGCAACGGTGGTTACCAGTACAAATCGTAGACTGCCCGGTAAACGTACGAGCGGTTTTGCCTTAAGGCTGGTCATGCGCCAGGCGGCAAAGTGCGGGCCATCAAAAACGATGTCATATTTATCGTTTTGAAGTTGTTTTTGGTAATTATGCCAGGTGCCGGGATGTTGGTAGACGACTTTTTCGCCGAGTAATTCACTCAGGCTGTTTGCGAGAGGCTCGTAAAGCTTTTCGCCAGCTTCGGTAGTTTCGCGGGGTGGTGCTGTGAGTATGATGTCTGCATGAGCGGCGCTGAAGAATAACGAAGTGGCGACCAAACCAAACACTAATCTCAGGGTAAATTGCCGCGTGAAGTCTGCGGCCTGAACATTGCAAAATATTGCTACACGGTGCCTCATCCTGATTCTCCCTTACCGTATTGATTGCGAATACATCACCAATAGCTGCTTAATATTTAATCAGCACTCACCTAAGACCTTTTTGTTAACGTCAGTATAGATTACTAGCAGCTTGTTACTCGTCACTCCATACGGGACATTACACTAGGTTTTAGTGAGTTGGAATGATTTCTGTGTCAGGTTGAGGAAGTTTAACGATATGGTTGGGGGTATTTTGGGTGTTTGAGTAGCCGTGTGGTGCGGTTTTCTTTACTCTATTGATTCCTGTGAATGTATTACAGGTTGTGAGGTGCGCGATGGAATACCGGAAACTAGGTCGGACAGATGTCGAGGTCAGTGTTATTTGTCTCGGCACGATGACGTGGGGCGAGCAAAATACTGAAGCGGAGGCCCATGCTCAGCTGAATATTGCGTTGTCGGCTGGGGTAAATTTTATCGACACCGCAGAGATGTATCCGGTACCCCCAAAAGCGGACACCTACACGATGACCGAGCAGATTATTGGTCGTTGGCTGAAGGCGCGTGGTAAACGTGGTGACATTGTGCTTGCCAGCAAGGTCGCGAGCCGCTCTGACAGCATGGACTATATTCGTGGCGGAGGGGCGGTGCTTGATAGAAACAATATTGAACAGGCCTTGCACGGCAGCCTTGAACGTTTGCAAACCGACTACCTGGATGTGTATCAACTCCATTGGCCTGACCGCCTGACCAATTATTTTGGAGAGCTAGGTTACGTACATCGCCCTGAGCCTGTTGACCCACCGGTGACGCCGGTTGAAGAAACCTTGCAGGTGCTGGCTGATTTGGTGAAAGCGGGGAAAATCCGCTACGTTGGGCTGTCTAATGAAACGCCGTGGGGCACCCTGGAATTTATACGGCTAGCCGAGCAGTGTGGTTTGCCGCGTGTGGTCAGCGTACAAAACCCATACAGTTTGTTGAATCGTAGTTTTGAAGTCGGTATGGCCGAAGTCGCTCATCGTGAGGATTGCGGTTTGCTGGCTTATTCACCCTTAGGTTTTGGTGTGCTGAGCGGAAAGTATATAAATGGCCAACGACCTACCGATGGCCGTATTACCTTGTACGAGCGTTTTACGCGGTACTCTAGTCCTCAAGCGGAAGCCGCCACCCAGGCTTACGTTGCGCTAGCGCGGGAATACCATATTGACCCTGCACAGATGGCCTTGGCTTTTGTAAGCAGTCGCCCATTTGTGACCAGTACTATTATTGGCGCGACCACTATGGCGCAATTACAAAGTAATCTGGCCAGTGCCGAACTTGTTCTTAGTGAAGAAATTCTGACCGGTATCGAGGGCATACAGCAGCAATTTTCTAACCCTGCACCGTGACCGGTGTAGAAAAGTCTATAGTTGTTATTAGTACTCATGTTATTAAATACAAAGATGCAAAGATACAAAGATAACCAGTCGTAGGGGGTTGTAGAATGAAAGTGCGTCAATGGGTCAAAAACGGTTTGTGGTTAGCGGTTATATTGTCGTTGGTCGGTTGCGCCACGGCGCGTGTTTACCAAGGCCATCCACAGCTTGTGAAGGAAAAAATAACGGCTGAGAAAAAGGCTGAGGTTGCGACGGTTTACTTCATTCGTCCTACGGCCTACAAAAGTAAAGGTGTCGCAAATGATCCTGTCCGCATAGAATTTCAGGGCCAAACGCTGTTGAGACAGGATGAGGGGTCATATACGTTGCTGTATCTTAAGCAGAGCAAGGGCACATTGAAGGTGCACTCAAAGACCCTGTTTACCGACAAGCGAGATCCCGTCGATGTGTGGCGCTCACGAGAGTATAAGTTTATTGTGGGCAAGACGTATTTTATTTACATTCGTCAGATTAATGAGGAATTCCGAGGCGTATTTTATGAGCCTGAGCCTATTAGTCTTCGTGAAGCCAAAGCGCTAATTAAGATCGGTAAGGGACGATTTAGTAGCACTCGGGCTTCGGGGCTTGCGGGGTCGGCCCCTATTGAAGGGATTGAGTCGGTTAATGTGCCGCCAGCCAGTGCTATTAAAGGTCTGGCTCCTTCACTGCCGGAGAATATCTATAAGCAGGAAAAATACCTGCGCAAGGTGAGATAACGTTCGGTAATGGTTTCAGTTATCAGGGTTAAAACGTCAACGCGGCAGGTCCCCGCCTTTGCGACCGTTGGATTTGTGCTCATTTTATTGGGCCTGTTCGGTACATTGACATCATGTGGGGTGCTGCAGACATCCGTGCAAAAATCAGCCGTTCAAAAGACGGACGTGAATACTATCGATATTGCGCAGGTTATCGCCATTAAGCCGACTGTTTTGCAGCAGGGCAAGGCCGCTAGCGTCAAACTGAAATGGGTGCCTGGGAAACAATTGGCGCTGATGTCTGCTGGGCCCTATATCACCCATCGATTGCCTTTACATTCATCACCCGTAGCCATGGCGAGCAATGCTCAGTGGGCCTATTTAGTGACGGATGACCAGCGTTTATTGGTGGTGGACTTCCCTGAGCTGACGAGTGATGCGCGTATCGTCGGTCAACTTGCTCTCGGTAGTTCGGTCGCTCAGCTGTACTATGCCAATCATCAGGCCAATCATCATTTACTCGCGGTATTGGATGATGGTCGTATGCTATGGCTGGATGTGACTAAGCCTCACGCCCCCGTTGTGTTGTCGACACTTGCGTCGGTGGGCAAAGTGCTTGATGTGCAGCTCGACTATCGCCAGAAAAAAGAACAAGACAGCCAGAAAAAAGAACGAAATGGTTATGTTGCCCACGTACTGATTGAGGCAGGTATGGGGCGTTCGATCCTTCAACAGTGGTGGTTTGATGATCCTTTAGAAATGATTGATGACGAGCCTCAGTTTGTTGCGCGGTGGATATTACCCGTGGAAGCGAGTGCCATCGCCGTACGCCATCAGAATGTGTGGGCTGTGCTGGACGATGGCATAGCGGTGCTTGATATCCGGCATGAACAGGCTGTTGTTAACGATAGACAACGGACATCGGGAACGCCACAGGACGTGCAACTCGCTGGAGAGCTGGCGCTGATAAGCGATGGCCGTGGTGGGCTGGTGCTGTTTGATGTGAGTCGCCCCGAACAATTGCAGTGGCGTGGTAGTTTCAATAAACGCGGTGCGATCAGCGGCTTTTCGTTGAATGCCAACGTGGCTAAAGATGAAAGCGTACTGCTGCATTTAGCGGCAGGTAATGTACTGCGCATGGGGATTGCGAATCCTGAGCTTCCCAGTAGTGGAGCAGTATTTAGCGCCGGTGCTCCAGTCATGTTCAGTGCCTTGCAGGGCGATGTTGCATTACTGGCCACACCGCGTGGTTTGCAACGGGTGATGATGATCGGTGGAGGCGACGGTGCTATTTCACCAGAAGGTCTGAATCTTGGCGGGAGTCGCCGGGGAGCATTCGGCCTGGAAGGGCAAGAAGATATTTTGTATGTCGCAGACTGGTTTTCCGGATTGCATTTATATGACATCAGTAATCCGCGTCAGCTGCGACATATCTCCAATTACCATACGCCGGGCTCAAGTAAGGGAGTGACGCTGTTGGGAAATTATGCGCTGGTGGGAGACGACGACCAGGGCTTACAAATTATCAATATTGAAAACCCGCGAAAACCTAAGTGGACGGCTGAATTACCCCCAGAAGCAATGGCTGGGCTGGGTCTGGCATACACCATGAAATTGGTGGATAAAACGCTTTTTCTGGCGGACCATCGCGGTGGTTTCCACATTATTGATCTCAGTGATATTAAACGTCCGCGCCGACTCGGTGGTTACGATACTCCCGGTAAAGCATGGGATATTGACGTGGAAAATAATGTTGCCTTTGTTGCTGATGATCGCGGAGGACTATTGATGTTTGACGTCAGTGATCCAACGCAACCCGAACCCTTCGCACAGTTCGACCCGAAGGGGCAGGCCGAGGCTGTGGCCTTGCAGGATGGTCGCGCGTACGTGGCCTTTTTTGATAAAGGCTTATATACCCTGGACGTCAGCAATCCGCGCCAGTCCAGCATTATCGGTCACACGCCGATACCGGGTAACGCGCGCGGCATTGAGTTAGGCGATGGCCTGCTTTATGTCGCCAGTTGGGAAGCCGGGTTACAAATTGTGGATACGCGCGGGCCTGTTGTCCCACAAATCATTGGCAGTTTTGATACCGATGGAGCAGCCTGGGGCGTGAAGGTTAAAGGTGGCTATGCCTATGTATTGGACTGGTGGGGCGGCATAAAAATTGTGGACGTGCGCGAACCTTCACGGCCAACCTATGTGAGCCGATACCACGCGAGTGGCACCTTGCAACAATTGCTCAGTAAAGATACTTACCTCTACGCCGCCAGCGGCGAAGGTGGCGTCCAGGTGTATGACATTAAAAACCCGCTTAACCCTATTTGGGTCACCGGGCTGGATACCCAAGGTTCAAGTCAGCACTTATGGATAGAGGACGAGCGTCTCTATGTGGCGGAGGGAGATGCTGGCGTCGCTGTTTTTGATATTCTCGATCCTTTTTACACCACACAAATTGGCGCTATACCGACACCCGGAGAAGCCACAAACGTAGTGGCTGTGAATGAATATTTGTATATTGCGGATGATCAGGCTGGCCTGTTAGTGATGGATATGCGAGATCCGCAGCAGCCGGTGGAAGTGGCGCGTTATAACGTGCAAGTGCGTGATATGTGGCTGGATGAAGATACATTGTGGCTGGCAACGGATAACGGGCTACTGGGGCAGAGAGTCGCTGACAATGGTCTGCTAAGCCAACACGTTAAGTTGCCCGGCCGTTTTAATCTTGTGCGCGTTCAAGGCGAGCTTTTAGTGGCTAGTATCAGCTCGGCAGCAGGCGTGTCGGGTAACATTCATTTATGGCGGTTGAGCGATACTGGGCCTGTAAAATTCGGACAGCTTAACAACGATGAAGCGATTGCCAGTTTGCAGCTGGACGAGCATAAACTGTATGTGCTGGGTTTACAGAATGGTCTAAAAATGTTCGATATCAGTCAACCAGGGACGCCGCAATTAAGGGCAGTTTATCCCGCAACGGGCCATCACAGCAGCGTCACTATTGCCCGGGGCGCCGCCTTTTTTGCCGGGCAAGCAACGCTGGCCTCCGTCACCCTGTTGCCAGCCGTCACCGTTGGAACGGATTCCAGCGGTGCTTGGACGTTACAAGTGCCCGACGATTTGCCGTTGGGAAAATATCACCTGCAAACATTAGGTGTAAACGGCCAACGTCAGATTATGCCTAATGCACTAAAGGTTCAATATGGTGCTCCTGGCAAGCCGACTTTTTCATTGGATGCTTTTCGGCGATTAATGAAGTCACCGCTTAAACCACCGGCAGAAGTGGACACCGAAATATCAATTGGACACTAAACAGAGATGCATTATCAACTCAGTCCACAACTCCGAGTAACGACCCGACGTACTCGTGCTGTTGACGACAGGCAGCGTAATTCAGAACTCACTTCTTCGTCGCACCCCCCATATATTCCACATAACTAATCAGATTATTGCGCTATTTTAGCAATAATGGTTTTTAATTTTATTATTTTTATCAGCGAGTTATCGAAATCCCCAGTTGTCAGGTGACGAACGGGCGCGGGCTTTTCCTAGAATCTGACTATACTTTCCCCCATGTCTGCCGCTAATAACATGCTATTGCGGTGGCATTGATATTGTCGCCATGGTGCAGAATTTTCACGAATACATGAACCAAGGATTGTTATGTCTACCTCGATTACCGTAAGACGTTATCTCGAAACGCAGGATGTACGCTTTACAATCATCACGTGCCCGGTTGATGCCGAAGGGCGTTGGCAGGGTGATGTCGGAGAAATATCGCCTTCCTGTGTTGCGCGCGCAATGATCCTGAAAGACAGCAGTGGCATGGTGATGGCAGTATTACCCATTACCCATCGCCTGAAACTGGACGCCTTAAATCGACAGCTGCACCGCAAACTTCTACAAGCCGAAGAAATTGATTATCGGGGCGTGTTTGCGGATTGTTCACCCGGCATATTGCCAGCATTGGGTGAAGCCTACAGTTTCGAAACGGTGATAGATGATTCATTGCTTGACCAGGATTATGTCTACATCGCTTCTGGAAATGCCGGAGAATTAATACAAATTACCGGCCAGGACTTCCAATTGCTGCACAGCAATGCCTGGTACGGCAATACCTTTTCACAAATTGCAGAGAAACGGCCTACCCAAAAACCGGCAGACCTGAAGTACCAGCAACAGATTAAACAGCAAGCAGAACGTAAGGTAAAAAAAGTGGTTGAAGTTGTTGAAAAAAAACCAGCGCCTGCCGCAGTGCCTGTTGCCAATATGCGTCAGCGTATTGAACGCCTTACGGATTTGCCCGCAATGCCATCGTTGGCACAAAAAATTATGCAGCTTAATGCTAACCCTTATGCCCATGCTGAAGATTTGGCCAAGCTGGTCGAAAAAGACCCCAGTTTGACGGCGCAGATCGTGCGTTATGCGCAATCTCCGTTTTATGGGTATCAGGGCAAGGTGGCCTCAGTGCGTCAGGCTATCTCCCGTGTGCTGGGTTATGACATGGTGATGAATATCTCCCTGGGTGTTGCGGCAACACGACCCTTTAAAGTTCCCACAGAAGGCCCTTTGGGTCTGCATTCATTTTGGCAGCACGCCACTTATAGTGCGGCAATAACACAGACGCTGTGCAAAATTATACCGCGTGAAAAACGCCCGCAACCAGGCACTGCGTATTTGGCCGGTTTATTGCACAATTTTGGATTTTTGCTGTTGGGGCATTTGTTTCCTAAAGAATTTTCGGTGCTTCACAACGCGGTAAAGGCCGAACCTGAAGTGTCAATCCTTGAGTTAGAACAACGTCTGGTCGGTGTTACCCACATGGAAATGGGGGCATGGTTAATGGATGCCTGGAATATGCCAAAGGAAATTGTCGTGGTGCAAAAAGAGCACCATAATGTGGATTACGATGGGCCCCATGCCAACTACGTACAGGTAGTGGCGTTGGCTGACCGTCTCTTGAAAAGCCTCGCCATGGGGGATGCTGAGAGCGAGGAATTGCCAGAGTCCCTGTTACAGGCGTTGGGCATTACTACTGAACAAGTGGCTAAGGTCATGGAGCAAACCATCGAAAGCCGGGACGAACTCGATACCATGGCGCGCCAACTGGTCGCATAGGCCGTGGCCGCATAGATCGAGTCATTACCGCTCAAATAATCCTGTTTTCTGTCGCTATTACTATTGTTGATTAGCCATCGCCCACTTTATGGATAAGGTATATGTAGGGGCGTGGTGAAATCATCCATCGGCCAGGGTGTTGAGAGTGGGGGTGAACGTTGTGAAGCAAAATGCGAGTAATCGACGCACGGAACCCGTCATGACTGACGACCTCTACCGTGAAAACCAAAATCTTCGGCGCAAACTTCGCGCCTTTCTTAGCCAGGCTCGTGAAAACGAGCAAAAGCAACGCCGTTTTCATGAGCAGGAACTGCGTTTGATCGGCACTCCATCGCTGACTGAGTTAGTACAGCGTGTATTGTTTAATTACCGCACCGCCTTCCGCTTGGATGTCGTGAGCCTGGTATTACATGATCCCGAATATGAAATTCAGCGCATTCTTGAAGAGGAAGGCGTGCGATTGGGAGACATGGACCAGCTGCTATTTCAACATGATTTAGATGAACTCGATAGTTTGTTTGGTGTTTCATCTGAACCCATGCTGGGTGCCTACCATGCTCGTGACCACGGGTTTTTATTTGCCGAGGGTACAACGTCACTGCGTAGCATAGCTTCATTGCCCTTGGTGCGTTACGGTAGTCTGATTGGTTGCCTTAACTTGGGAAGTGAGCAAGAGGCGCGTTACATCGAAGGTGCTGCGACCGACTTTTTACAACGACTCGCCACCGTGGTGGCCATTTGTATTGAAAATGCGACGAACCATGAACGCCTTAAACGCGTGGGGTTAACGGATTCACTAACTGGGGTTAACAATCGTCGTTTCTTTGATCAGCGCTTAACAGAAGAAGTGGGTCGGGCTTTGCGTACCCAAGAGCCATTAAC
>NVUB02000236.1 GCA_002401775.2 Ectothiorhodospiraceae bacterium
CATCCCGCGCCAACAACGCATCTACAAACTCGTCGGCATTGAACGGTCGCAGGTCGTCTATGCCTTCTCCTACGCCGATGTAGCGGATGGGTAGGCCGAGGCGTTTGGCGACGGCGAAGATGACGCCGCCTTTGGCGGTGCCGTCGAGTTTGGTGAGGGTGATGCCGGATACGCCGACGGCGTCGCGGAATTGTTCGGCTTGCACGACGGCATTTTGGCCAATGCCGGCGTCTAACACCAGCATGACTTCGTGGGGGGCGGTTTCATCCAGCTTGGTGATGACGCGGCGCACTTTTTTCAGTTCTTCCATGAGATTGGATTGGGTATGCAGACGCCCGGCAGTGTCGGCGATGAGTACGTCGATGCCTTTGGATTTGGCGGATTGTATGGCATCAAAAATGACGGAGGCTGAATCAGCTCCGGCGTGCTGGGCGACGACGCTGACGTCGTTGCGTTTGCCCCATTCCTGCAATTGCTCAACGGCGGCGGCGCGGAAGGTGTCACCCGCCGCCAGCATTACCGACTTGCCTTCTAACTGGAATTTTTTAGCCAATTTGCCAATGGTGGTAGTTTTGCCCGCGCCGTTAATACCGACCATGAGGATCACATAAGGTGCAGCGCCGATATTGATGTCCAGCGGCTTTACCGATGGCGCAAGGATGGCGGTCATATCTTCTCGCAGCGCTGCGAAAAGCGCGTCGGCGTCATTTAACTGCTTGCGTTTAATGCGTCCGGTGAGGTCAGTGACAATTTCCTGCGTGGCATCTACTCCCACGTCCGAAGTCAGCAACAAGGTTTCGATTTCGTCTAGCACATCGTCATCGATGGCTTTTTTGCCCAAGACCAAATTCGACAAACCATCGGTGATACCACTTCGGGTACGGCTAAGACCTGCCTTAAGACGAGCAAAGAGGCCTTTTTTCTTAGGCTCTTCTTTCTTAGGTTCTTCGTTTGCTTTCGCTGCTGCCTCCTCATTTACAACGGTAGGCGGCACAGTATCGGTTGGTAAATCGCTTGCGGCTGAAAGCGATTCTTCTGGCCGAAGCTCTTCTGGCCGAAGCTCTTCAGGCCGAAGCTCTTTTGCCTGAGGCTCTTCAACCTCCGACGAGAATATTTCTAAAGGCTTTTCTTCGACCGATGCCAAAAGCACATCTGTTGTGGGCGCTTCTAACTCAGAAGCGTCTACTTTAGCCCGCGTTGATGTAGTCAGCGCTGATTCAGAGGCCTCAGATTCAGGCGCTGTTATCGACTCACCCTTTTCGACGTCGTTGACGTCGTCTTTAGAGCCGTCCTTTGAACTGTCCTTTGAACCGTCTCTTGCGGAAGTGAACTTCTTTTTTATGAAACCAAACATGAAATTTTGTGGTCAGACCATCGCCAAACAGGCTTTTTGTGAGAGACTCCTGCCAATACTGCTCACCGTATGACTATATACTGAGCCAAATTAAGTGGTTCGCTGGAGTCGAGTAAATTGGGTAGACTATCCTACCACTCGCAGGCATGGGGCGTCAGCCATGTATGGGGTGTTAGCTGTATAAAAAACAAGCAACCAGAATCCTAGAAAAATCAGTTGGAACACGGAAACCCACAAAAGCTCTTGCTGCACCTAGCAAATTCAAAAACTTGCATGTCTTTTCCGCGCCCAACTGAACTTTCTAGGATAATAAACACCAGAATATGGCGTCACCACGATTATGAGCGAGACCCCGAATTAACGATCTGTATCGAAACTGAACCAACCGCTGAACAAATAATAAACGACGAGAGGCTTATGAATCCATTATTAACATTTTCCGCTGCGGCGCTTGCGACCGCGGTACTCGCGGGCTGTGCTACCCCACGCTCCATACCCCCACAGGATGCCAGCATGGCGCCCTCAACTACTGCCGCCATGCCGGCCAGTAAAGAAGGCCACATTACCAGCGCCGGCGATGTTCACGAATATCAACTTGCCAACGGCCTGAAAATTCTCGTTAAAGAAGACCATCGCGCGCCTATCGTGGTGTCGCAAATCTGGTACAAGGTTGGCTCCAGCTACGAAGTAAACGGCACAACTGGCGTCGCTCATGTGTTGGAACACATGATGTTTAAAGGCACTAAAGCGCTCGCCCCTAACGAGTTTTCCCGGGTCATCGCCGCCAATGGCGGCCGGGAGAATGCTTTCACCGGCCAGGATTACACCGCTTATTTCCAACAACTGGAAAAAAGCCGTCTGCACATTAGCTTCAAACTGGAAGCTGATCGTATGGCCAATCTCAATTTACGTGAAGAAGACTTCGCCAAAGAAGTGAAGGTTGTCATGGAGGAACGCCGTATGCGCACCGACGACAAACCTCGCGCATTAACCTATGAACATTTTGCGGCCACCGCCTTTGTTAACAGCCCTTACCATCACCCCATTATCGGCTGGATGGATGACCTGGAAAACATGACCGTAGATGATATGCGTGACTGGTATCAAAGCTGGTACGCACCCAATAACGCAACGTTAGTTGTGGCTGGCGACGTGGATGCAAAAGAAGTCTTTGAACTGGCGAAAAAAACCTATGGCAAAGTGAAAGCCAGACCCATTCCGGTGCTAAAACCCCAAAAAGAAATTGAGCAAAAAGGTATTCGGCGCATCATCGTGAAAGCACCTGCTCAAGTGCCCTACATGATTATGGGCTACAAGGTACCTGTAGTTGCGACTGCTGAACATGAATGGGAGCCTTACGCGCTGGAAATGCTGGCCAGTGTTCTTGATGCCGGAGAAAGTTCTCGCTTTGCCAAGCAATTGGTGCGTGGCACACAGGTAGCGACCAGCGTTGGCGCAGGCTATGACATCTATTCTCGCTTAGACGAATTAATGTTATTCGATGGCACCCCTGCCACCGGCAAGTCCGTAGAAGAGCTTGAAACCGCCATTCGTGCGCAAATCGAAACTCTTAAAACCGAACTCGTAGACCAGGCCGAGCTTGACCGCATTAAGGCGCAGGTCGTCGCGAGCAAGGTTTACGAAAAAGACTCCGTATTTTACCAGGCCATGCAGATAGGAACGCTTGCAACGGTGGGGCTCGACTGGCAATTAATGGATAAATTTGTAGAACGCCTGCGCGCGGTAACACCGAAGCAGGTTCAAGCCGTTGCCAAAAAATACCTGATTGATGATCACTTGACCGTGGCCGTACTGGATCCTCAGCCCTCGCCCGTCGCCGCAATAGGAGGCCATTCACATGACCACTAACACTATTCGTTTACTGATCTGTTCTGTGTTGGTCAGCGCTTTTGCACTGACCACCGCTAATGCCAACCCCAACATTGAACACTGGAGCACGAAAAACGGCACACGTGTATATTTTGTACCGGCTCCTGAATTACCCATTGTTGACCTGCGTATTATTTTTAATGCCGGAGCTGCCCGTGATGGGAACAGCCCTAGCGTCGCGTTAATGACCAATGGGCTATTAGCCGAAGGTGCCGGAGGGTTAAGTGCCGATCAGCTCGCCGAGCAATTTGAATCCATCGGCGCGCGATTTGGCAATAGCGCCCAACGTGATATGGCGGTGCTCAGTCTGCGCACCTTATCGGAAAAAAAGGTCTTTGATGCGGCGGTAAAAACCCTTACCACCATTCTCACTCAACCGGATTTTCCTGAAAAAGCCTTTGAACGTGAACGCAGTCGTTTATTGACCGGGCTCCAACGCCGTAAACAATCGCCGGGTGTACAGGCCGATGAAGCCTTTTATAATGCCGTGTATACGAACCACCCCTACCGCAATCAACCCACCGGCACGGAACAGGGTATCAACCAGTTATCCACCGATAAACTCCAAGCCTTCTACGAAAAATATTATGTGGGGAAAAATGCCGTGCTGGCCATTGTCGGTGATTTATCACGAGCCGATGCAGAAGTGCTTGCCGAAGATCTAATGGGAAAGCTGGCCGAGGGTAAACCTGCGGACAATTTGCCAACCGTGAACGCGCTTTCTGAAAGTAATGAAATTCGCATTAACCATCCTTCTGCGCAAACGCATATTCTTATGGGGCAACCCGGCATGAAACGCGGCGACACTGACTATTTCACCCTCTATGTGGGTAACCACATGCTAGGTGGCAGCGGTCTAGTGGCTCGGCTTTCCAATGAAATTCGTGAAAAACGCGGATTGGCCTACAGCTCGTATAGCTATTTCCGCCCCATGCGTGAAAATGGCCCGTACACTATTGGCCTGCAAACCAAAAATGAATCTGCAGAAGAAGCACTAACAGTGCTGCGGGAAACTATCGGGGATTTCATCAAAGAAGGGCCGACAGCTGAAGAACTGGATGCTTCCAAGAAAAATATCACGGGTGGGTTTGCGCTGCGTATTTCCAGCAATAAAAAAATTATCGATTACATCGGTATGATCGGTTTTTACCAATTGCCCATGGATTACCTGGATACTTTCAATACCCGGATTCAGGCGGTTACCATAGAAGACATCAAAAAAGCCTTCCAGGGCCGAATCGACATCGACAAAATGATTACCGTCATGGTCGGTGGTAATGTAAAACCTGCGGATGCCCTGTAAGTAGATTTATGACGACAGGTAACAGAGCCTTACGGTTACCTGTCCGATAAAGGAAAACACATGAGCAATTACAAAAAACTTCGCAAATTCGACCTCGAAGATCTGCTCTTTACTGAAACAGAAACCCGCATTGTATTGAAGTTTATATTTGCAGAGACCCATCATAAAGATATTGACTCACTGCCCATGAGCGACCGTTTGCGAGAATTTGCGCAGGCACTGTTGGTAGAAGCCATTGATGCCTCGTACGCCATTGGTTATGCGCATGGGCTATTCAGAAGCGTTAAAAACCCGGTAAAAGGTGCCCTGAAAATACTGAAAAGCTTTGGAAAAAAAGCCAGCCAAAACTGGTTTAAACATGCGTCCGTACACGATATACAAAATGCCCAGGTTTATAATTTTGTGCTGGATGAAGTAGGACGACAGTTTAGTCGTGAATTAAAAATTTTTGTGACAAACAATCAACCAGATGAACCCCTGGGGGCATTTTTAGCCTATAAAGTGCCCACACACGGTATTGTGATCAGGTGGGGGTAACCCATGAAAAAAAAAATGTTCTTTGGCGGTGTCAGCGGTATTTTCTTGGCAATATTCGGGTTTATGTTGTACGACATGTCGGAAATGAAGATAGAAGTCTTGATTTTGTGTAGTTCAAATGAAGGAGGCATACGAATCCCGAGCAATCTTTGCCATTACTATATGCTCAACTACCGAATCAATGAAAAGGACATTAAAGCATTAAGTGAAGGCGCAGGCCTCGACTATATTCTTAATGGAGAAAGCCCTAAAAACTATGACATAGCAAAAGCTTTTCTCGCACGCGGTCTTGATGTGAATGGTATTAGTCACTATAGCGGTATGACTCCGCTACAAGCTACCGCCCTAAGCAACGATGTGCAAAGTGTTAAATTTTTACTCGAGAAAGGGGCTGATTTACATCTTACTGGAGACAAGGGAATAACAGCGCTAGCGCTTGCAAAAAAAATGCACGTGGTAGGCAATAAGCTACGGGACAGAACTGAAATCATCCAGATATTATCGGATGCGGAAAAACCACAATAAAGGACGTATGTTTTCAATAAACGACAAGCAGCACTTTCAACGGACAACACCCTAACAATGGCAGCCCCAGCAACAATTAGGCAGGCGTTATAATATGACGTCAACTAACCGTCTTGATATTACTTATGCCGTCAATGAAAAGCCCAGCACTGAGGAATTTATCAACGTGCTGGTTTCTTCTTCACTGGCCGAACGTCGGCCAGTGGAAGACCGGGGTTGCATTGAAGGGATGTTGAACAATGCCAACCTGATTGTGACGGCGCATATTGATAACAAACTCATTGGCATTGCCCGTTCTGTGACTGACTTTCATTATGCCTGTTATTTGTCAGACATCGCCGTTGACCAACAACACCAACACAAGGGCATCGGCAAACGACTTATACAGCTTACGCAGGAACAATTAGGCAAGCGCTGTAAACTGATTTTGCTCTCTGCACCCGATGCTACTGACTATTATCCCAAAATCGGATTCAGCCACCATCCTCACGCCTGGCTGTTAAACAGGGATCAACCCCTTACGATTGACCCATAAGCAAATAGCGCACATTCAGTTGTCCGCTTTCAAACAAGAGCACTGACGTTA
Source organism: Ectothiorhodospiraceae bacterium (assembly GCA_002401775.2). Taxonomy (GTDB): domain Bacteria; phylum Pseudomonadota; class Gammaproteobacteria; order SZUA-152; family SZUA-152; genus SZUA-152. The sequence goes on from NVUB02000236.1 coordinate 6,196, forward strand.
ATGACTCAAATTCAACTACAAATTCTCGACCCTCGCCTTGGCAAGGAAATCGAATTACCCCACTACGCCACTGATGGCTCCGCAGGCATGGACCTTCGCGCCTGTCTCGATGAGGCATTGGAAATAAAGCCCGGCGAAACTCACTTGATTCCCACTGGCATCGCCATTCACATTGGTGACCCTGGACTCGCCGCAGTATTGCTCCCACGTTCAGGTCTGGGACACAAACACGGCATCGTATTGGGCAACCTCACCGGCCTCATCGACTCGGATTATCAGGGACAGTTATTTGTATCCTGCTGGAACCGCAGTGATAAGGCGTTTACCATTAACCCCGCTGAACGCATTGCGCAAATGGTGTTTGTACCTGTAGTACAAGCCAGCTTTGAAATTGTAAAAAGTTTTAATCAAAGTGATCGTGGCGAAGGTGGGTTTGGACACACGGGCGTTCGCTAATTGTTGAAAACCACAACACCGCATGGAAACTCTCGTGGATAAAACCTATTACCTCATTATTGGCTCAAAAGAGTACAAAATATCTTCATCTGAAAACTCAGCTCTTGAACAAATGGTGACTGCCAAATTTCCCGTTATAGGCGAGAGTAATACTATTAAAGGTGAAATATATTTCCTGACCACCATTGACATCCCCTTCGATGGAAGCCAAAGAGAAGTATTTGAGATCGGAGATATTGTCTATTGGCGCTCACCCAATGAAAATATTTTTGCCATCGCCATATTTTATGGAAACACAGAGCATGGCGATGGAAATTCACCGACCGCCGCAAGCCCTTGCATAAAACTTGGCACCGTAGACCGTGATTGCGCCGATTTGGCACAAGTAAAGCCGGGTGACAAAATCACGCTTGTTTGCCGATAAATTGAGGATTTTATTATTTTACGTAATATCTTGCGTTAATGTCTTGCGTTAACACCTTACATTAATACTTTATACTAATGCCTTATCGTAAATGTCTTTTCATACACATGAAACTTATAACGCCAAACACAACAATATCCGATGAATAACTTTCAGTCAGAATGGGCAATCATTCATAACAATATCGAAAACTATGAAACTCAATCGTTAATTATTAAACTGATCAGCGCACTCATCTGTGCCTATGCAGTCACGTCCCACATATCTCCCTTATTTTCAATTTCACTTATCCTCATATTATGGCTGCTCGATGGTATTTGGAAAACATTTCAACATCGCTTGCAAAAAAGAATACTATTAATCGAAAAAGTATTATTGGCGGATCGTTTTAACCATAATGCTGACCATCACCCTGTCCACAGCACTGATAACGATACTGACCACAACACGAAAAGTACTCGCGCCTTTCAACTATATTCACAATGGGACGCACAACGCAAAGGGCCAATAAGTCTAATAATAGAATATTGTTTACAGTCTATTAAACCAACAATCGCTTACCCTTATGTGCTTTTCATTCCCTTGATTATTATTTTTAGCTGACAACAACGGCCCCTCAATCACACCACCATTATTTTTACAAAAATAACCGTCAGTCGTGTTATCGGGGCAGGCCAAAAATCAGGCGCGATTTATGCAACTGTAAGGTCAACAATCAATTCCGTACATGTAAACCACATTCCTTGCTTTCGGGGTTTTCCCACCACCAACGACCCGCACGGATATCTTCTTTTGCTGATATGGCCCGTGTACAAGGCGCACAACCAATGCTGGGGTAGCCTTGTTCATGTAGTTCATTAAAAGGAACGTCGTTATTACGGATATAATCCCAGACTTCTTTTTCTGTCCATTCTGTGAGCGGGTTAAACTTAGGAATTCCATGTGCTGCATCCCATTCCATACGTTGGATATCGGTGCGCGTTACCGACTGTTCTTTTCTTAACCCAGTGATCCATGCTTTGCGAGTAGATAGGGCTCGCTTCAGGGGTACCAATTTTCGCATCGCGCAGCATTGTTTACGCTGTTCTACACTGTTATAAAATGCATTTGGGCCCTGCGCTTGTACATACTCTGCCAAAACAGAACAATCGGGTGCATAGATTTCCACGACGGCACCATAGCGGTCATGAGTTCTTTGCATTAAGTCGTAAGTCTCTGCTGGCAAACGCCCGGTATCCAATGTAAAAATATTTAACTCGGGAACATGTTTGGTAATAATGTCGGTTAGCAACATATCTTCAGCACTAAAACTACTCGCCAGTGCGGCAGGCGTATAATCCCGCTGTATATTTTTCAACAATGAAATAACCGACACTATTTTTTTATTCACTAACATAATATTTTTCCTTGTTCACAGATAACCTTGATACGTCCATTTTAAACAACACTATACCGATACTTGTAATTGCTCTTCAGCGACGGCAATCAATTGCCTCACTTCGGGTAATGATGCCTGTACATCAAGCTGCTTATCGGCAGACTCACAAGCGGTTGCCACCAGAACTGTCCATAAGTCCTGGGCATTTGCCAGCTTTTCAAAACGCTCATCGTTAAAATTCTCTCGTAAGCTTTCTACTTCTTCATTAAACACCGCCAACGAATCTGCAATGTTTCGTAAAGAAATTGTTTCGCCTGCCAATTGGGAAACAATCTCTGCAATGTCATCGGGCAACACTTTTTCACCATTCGCACTCAATAAAGCCTGGGACACCAACCGTAATATCGCATCGACACAATCCAGGGCTTGATCTTCTTTTTTCGCTAATTGGAAAACACGCCGATATTCCCGCTCATGCGCAGACTCCGAAAAGTTCGCAGAGACAACATCATGTTTTGATCCCATGCATTCTCCACCACCTAACGCCAGTACACGGAAGTCCTGTGTTTCTCCAAAATCTTTACTTAACCACTCACTATTAGGCCCGCTTATCACGGTGAGATCCTGCAAGAGTTTTGTAAAATAACTTTCTTCCTGGCGTTGAGCCCATACGCGAAAACTCTCTTTATTAATGCGTGTTTTTTCAAACTCTTCCTTAACGCGCTTTACCGCTGAAGGCGCCATGCGTGCTGGTACTTCTGGGCCTCGCACTGCAATTTCACCGCCCGCTCGGCCGTCTCCACCAAAATGCAATCGGTAATGCGGGATTAATTTTCCGTTTATACGGCGACCTTCGCCATGCAAGCCAATATCTCCCACATAGGGTTGTGCGCAACCGTTATGGCAACCACTGACCCGTATACGTAAATCTCCCGCTCCGCCACTCAATTCGTTACTGACCAGCCGTGATGAGGTAATCCCTAATCGGCACGTCCATGTACCGGGACATGCCACAACATCATCACCCGCTACCGGTGTCGCCATTCCCAATAGTGACACTCCATTTTTAAGTGCCTCCAGTCCTGCTTCGGGAATATTTAACAGCATCAGGTTTTGGTCCTGGGTCACTCGCATTTCGATGACGCTATCAACCGAATGTTTGTCCGTAAGCTGCTCGGCCAGAGCCGCAATTCCGCGCATTTGAGTGGCACTCAAATCCCCTAACGGCAAACTGACCGGATACACATAGGTTCCCGCTTGTCGTTGTTGCAATGCGTCTCGTGGTGCGCCCGTGGCGGAAATTTTTGATTTCACCGATTCATCAGCGATAACCCAGTTTGCCGCTGGAAGTGCGTCGGAGGCATAGACCTGACGAGTTCTCTGTAATTCCACCTGGTACCGTTGAACAAATTCTTCTTCACCCAAACGCTCCAGCAAGAATTTCATCCGTGCCCGAGCGCGCCGTTTTCGGTCTGAATATCGGTGATGCAATGCCAGTACGGCTTCTATTACCGGCAATAATTCAGATTCTTCAACAAATTCTTCCAGCGTTATTGCTGCACGAGGTTTATGACCTAACCCTCCCGCGGCCAGCACTTTGTAACCAAATTTACCATTACGCTTTGTCGCGATAACGGCTAAATCATGAAACAAGCCTTGCGCGCAATCGGCTTCACACCCGGAAAAACTCATTTTGAATTTACGCGGTAAATGCTGCGTTAAGGGATGCCGTAAAAAACGTTGTGCTACGGCATCCACTACGGGCTGCACATCACTGTGCTCACATGGGCATACGCCGGCAAGTGGGCAAGCGGTAATATTTCGCACGGTGTTACCACACGCTTCACGGGAGGTGAGCCCTTGTGTTGCCAGTTTTTCAAGTGCGGCGGGAGTGTCCTCTAATGGGATACTGTGTAACTGTATATCCTGACGTGTCGTTACACTGGCGATGTCTAACGCTGAATGGTCTTCCAGTACATCCGCAACGCTACTTAGCTGGCTTGCTGATATACGCCCTCCTGGCAACTTGATGCGTACCATGTTGACGCCTTCCTGACGCTGGCCATAGACGCCTTGTTGCAAACGAATCGCTTGAAAACGTGTTTCGTCCAGGTCACCGCTCAGTACATCTTTTACCGCTTCGCGGTACTGCGTCAGTTCTTTTGTTTCAATCCAGCGCTTACTTTGCGTGGTACTTTTTGTGTTTCTTTTTACGGTACTTTTTACGGTGTTTTTTACGGTACTTTGTGTCGTGCTTTGTGTCATTGTCATTCCCCTGAGAATTCCATTTCATTCGTCAATACGTTTGTCGTGCGTTGTCGTCCATAGACGTCATTTTTTTCGTGTCTTTATTATTCAACTGTCTTTATTCAACGGTCTCTGCCAGTCACCTTGTAACTCGTCGCTCTATCGATCCACGCTATTCATTAACCTCAGGCGACCAACCGAAGGCCTATTAACAACAGCAGACTGGCCAACACTGATCGCAGCCACACTTCAGGAACACGTGCGCTTAAGCGACTACCACAATAAATACCCGGTAACGAGCCAATCAGCAGGCTGCCGAGTAACACCCAGTCAACGGTACCCATTTGCCAATGGCCGATTCCAGCAACAGCCGCCAGTGGAACGGCATGGGCAAGATCAGTTCCTACTACTCGCGCTGCGCTTATTCTGGGATACAGCCAAAACAATGCGGCGGCACCTAAAGCTCCTGCACCCACTGACGTCATTGTGACCAATACGCCCAATACAACACCCGTCACTACCGTTGCTATTCGTGTCTTTTTATCCCCACTTCCTTGCAGCGGATGTCCCTGTAACCGCTGTAACCGATTACCCTCTCGACTCCCCTCTTCGTTGCCTTGCGCCAAACGTCGTCTGAACAACAAGGCAGCGGCACTGATCATCAGCGCTATTCCCAGGGTGGTGGTCATTAAATCTTGTGCTGCATCGGTGTGTACGTCGATTCGTTGCAACACCAACAGCGTCAGCAGCGCGGCGGGCAAACTGCCTAACAACAAGCGCCGGACGATGGGCCATTCCACTGACCCCAAACGGGCGTGCGTCCACACACCAGTGGCTTTGGTAATGGCGGCAAACATTAAATCAGTACCCACTGCCACCGCCGGCGCTACACCAAAACCGAATATCAGCAAGGGTGTCATCAGTGCTCCACCGCCCACGCCGGTCAACCCGACCAGAGCGCCTACGCCGAATCCTGCAATGATGTAAACAATGTCCATTCCGCCCTTCCTTCTCTCTGTGAATAGACAGTAGCAACACATAAATAGATTGAAAAAGAATATAAAAGTCTTTATAAAGACCAATAAGTTATTAGAGACGCAAATACACGCGCCATTGACCGTAATACGACAGGAGTCGTCACCGTGCATCACCCCCACTGGCCAGACTTGAGCCCACCGGATATTTCCACGCTAAAGGCAATAACTGGCGTTTGCCGTAGCGAGATTTTGGTATCCGTTTCAGGACGGTCGTTATGAAACTGCACCAATTACGCTGCATTTGTGAAGTGGTCGATCATCAGCTCAATGTCACTGATGCCGCCACGGCAATGTTCACTTCGCAACCAGGGGTGAGTAAGCAGATACGTCTGCTGGAGTCAGAATTGGGAGTGCCTATTTTTGCGCGTGAAGGTAAACGTCTTACCGCTATTACTGAACCCGGCAGCGAGATTATTCGTGCTGCCCGACGTATGTTGCGTGAGGCCGAAAATATTGGCCGAATTGGCGCTGATTTCAACGATCAAACACGCGGTACACTCACCCTTGCCACCACCCACACTCAGGCACGTTATGTATTACCGCCCGTTATTCAACAATTTCGCCACCGTTTCCCAGACGTATTTTTGCAAATACGCCAAGGTAACCCTAAGCAAATATGCGAAATGGCACTACGAGGTGAGGCCGATATCGTTATCGCCACAGAGGCGGTATCAGCGTCTGACGGACTCATTGCATTGGCCTGTTATCGCTGGCACCACTGTGTATTGGTGCCACCGGGCCATCCACTTTTAGATAAAACTGACGCCCTGACCTTGCAAGACCTGGCCGACCACCCCATCGTCACTTATGACTTTGCTTTCGCCGGGCGCAGCCAACTCAACGACGCTTTCATGAACGCTGGACTTCAACCCAAAATTGTACTGACCGCACTGGATGCGGATGTCATTAAAACCTATGTTGGGCTTGGCCTGGGCATTGGGCTGGTGGCTGATGTTGCATTCGATGCAAAACGTGATGCTGACCTGCGACGTATTAATATTAGCCAATTGTTCCCCGCCAGCACAACATGGGTTGGCATCCGTCGTGGCAGTTATTTACGCCGGTATATTTTTGATTTTGTTGAATTGTTCGCCCCGCACCTGAGCCGAGCCACCCTGCGAGCGGCGCTCAATATCGAATAATTGATAACCCTGCACACGGGCAAACTGGTGAGGCTCCCGGAATTATTACCATAACCTCCTTTAACCCCCTTTTGTCATCGTCTGAACCGGGCAATCGTCAATCGAACCTGATATTCTTCGGGGTTATCACGCACTCTACACTGGCGCCGGCACAGCCTAGCGTCTACATGACACTACGATACGAAACCATTAAAAGCGAAATAACCATGACCCAATCTCCTCAGATCGAACCCAGTATTTTTAAAGCCTATGATATTCGTGGCATTGTTGATGAAACGCTCACTGAAGATGCGGTGTACTGGATTGGACGCGCCCTGGGGGCTGAAGCCGAAGCACGCGGCGAGCAACATATTTATGTGGCCCGCGACGGACGTTTGTCTGGGCCAAAATTAATTGCCGCGCTCACTCGCGGCCTCACCGAAGCCGGTCGTGATGTCACTGATCTCGGCATGGTGCCAACTCCCGTGCTCTACTACGCCGCCTACGACATTGGCAGCGGCTCCGGCATTATGATTACCGGCAGCCATAACCCGCCCCAATACAATGGTTTAAAAATGGTACTGGGCGGCACCACACTTTCAGGCCCCGACATCCAGGAATTGCGCAAACGCATTGAAACTGGCGCGTTTACGGAAGGCTCTGGCTCCGTGGATACAGCCGAAGTGGTGGAACAATACATAGCGCGAATTACCGGCGATATTAAACTGACCAAACCCATGAAAGTGATTGTCGATTGTGGCAATGGTGTGGCAGGCGGTGTCGCCCCTCAACTGTTACGCGCTCTCGGCTGCGAAGTCACCGAACTGTTTTGCGACGTCGATGGTACCTTTCCAAACCATCATCCCGACCCCAGCAAACCGGAAAACCTGGTCGACCTTAAGCAGGCGCTGGCGGGTCAGGATGCAGACATTGGTCTCGCCTTTGATGGAGACGGCGACCGCCTCGGTGTTGTCACGCCCACTGGCAACGTCATCTGGGCCGACCGCCAAATGATGTTATACGCGCAAGACGTACTTTCACGTAATCCGGGTGCAGAAATTATTTACGACATCAAGTGCACCACTAACCTGCACAAAATTATCGAACAAGCTGGCGGTAAAGCCACTATGTGGAAAACCGGCCACAGCTTTATTAAAGCCAAACTCAAAGAAACGGGCGCCGCACTGGCCGGAGAAATGAGCGGCCACATTTTCTTTAAAGAACGCTGGTATGGTTTTGATGACGCCACCTACACCGCTGCACGTTTATTGGAAATACTCTCCAAAGATGGCCGCGTTGCTGACGACATCTTTAACGCCCTACCCGATAATATCAACACACCGGAATTAAACCTCACTACCGCAGAAGGTGAAAACCATTCGTTAGTGGACAAACTTGTCACAGCAGCACATTTTCCCGGCGCAAAAATCACCACCATCGACGGACTGCGCGTGGATTATGAAGATGGCTTCGGGCTAGTGCGCGCATCAAATACAACCCCCTGTCTGGTATTCCGCTTTGAAGCCACCACCGAAGCAGCATTGGCGCGCATTCAAAAAGATTTTCGCCAATTAGTGGCAACGCAAGCACCAGAAGCCGAATTACCATTTTAACAACACCGTAGGGGTGCCCCTTGTGGGTACCCGGTTTGCCGTGCATACCCCAAACAATCCGGTCACCCAAAACAAGGGCAACCACAAGGGATTGCCCCTATGGTGGAAATTCAGATAACACCTCAGAGTTAGTGATCCCAAACCCCAGAACCGTTACAATTGCCACATGACACTCGACGCTAAATCCGCAATGAACGTTGCTCACGTGCTGACTGAGGCATTGCCTTATATTCAGCGTTTTGCTGGCAAGACCATCGTTATTAAATACGGTGGCAATGCGATGGTGGACGATGACCTGAAAAACAGCTTTGCGCGCGATATCGTACTAATGAAGACGGTGGGCATTAATCCTGTGGTGGTACATGGTGGTGGCCCCCAAATTGGCAACCTGCTAGAACGTATTGGCAAGAAAACTGAGTTCGTCAATGGTATGCGGGTTACCGATAGTGAAACCATGGATGTGGTTGAGATGGTACTGGGCGGTCTGGTAAATAAAGATATCGTCAATCTCATCAACCAAAAAGGCGGCAGTGCCATCGGCCTCACCGGCAAAGATGGCGCCATGATTCGCGCCCACAAGCTGACCTTTGAAAAAAATGCACCGGAAATGAATGCCTCGGAAATTGTCGATATCGGCCACGTCGGTGAAGTGACCAGCATAGACCCCTCTGTCGTCGACATGCTGGTGGGCGGTAATTTTATTCCGGTGATTGCGCCTATTGGGGTGGGGGTTGATGGTCAGTCTTATAACATCAATGCTGACCTAGTGGCGGGGAAACTGGCCGAAACCTTGCAAGCAGAAAAGCTCATACTGCTGACTAACACGGCAGGTTTACTCGATAAAAAGGGTGAGTTACTCACTGGATTAGGCACTAACCGTGTCAATGACCTGATTGCCGATGGCACTATCTATGGCGGCATGTTACCAAAAATACGCTGCGCCCTTGAGGCCGTGCAAGCGGGCGTTAGCACTGCACATATTATTGATGGGCGAGTTCAACATGCTGTCATGTTGGAAATTTTCACGGATGATGGTGTGGGCACTCTGATTCGCTCCCATCGCTAACCCTGACTCTATATTTTTACCGATCCAACATTATTGTAATCTCTGTCAATTATCGGAGTTGTAACCCGTGACCAACAAATCCAAACGCGCTCATCAAATTCTTGAAGCACTTGCTCAGCAATTGGAAAACAACCCAGGAAAGCGCATAACCACTGCCGCACTGGCAAAAGAAGTCGGCGTTTCGGAAGCTGCACTGTATCGCCATTTCCCCAGTAAGGCGCGCATGTTTGAAGCACTCATCGAGTTTATTGAAGATAGCGTGTTTGGCTTGATAAACCGTATTCTTGAGGAACATGCCACGGCCGCCGCACGTTGCGAACATATTCTTCGTATGCTGTTGAGTTTTTCTTCCCGCAATCCGGGGCTTTCACGCATTCTGGTTGGCGATGCTTTAACGGGTGAACATGACCGATTGCGCCTGCGCATTTCTCAGTTTTATGATCGACTGGAAACCCAGCTCAAACAAGTTTTGCGCGAAGCTGAGGTTAAAGGTGAGCTACCTGTTGGCCATCCCTCGACCGCTATTGCCAATTTATTGCTGGCCGCAGCGGAAGGCCGCATGAATCAATTTGTGCGCAGCGGTTTTACATTGTCTCCCCTCGAACGCTGGGAGCAACAGTGGCAATTACTCTCGACGACTTTTTTTCCAGCACATGCTTAACCTAGAAAAATCAGTTGGATCACGAAAGTCTGCACACCAAAAGCAGGCGCTCTTAGGCGAGCCCTTGATTCGCCTAGCGGTATGAAAAAAGTGCTCATCACCAATAAGGTGACTACGCATTTTTTCATTACGCTATCCAAATCAATATCCTGCACATCCTTTTCACCCCCAACTGATTTTTCTAGGTTTAAGGGCGTAAAAAGCACTCACCTGTCGATAACGTGGACTGGCTAACCCACTTTCTGCTTTTTCTTATCTCCCTGGTGGCGAATATTTTTTCGGCATTCGCCGGAGGTGGGGCCGGGTTATTACAATTTCCAGTATTAATCTTTCTTGGTCTGAGTTTTGGCGTCGCTCTGGCCACGCACAAAGTCGCCAGTGTGGCCTTGGGAATCGGTGCAACGATTCGCAATTTACGCGAGGGTGGACTGCAAAGACGACTCACATTATTTATTATTTTCTGCGGCATACCCGGCGTCATACTCGGTGCCAGTGTTATTTTATTTGTGCCCAGTCGCAGTGCTGAAATGGCCCTTGGCTTACTGACGTTATCTCTCGGATTATATTCTTTTTTCAAGCCTGAATTAGGGCAAACGTCTCGTCGCACGGAACAAAGCTTTCGTCACTATTTTATCGGTGGCGGCATCCTGTTTTTCATCGGTATATTGAATGGCTCACTCACTTCTGGCACTGGGTTGTTCGTCACATTATGGCTGGTACGCTGGTTTGGGCTGGAATATAAACGGGCTGTCGCTCACACGTTGGTATTGGTGGGATTATTTTGGAATGCCAGTGGTGCGTTAACGCTGGGTTTACTGGGAGATATACGCTGGGACTGGTTACCCGCGTTGCTCGTTGGCTCTTTACTGGGCGGTTACATCGGTGCTCATCTGGCTATCACGCAGGGAAACCAATGGATAAAACGGGCCTTTGAAATAATTACCCTGGCTGTCGGACTAAAACTAATTTTCGGGTAACGGTTCAATGAATAACAAATTGACTCTATTTCATCGCATCAATTTTGTTAATCCTGACCTTAAAACTCTCAATCACAATTGAGCTGCCAGTGACGTTCAGCAGTCTACACTAATAACAGTGTGAACTATTTTGGAGACGCTGACATGGAACCCTTAAAATTGGGTACTCATATAGAAGGCTGGCAAGACATGATAGAGCTGCTAATCGCCACCTGGATTGTTTTTTCACCCTTCGCTCTCGGATTTTGGAACAACCCTTCGGCAGGCTTGACCGCATTGGCGATTGGCTCTGGTGCAATATTCATCTCACAACTCGGACTCGCTAAACAACAACCATGGGAAGAGTGGGCTAACCTTGCTTTAGCCACAACACTGATTATTTCACCCTGGTTATTTGGTTACGCTGCAGTAGCCATTGCCACCTGGAGCGCTATCGTCTCAGGCGGAATGTTAGCCACGATGGCCATTGTGTCGATGGTTTCGGAATATAATGAAATGCACCAAATACACGGCCCACAGTTAAAGCACTGAAAACGATTGCAAAAGCACTTTGTTTTTCGTACATAATTGTGAGCCAGCTTTTGTGTATATGGCCTGTTGTACATGGCTTGGGTCAGGCTCTACGCACACGCTTCCTTACGTGTGAGCCCCTCTCAGCCGAGCAGCCAATTGGCTGAGAGGGACACTGTGTCAAAAAATCCCCAAGACAGTGTTGATTCCATTTTTTCCAAACCTATACATCGTTTTCCGAGTAAGTAATTAGGCTATCTCTTCGACAATACCAGAATAAACACCTGTAAATCAGAAAGAGTACACCAGGGTAACGGCCGTTTCAGTATCAGTCTTCTTAACACCATCAGGCACTTCCGAAGTATTTTTTATCGTATAAGTGACTTTAGTCGCAAGACTGCCATTAATTTGCGCAGTCAAAGCAGTCACTGATTTTATCACCGTTGCATCTTCACCAACATCAGCAGAGAGATCTTCCGTAAGACGGCTATAGCCGGTAATTTTCCATGCTACTTTTGCAGCTCCACGAACAGTGACTTCGTTTTCACTGCCATTGTCCGACAATTTGCTTTGGCGTGCACCAGGACCCACTTCAAGGTCTAGCGTCAAAGTCTCACGATGCAGCACACGCCGACCATAACCAAGGGTCTCACTTATTCGGTAATCGTAACCACCAAAGCGATCATTTTCATAATTCACCATTATGAAGAAATAATTAAATTCACTAAATTTGTAATCGCTCTGACCATTTAACACATAGCGTTCTGCCGTAGTGCTGTCGTTATTCGAGCTATTGAGTGATTCGTATATGGCTGTGTGTCGCCACTTTTCTTGATCAAGCTGAGCTTTTGCTTTGGCATTAATTATCTGGGTTTCTGTGTTACCTGTCGTATTGACAAAACCCAATTCAACATTACCTGTCCACTCATTCAGCTTATCCTCCGCGCTCACTATTCCGGACGCTGCTAACATTATTGCTATTACACTATTACGCTGATATTTGAATTTCATTGGAATTTCTATAGTTTATTTAGTTTTTGGATTGGTTAAAAAAAGAGTTACTTAATATCATACAGCTTATTCAACACCGTGCTCTGTCCGATAAGCTTGAATTGCAGCCAGGTGCTCATCTTGCCCTGTCTGCTCGCCAAGAAATTGAATCAGGTCTTGCAAGCCAACAATGCTGGCCACTTTCAATCCGTAATCCTTCTCAACTTCCTGAATGGCAGACGTCTTTTCTTTTCCACGTTCCTGGCGATCCAGCGCAATGACAACACCCGCAGGCTTCGCTCCTGCCGCTTGGATAATATCAACCGACTCACGTACCGAAGTTCCCGCAGAAATAACATCATCAATGATGAGTACCCGCCCTTTTAATTCCGCACCGACAATAAGGCCACCCTCACCATGATCTTTTACTTCTTTACGATTAAAGCAATAAGGTAAATCGCGATCATATTGGTCTGCCATCGCAATGGCTAAACTTGCGGCCAAGGGTATACCTTTATAGGCAGGGCCATAAATTGTGTCGAACTCAATGCCAGAAGCAACAATAGCCTGTGCATAATACCGGCCCAGTCTTGCTAGGCTCACACCCGTATTAAACAAGCCACTGTTGAAAAAATAGGGGCTAACACGGCCCGATTTTAGGGTGAATTCGCCAAAACGCAACACGCCAATATCTATGGCAAATTCCAGAAATTCTTGTTGATAATTTTGCATAGCTTTGTGCCGCCTCAGGAATAGTCTTCCCAAAAAAGGGGCGTATTGTATCTTGAGAGCTTTATGTTATGTAGACTTTTTGACAAATTGAGGCAATATTTATTGGAAAAGCATGTAGGCAAGTACAAATGAGCCTATTTTAAGACATTTTCGTGCTTCCACTGCGCTATAATCGCGCACATTATCGACTTTTGGGTAGCAAAAATGAAAATTATCACTGCCAACGTTAATGGTATTCGGGCCGCAAATAAAAAAGGGTTTTTTCAATGGCTGGATGCCGAAAGCGCCGATATCGTCTGTTTACAAGAAACCAAGGCCCAGGAACATCAACTCGATGCCCCGGAATATTATCCTGAGGGGTATCACTGCCATTATTTTGATGCTCAAAAGAAGGGTTACAGCGGCGTTGCCATTTACTCCAGACAAAAACCAGACCTCATTACCCGTGGACTTGGCGAAGGGTTTGAAGATATGGATGCCGAGGGCCGTTTTATTCAGGCGGACTTCACTCGTGACGATGGCAGTAAATTTAGCGTAATTTCGCTTTATCTTCCCTCAGGCTCATCAAAGGAAGAGCGACAACAAATTAAAATGAGTTTTCTGGCTCGCTTTGAAAAAATTCTGAAGGCTATGCGTCGAAAACGCAGGGAGTTTGTTATCTGTGGAGACTGGAACATCGTCCACAAAGAAATTGATATTAAAAACTGGAAGAGCAACCAAAAAAACTCTGGTTGTTTGCCCGAAGAACGGGCGTGGCTGGATCAACTTTTTGGCCCCATGGGCTTTGTTGATGCTTTCCGTGTTGATAACCAAGAAGCGTCACAATACACTTGGTGGTCTAACCGCGGACAATCGTGGGCTAACAATGTTGGATGGCGTATTGACTACCAGGTCGTAACTCCGGGCCTTAAAGACGATATCAAGAGTAGCAGCATATATAAAGACGAACGGTTTTCAGATCATGCCCCGCTTATTATAAAATATAAGTAATTGTTAACAATAATTACTTATATTTTATTAGCCCCTCTTGTGCAGATCAATAATTACCCCATCGATAAATTCAGCTTTTGGTTTGGCCAGGTAATAACCCTGGCCCAGTTCCACACCCAATTCAATAAGTACATCTGCAATATGAGAATTCTCTACGAATTCTGCCACACAGGGGATATTCAAACCTTTCGCTAAATCAACGATCGCTTTGACGAATAATCGGTCATCTGTATCGACATGTAAACCACGCACAAAGCTGCCGTCTATCTTGATATAATCAACGGGTAAATTTCGTAAATAATGAAACGATGAAAACCCAATACCAAAATCATCCAACGCAAACTGACAGCCAATCTCCCGCAATGAGTCGATAAATCCCCTGGCTTTCGATAAGTTTTCAACGGCTTCGGTTTCAGTCACCTCAAACATGAGGCTTTGCGGGTCTGCCCCGTATGTTTTTATCGTATCCTTAATGTAGTCCAACATGTTGAGATTGCCAAAGTGCTTTCCTGACAGATTAATCGCCAAACTGACCGGTTTATGATCTTTGATGCTCTGAGCTTGTGTTTTTATAGCTTGATCAACCACCCACGAATCAATTTCCCGAATTAATCCAAAACGTTCTGCCGTATCAATAAAAGCACCCGGCGAAATCATTTGGTCATTGTCACCGCGCATACGCAAAAGAACTTCATAATGCGTTATCAACCCTGTACGCATTTCAACCACAGGCTGATAAAATAAAACAAATCGATCTTCCGCTAACGCCCAGCGAATCCGTTCTTCCCAATGGATCTTGGATTGCATATTCCACAGTTCGGTATCATCATCACTAAAGATATGGACTTGTGCCCGACCCTTTCGTTTCGCGGTGTACATCGCTGCATCGGCCTTTGCCAATAAGTCTGCCGGTACTGCACTTTGTGTTGGGAATAATGCAACGCCTATGCTGGCACTGACAGGCACCATTTTTCCATCATGTTCCATGCTTTCCTGTGCAAGCGCACCCAGCATTGCCAACGCTACGGTATGCGCTTCTTCGAAACTGCACTTCGGAATAACGACGCCAAACTCATCTCCACCCAGCCTGCCCAGAATATCCGTACGCCGTAACACTTGAAATAACCGGCGCGACACGTCCAGTAAATATTCATCACCATATTGGTGGCCATAGGTGTCGTTAACATATTTAAACTGATCCAAGTCTACAAAAAGAACCGCCCCTTGCAGTTGATATCGCTCTGCATAGGCAATAGACCGTTCTAACTCATTTTGAAAACGACGACGGTTTATCAAGCCTGTCAACGAATCATGCTCGGCCAAATAGACGATACGGTCTTCAGCGGTTTTTTGCTCGGTTATATCTAGAATCAAGCCTCTAATAATGGGCCGTTGATCTTCATCAAACTCAACACTGTTTATCGCCCTTACCCAAATGGTATGCCCTTGTTGATGAGACATACGAAAATCAATGGTGAATGACTCGCCTTTTTCGGTATGACCTAATATGGTCTCTTTTAACCAAATAACATCTTCTTTCTGAATATTGTCAACCCAGAAGTTGGGTTTTAACCAATCCGATACGGCATAGCCCAATAAATTTTTTGCTTCGCGACTGACAAACGTAAATTGATACCCCGGCAATCGCGCCTCCATAACCACGGCATCAATACCATCCAACAGCGCTTGCATGAAACGCGATTCACGTTCTAATGCCTCGTGCTCTTTACGTAATGCCTTTTTTGCTTCTGATAATTCCTGGGCGAGACGGTTAAACGTTCCGGTAAGGTCATCAAGCTCACCTTTCCCCTCAAGCTCAACCTTAAACTCTAATTGATCAATACTCATTGCTTTTGCAGCAATTTCCAACTTACGCAAATTTGCCGTCATTGAATAGGTTATGGCTGCAGTCAAACTCAAAGTAATGACAACACCCATTAATGCACCGGTAAATATTTCCTCTGAATATTGCATGGATTGAAAGGCATTATTCATCGCCAGCAATATAAACATCACAGCCTGTAGCACCACCACAAGTACAATCAAGCGTGTGGATAACTTCATTTTTATAATTTTTTTAACGGTCATTTATAGTTTGTCTATACACATAAATACTCTCCCTTAAAACAGGGGTTATACAGAGTATTAGCGGGTAATAGGCCGTGAATCTTAAGCTAAACCGCAGCTATGCCGCGAGTAGTACGGTGGGATACAGGATTAAGCCTGTATTGTGGCAACGAGTTGATACTGCCACCTCAATTTAGAATATGACGACGGGATTGAAGATGAGAATGAAGGTGAAATTAAACTACTGAGTATAAAATTTCTGGCGGAATTCTACCGTTAAGGTTTTAGTACTTCCTTCAGGTAAAATCTGTAAGGAAAAAGTCAGCATTTCTTCATGGGCAACATGAAATTCGCTCAGATAATATATTGAATTTCCTTCATCCACCTCTCTCATTTTGAATGTCCGAAACTGTCCAGTCAAATTACTGGCGCTTGCAGTAATATTGGCGCGCACAGGTTTATCCATTAAACCTGAAAATGAGGCGAGTGTTGAATCTTTTTCGCCATCTTTTTTTCTAACGGAGATCGTCATCATCCCCCGGTTTTTACTCCGCACAATGTTATAAGCTTCAGCCATTGCGGGTTGCAACGTATCGGTGCTAAAGGCACTAAAATGCACCGTGTAATCGCCAAATGCCTGAGGTGGCGCTGCGGCGGCTAACTGACTTGCTGCGAGCAAAAAACTGGCAATAAGCCATTTGATTAAGCCAAAGTTATTGTTCAAAACTATTCCTCCAACACGCAGCAAATCATTTACCGCTTCATGAATGAACCTTATTAAAATCTCAGCCCTTGTCAAACAAGTTTTTTACGAATAGCTATAAGAAAAATTATCAATCCGGGCGTTTTGTGATTAAATTTAGGAAATATTAACGATAACGTTGCCTATAAGGGCGCATGTTGAACGTACCCCAGAAGTGATGCAGCTGCTGAGATTTGAGACCGTCAGCGACATAAATGTCTCTGACGAGCTTACAAACGCACCTCTCAAATCATCAGTAACTACACCACTTCCCTTAACTTTGGCACACCTTTGGTCCCGGCCTTCGCTGGTCTAAAAAATTAGACCGGATTAAACATAACCATTCTAGTTGAGAATATTAATAAGAGTATGTTGAGCATAAAAAAGCACGATCTGTGAGTGACCAACAAGTCGTGCTTTTTCATACAATGCTTTGAAATTACACGGTATTTTCGTGTTTGTCAGATGACGAGCTACAGACCAAACTTAAGACGCGGCGGCCTCTTTTTGCTCCGTGCTGTGTAGCGGTGCTAACGGTGTATTAATTCCCTCAAGAATACCATTTATGGTATCGAGCTGAGACATCAGTTCATCTGCCTGCTTTTCCAAGCTGACAATATTATCTGATAATTTCTCCCGTGAGTTTTTGATTTTTTGCAAATTCGCAAGGCGTTTTTCCAACTGTACTTTACGTTCTTTAATACGGGCTGCCAGTGGTCGCATAACTGATCCCGCCCAATCTTCAGCATCCTGGTTTGCCCGGAAAAAGATATTTCGGGCATGACTTACCATCGACACAATGAACTTTTTCACGACAAAACTTTGCTCCGTCATTGCTGTCATTGAGCTTTCACGAAACTCGCCTGCTTTTTTATAAAGTTGATCAAGCTCTCGAGAATAACGTGCGGTGGTAAACAAGGTCGGGTTTAAGTCGGTAAAGCCATGTTCGTCACGAAACCGGTCATAAATCGATTGCACAATACCATTGGACTTTTCGGCTTGGTAATTTACTTGCGTCATTGTATCTCTGGCGCTTTCAAAGAAATTTTTCATGCCGCTTCTCAGGCCATGGGTCGTCCAGCTATCCACCATGTCCGTACGAGTTTTTGCGATGGTCTGATCAAAGCTATCGAGTCCCAGGGCTTCAATCAATGACACTAATTGCCGCTTTAATACATGACGACTGGTTTGGAAGTTTTCGACATCTTTTTGATAGATTCCTTGCTCAGCGCGTAGCTTTTTCATGGTTTCCATCAATACATCGGCACTTTTACCGGATAATGACCGCAGTTCATCCAGTTGTTGATAAATCGCTTCGTGACGCTCGGAGAGAACGCCGCGTGTCGTTTCAACTAATGAGCCAATACGTGACACGATATTTTCACGTACCAAATGCTGTTTCGCGGGCAATACATCATCAGAAAGCGTGGCCTCCAACGCGAGCAAACCGCTCTTCTCCAGTAACTCTTCATTGCCTTTTACCCGTGCCAAAAGGCCTTTTTGTGCCGATACCGGGTAGACGTTGCTCGCCTCGATATTGAGCATTTCCGCCGTCTTTTCAACTTGGTCCTGTATGTTCGCCGTATTGGTCGCTTCATCCTGAAGCTCATCCCACAGGGTATCGATTTTGTTTAACACCACGATGAGGCCACCTGATTCATGGTTTTCACGGAACGACTGTGCATGTTGACGCCAGATTTCCATGTCTGTTTTGGTAGCCCCGGTATCGGCAGCCAACACAAAAATAACGGCCTGCGCATTGGGTAGCATATCCATGGTTAATTCCGGCTCGGAACCCATGGCATTCAATCCCGGTGTATCAAGAATCACCAACCCTTGCTTTAACAACGGATGTGGGAAACTGATCATCACATGCCGCCACATGGGGATTTCGATACTAACGGGGGTAACTTCACATTTCTCCAGCTCTTCTTGAGAATATAAACCCAACTTAATGGCGTTTTCCACAGGGACTTCTTTGGTTCTTATGACTTCCTTGAATGACTCCACCATATGCTCGGGGGAATCGACATCCAGATCGGTGTTGATCCAGTTATTAGGGTCTTGCTTATATTCACTAATGCTGGTGTCTTCGAGGCGTGTCTCGATGGGTAACATGCGAATATAGGGTTTTGGTGATTTAGCATCGTGAAACAGTTCCGTCGGGCACATGGTGGTGCGGCCCGCAGAGGAAGGTAATAATCGACGCTGATAGTTAGCGAAGAAAATGGCATTAATCAGTTCGGTTTTGCCCCGGGAAAACTCTGCGGCAAAACCGATGGTAATGTGGTCCGAATCCAACGCATCGAGAATCTCGTACATACGCAAATCGTCTTCGGGGCTACTCATTTCATGGTCCGCAAGCCACTCACGATAGGCCTTAATTTGGCTCATCATGTCCTCTTTCCAGCGACTATAGGCTTCCAGCTGTTCTGTAAATTGGTCTTTTGCCATACCCGTTTTTCATCCGCGTTTAATCATTGAAACCCGTACACACCCGTTAAACCACGCACAGGCAATGTCTCGGTATCAATAACGGCCATTTTGCGGGGAAGTTTAGCGTGTGCACTGGCGCAGCAAAAAGCCCCGACCAGCGGCTGAGTTTAGCCTGCAAGCGGGCTGTTTTGGTTAAATAACCGGCTTCTCAACAAAACCCAACTTCTTGATATAGGGTGTGCCTACAGGGCATAAACGTACTGCCCAACAGCGAAGTTTGAATTGCGCGCAATGGGTGGGCAATGCCCACCCTACAAAAACAAGTTAAATAATGATGTCGTTCGATGATTCAAACGTTCACCCGAATAGTCGGTGGTAACTTACTGAGTGCAAGGATGTGGACTCGTTTTTGCCGCCCATTCTGCCCGGAAACCACGCAAACACGCGATTTCGCAACGCCAAAGACCTGTGCCAGAAATTTAATCAGGTGTGCATTGGCTTTACCGTCCACCGGGGCAGCAGTAATCCGCAGTTTAAGACTTTCATATCCTTGTGCATCCACCCAAGGGCCAATGATTTCATCCCGATGTGATTTCGGCGGTACACGAAGCGAAAGTACCAATACTTCGCCCTCCCAGCGGTACCAGGCAGGGCGATCAGCGTTCAAACCAGTGCCAGGCTCCGGCCAAGGTCGCGGATCGGGGCAACCACTATAATTGTCATTAATTGAATCGAGATCATCACCACGATTGGAGACAGGTCAAAACCCTGTATAGGTGGCAGGATTCGTCGTGCGCGACCCAACAGAGGCTCATTCAGGCTATGTAACAGTGCCACTGCCGGATTGTAACCTCCAGAACTCACCCAACTAAGCACCACCTGGATTAATATGGTAATGAAATAAATCTGAAATAATAACGATAACAATTCTGCAAACGCCAGCACCACGAGGCCAAATGGATCAAAGCTCAGCCCCGAAATCAGGCCAATCACATACAGTTCGAGCATTTGCAGCAATAACATCAACAGCACAGAGGCCATGTCGATGCCCATCATGCTGGGAATGATGCGACGTAATGGCACCAGTGGTGGATTGGTGATTTTGACTAAAAACTGTGACACCGGGTTGTAAAAATCCGCCCGTACCACAGCCAGTAAGAACCGGATCATCACTGCGCCAATGTATAGGCCAAACAACGTCTGCACTAAAAACACGCCGGCATTTCCGGCGTACGAACCACCCATCATGGCTTTACCTTCCCTTCACTGTGGACTTTTCCACCTAAATCAGCGGCTAATTCCCGTGAGCGATCAAAGGCTGCCGTGAGCACTTTGGACATTAGTTGATCAATATTATTCTCTGCCATTACCCGCAAGCCTTGTTCTGTTGTGCCACCCGGCGAGGTGACATTTTCACGTAACGTGGTCACCGACTCACTGCTTTCCAGGGCCATTTTAGCCGCACCTAAGGCGGTTTGCAGCGTCAACAGTCTGGCCGTTTCCTCTGGCAACCCTAATTCGGCGCCTGCGGCCTGCATAGCTTCCATGATGCGGAAAAAATAAGCGGGTCCACTTCCTGACAATGCGGTAACCGCATCCATTTGGTTTTCTTCCTCCACCCACAAGGTTAAACCCGCGGCCCGTAAAATAGATTCTGCCAACCCGCGCTGCTCATCACTGACCTGCTGACTGGCGTATAAACCAATGGCACCGGTTTGTACCAGCGCCGGGGTATTCGGCATCGCACGTACTATCGCCACTGGTGAGCCCGTTTCGCCACCCAGCCAGCGATTGAGGTCTTTACTGCGAATCCCTGCTGCAACCGTAATGACCAAAGGCTGACCACCTACTGGCCTTTGCTGCACAGCGGGTGCCAGTGCCTCAGCAACCACTTGCAGTACCTGGGGTTTAACGGCTAACACCACAACATCGGCTTCAGCAATGGCCGCGCCATTATCTTCCGCGGTATGCACCCCAAAGTGGGCAGCGATGTTTTCCCGTGTACGCTCACTGGGGTCTGTCACTGTGATCTGCCCGGCGTGTAAATCCTCAGCCAGTAAACCACCGATAAGGCTCGCGGCCATGTTACCGCCGCCAATAAAGGTCAAAGATATATTTTTCATGGTAATTTCTGTTTCATCAATATATTAACGTTTTCCTGAATCCACAGATTCAGGGCTCAAACTGCCAAAAATACAGGCCACTCCCAGAGTGCAGCGCAGAGTACAGCGCAGTGTACATGTGCAGCGTGTATGCGCTCACTTATCCGGTCTTGGGCCAAAAATACCTGCGCCAATACGTACAATTGTCGCTCCCTCTGCGATCGCCGCTTCCAGGTCACCCGACATTCCCATAGACAGGGTGTCCCAGTATTGCATAGCGCCAGCGGGGAAATTGATATCCATCTTTTCTTTCACTAGTGTAAAGGCCTCGCGCACCTCACGAAAGGCTGCTCGTTGCTGTTCTTTATCTTTTGTTGCTGCGGGTATCGCCATTAAGCCTCTCAAACGCAACCGCGGTAATGGCACAACGTGTTCGACCAGCGCGAGCAAATCACCTGGCAGCACACCCGATTTGCTGCGCTCGTTACTCACATTCACTTGTAGGCAAACATTCAGAGGCGGTAATTCTGCCGGTCGTTGCTCACTCAGCCTTCGCGCAATTTTGAGCCGGTCAACACTGTGCACCCACTGAAAATGTTGAGCAATTGCCGCCGTCTTGTTGGATTGTATCGGACCAATAAAGTGCCAGCAGGGTGTTAAGCCTATCAGCGCGCGCATTTTATCCATCGCCTCCTGCAAGTAGCTTTCTGCGAAGTTCACGGTTTCTGTTGTAGCCGTCAAACGACTCACTTCGGCCAGCATCCCCGATGGTTGATTTTTACTCACTGGTAAAATTTGCACCGAATCCGCTGGCCGGCCAAATTGAATTTCAGCGGCACGCACTCGTGTCTGCACCGCACTCAGTCGCTGTTTTAGGTTTTGCTTGCCGCTGGGGCAGTTCTCAGGCATGGTCAATCCACTTTGGCTTTGCGGGCTTTATCAACCCCTCATGAAAAGGTCGATAAAGAATTTTACATTATCGGTCGTTATTCTTTGCGTTACCAGAATATGCATTCGTGTTGACAGTCAGTGAGATGAAACTGTTACAACTCATAGCACATACAAGCACGAAACAGACACTACAAAAACAACGAAACGCACTGCGGGAGCTCCAATGGATATCTCTGAATTACTGGCCTTCAGCGTCAAAAACAACGCATCCGATTTACATCTCTCCGCTGGAGAGCCCCCAATGATTCGCGTCGATGGCGAAATCCGCCGTATTAATGTGCCGCCGATGGATCACAAAACAGTACATGCGCTGATTTATGACATTATGAATGATCGCCAGCGCAAAGATTATGAAGAATTTCTTGAAGTCGATTTTTCCTTTGAAATTCCCGACCTGGCGCGTTTTCGTGTTAACGCCTTTAACCATCAACGTGGTGCTGGTGCTGTCTTTCGTACTATCCCCAGCACTATTTTGAGTTTTGAACAATTAGGGTGCCCCGCCATTTTTGCGGACATTTCTGAAACACCACGCGGCCTGGTACTGGTCACCGGACCCACCGGCTCAGGTAAATCAACCACCCTGGCCGCCATGGTAGATTACAAAAATGATACCGACCATGGCCATATCCTCACCATTGAGGACCCCATTGAGTTTGTACATAAATCTAAAAAATCACTCATTAATCAACGTGAGGTACATCGCCACACCCTCGGGTTTAACGAAGCCCTGCGCTCGGCACTTCGTGAAGACCCCGACGTTATACTGGTGGGTGAAATGCGTGATCCTGAAACCATTCGCTTGGCGCTAACGGCAGCTGAAACCGGCCATTTAGTGTTCGGCACCCTGCATACCAGTTCGGCGGCTAAAACTATTGACCGTATCATCGACGTATTCCCGGCGGCAGAAAAAGAGATGGTGCGTTCCATGTTATCGGAATCCTTACGCGCGGTTATCTCCCAAACATTGCTGAAAAAAGTAGGGGGGGGCCGTGTCGCTGCCCATGAAATCATGATCGCCAACCCGGCTATCCGTAACCTGATCCGGGAAGCCAAGGTGGCCCAAATGTACTCTGCCATTCAAACGGGCCAAGGCAGCGGCATGAAAACACTCGATCAAGATTTACAGGCTCTTTTAAAAAAGGGAATCATCACCAAGCAGGAAGCCGCTTCCAAGGCGATGAATAAAGACACCTTTCTGTAACGACGAAGTAACGACTAACGTAACTACTTATTTATGGCCAGTTTCCGGTGATTAACTTGTTATTCAGGTGCGATTATCCAGGAACGGTTTATTCAGAACGGTATTCTGCGGCAGGGTAACCCATCGCTCATAAACTATGAGTTACCAAACGATAATTTGTCCTTGATTTTGTTCGAAAACTGGATCATTTTTTGATGCAATAGCGTTCAATGAGCTTACAAAACCTACATTGGGCACGTTTGCCTTTTGTCTATCTCGTTTACCGGTAAAAAATCGTCGCCATGACTGCAAAACCATTTAATGTCATTCAGGATTTTCAGTCTTTGCTGAAAATGATGATCCGCAAGGAAGCCTCTGACCTCTTTCTCACGGCAGGACTGCCAGCCAGTTTTAAAATTAATGGCGAAATTTCGCCTGTCTCCGATGCGCCGCTTAATGCAGACCACATTCGCAAGTTAGCCCTTTCCATTATGAACGAGCAGCAGCAACGGGAATTTGAGCACACCCTAGAATGTAACTTTGCCATTGCACCACCCGGCTCGGGGCGGTTTCGCGTCAATGTGTTTCAGCAGAAAAATCACGTGGGGGTGGTGCTACGGCGCATTAAAACGGATATTCCCACGTTTGAGGAATTACAGGTTCCCTCCTCCCTGGCTGAACTCTCCATGGCCAAACGCGGACTGATTATTATTGCCGGTGCTACTGGCACGGGCAAATCCAGCACACTGGCGGCAATGTTGGGCCAACGAAACCGCAACAGTCATGACCATATTATTACCATTGAAGACCCCATTGAATATGTGCATGAGCACAGTGGCTGTATTATCACCCAGCGCGAAGTCGGTGTTGATACTATTAGCTTTGAAGCCGCATTACGCAATACTCTGCGACAAGCGCCTGATGTCATCCTTATCGGTGAGATCCGTACTCGGGAAACCATGGAGCACGCCATTGCGTTTGCCGAAACCGGTCATTTATGCCTGACCACATTACACGCCAATAATGCCAATCAGGCATTGGACCGCATTCTCAATTTCTTTCCCAAAGACCGCCGCGAACAAACACTGTTGGATTTATCCCTGAATCTGCGCGCCATTGTTGGCCAGCAATTAATTCCCACCATCGATAAAAAAGACCGCTGTGCTGCCGTTGAAATTCTGATTAACACACCTCTGGTAAAACAATTGATACGCGAAGGTAACGTCACCGAGCTTAAAGACGTAATGAGTAAATCAAACCAACAGGGCATGAATACCTTTGATCAAGCGTTGTACGAACTCTACAAGGCCAAAAAGATTACTTACGACGATGCCCTGCATCACGCTGACTCCGCCAATGAATTGCGTCTGATGATCAAACTGGGCAATAAAACCAACGTCAAAAAAATGAACTCCGTACTCAGCGGTGTCAGACTAATGGATGTAGACGATCAGTAGTGCGCCATAAACCCATACTCGCTCCAACCTAAAATAAGCAAAATGGGTAACTCATCACATTTTTTAGTGATTTTTCCCCTTTTAGACTGTTCTTCCCGCATCAACCTGCCGACATGATGACTATATTCCCTGCACAGGCCTTTGCTTTATGAAAAATAATCCCCTGCGCGCATTGATCGCGCCGCTTACTCTTGCTGCTTCTTTGTTATTTTTACTCGCTGCCTGTGGTGGTGGAGGCGGCGATGGTGGGGGTGATGACGGCGGTGGTGGCGGAGGCGGCGGTAACCCCGGAGTTGTTGGTCTGAGTCAAACAGGCTCTACCAATAGCCATAACGACAGTCGTCGCGGAACCCGTTGCGCAGATTGCCACACCAACGGGCCCGGAACCGGCGTATTTATTACGGCTGGAACGTCAATCTCAGGAACAGGGGGTTTTGTGGAGTATTATGAAGAATCCAACCGCACTACACTGCGAGCCAGACTGGAAATTGATGCTTACGGAAATTTTTATACGGTAACGGAAATTGATCTTCTCACACCAAACAGCATGGGTTTTAGCCTAGGCACCTATGTAACCATCGTCATGCCAAATGGGACAAGACGCAATATGACGGGTGTTATAAGCCACACAACGGCCAGCTGCAATGAATGTCATACATCAGGGGGAAGCCGCTCGCCCTTATAAAACGCGTACCATTACCTATTGTTAACAAAGCCTGTGTTAACAAGGCCTTCTTATCACCGCCCAAAATCATTGACTACTGGAGCCTACGAAAATACTCTGTGTGTAGAAGTCGCCGTCAATACGTCCTTGCAGGCTCAACAACCTGAGTATTCATTATTAGTCACTATCAACTCAGGAGCTGCGGCGCCATTGTTCCTCTATCAAGCGTTCCTCTACTAATTATTCCTCCACCACTAAATGCACTACATGCTTTTTTCGGCAAAAAAACTAATATTGAATTACACCTCATCACGACTCATGATTTTCTTCTATCGGCCAGACCACCAGCCATCTTATTCCAGCATTTTTTCCCACATTACCTATACTCCAGAAACAGCACATGATTTGAATCTTTTAGTTTGACTGCTTGGCGGCTTCAATTCGTATATGACTCCGTGCTTTGTGGAATTTACTTCTGCAATGCACGCAATATAGGAATCATCGCCATGCAATCACATCTCCGTTTATGGGCTCTGATCATCTTTTCTACCCTTCTATTTTCAGCCTGTTGGAATGGCGGTGGGGGGAGGTGGCGGCGGAAGTCCGGGAAACAGTGACGATAGTAGCGATGAAGGTAGTGATGAAAGTAGTAATGGAGGCAGCGGGTCTTCCCAGGCTTCATATCTGTTTTATTCAGGTCTGTTAGGCACAGGCAGTTCTCTACCAGGTATTTTATATGCCGTGGATACTTCTGACCCTTCTACCCCTATCGCCATTGAAGCGGATTCAGCTGCCATTATGGGGTCC
The DNA here is from genome assembly GCA_002401775.2 of Ectothiorhodospiraceae bacterium. Lineage (GTDB taxonomy): Bacteria > Pseudomonadota > Gammaproteobacteria > SZUA-152 > SZUA-152 > SZUA-152. Next base: position 32,804 of record NVUB02000236.1, read on the forward strand.
ATTCGCACCATTCTCTCTGCTACTTACGATGCAACTACGCAAATAGTCACAGATTTCCACCCTTATGCCCTGATATATGCCAAAACCGACGGTTATTTTTACCAGGTCAACGCGCATAAAAATGCATCGCTCACACCCACTCAACTATCTAATGAAAGCGCGGCAAATCTACTCTGCCTCACGGCAGATGGTCAAATTTTACTGGATGGCGATACTGTGGTTTCCGATTTGGCTAATGCGGAAAACTCTCAATATGTTTACTCTCTGCCTGGCATAGACAACAACTGCGGTACCAGTGATGACCAGTGGAAAATGATTCGCCTGGGTATGAGTGCCAGTGATGAGCCAATACCCGCGAAACCACCGCTCCAAGTGTTGACCGACTTCACAACCGGCGCAATCTCAGGCTGGTTGGTCAATGACTTGGGCACGTTAAAACAATGCGACGCCAATTTTTCCAGCTGTGTGTCGTCTTCAGTATCCGTTGCCAGCAATGTTGGCGTGCTAATGGAACTCGACATTATTAACGAGCGCTATTTGTTGGAAATTGATGACCAGCTTGTTGTCTACGATGTGGAAACCGCAACGGCATCTCCACCACTATTCACTGTTTCAGCCAGCACCAGTCTTGGCGCTACTGCCACCGATGGTACGACGGTGTACTTTGTCAATGAAAACAACATCTACCAAATGCCCGCGGACGGTAGTGCGATGGCGGTGGTATTACTCGCCGAATCAGAAAACATTTTTCGTCTCGATTTAACAACCAATAAAGTCATTTACCAAACGGCACAAGCAATTAAACAAGTGGATAAGGCTGGAGGCATGTCTATTGAGTTAGCCGCCGCAACAGATGACGATAATATTCCCTTTTTTGTGTCGGGTGATTTTATTTACTACAGCATCAACAACATAGCGCCCCTCGTGGCTGGGGCAGCGATTAGTAGCAGCATCATCAAGGCCGGTATCATTACCGAAAACGGGAGCATTCAATCTGAATTCATGGACGCTAACTGGGTTGGCCTGGCTTCCCCAGCCACTTTTAATTTAAACAACCCCATTAGCTTGTTTGATGATCCCGCGGTATTGATTTTGGTAGAAGGCAGTGCGCTGGCTATTCGGGCGCTACTCTCACGTCATACGATGCTATGAGTGGTGTTGCCGGAGAAAACCTGGGTACCTTGCCAACTACTGATGATTACCCATTGTTTTTCTGTAGCGGCAATGAAAGTAATACGCTTTGTTCGGCGATTATTAATATCTCTCCAACACCTGCCCTTCCCAGCCTGCCGTTTCAAAGTGATATATTTTTCATTAACGCTTTAACCAGCAATTCACTGGCCCAGGTGACCAGCACACTCAACTCAAATGAGGCACCTCTGAGCTTTTAGACGTTTACTCTGTACACAGAGAATCCTTTTCAGGTGTACAGAGGCAGCCATGGCTTAAATACTGACGCCGCGATTAAATAAGCCCCCGCTCTCGCGATTTTTGCTACAGCGGCGTTAGTATTGTACGGAATCAAAGTAGGATTCAGACCGCTGGAAAAACCGAGTTCGCTTCAAAGACTGGGCCGTCCACACAGACGCGCTTCATAGCGGGGCCAGCATCGGTTTGTACTTCGACAGTACACCCTGCACAGCCGCCCACCGCACAGGCCATAAACTCTTCCAGCGAAACCTGGCAAGGCAGGTCATATTCTCGAGCCAATTGCGCCACAGCTTCCAGCATGGGATGTGGCCCACAAGCATATATTGCCACTTCTTTGCGTTGGTCTTCACTCAGGACATCCAACCAGGTGCGCGCCAGGTCGGTCACGTATCCATCAAAACACCCTGCATAGCCTTGCAAGCTGGCCAGCCGTGAAGCAATCCCCCAATCATCCATCAGCGGCATGGCGGCAATGACGTCATTAGGAACGCCGGGTAGCATCATTTTCGAGGGCTGGGGTGTAAAAGGAAACGGTACTTCCGAGCCCATAATAACAAAGGGGTCATATGCGCCGGTCACTTTGCGCAGGGTTTCAGCCAAAAACACCATAGGCGGAATACCCACCCCGCCGCCGATTAATAGCGGACGAGAATGTTGCAACTGAGACATGAACGGTATCCCGATGGGCCCCATTACCGACAGTACATCGTCTTTTTTACGCATTGCTAACAGCCGGGTACCCTCACCCAGCACTTTGAATAGAATATCCACCCAGCCTGCCTCGGCACTGACCCGCATAATGGATAACGGACGACGCATGGGCAATGCTGGATCACACTGAATGTGGATAAACTGACCCGCTTCGGCGCGGGTAGCGGTCTCTGGCGCATGAAGGCGTAATATGACTTGGTCACCTGGGTGCTGCTCGCACTCCAGAATCTTGGCATCTTCTACAAAAATGGTATCGCGGTGTGTCATAGTGAGTTTCTAAGTTTTAGATTCGAGTGACGAAAAAATTCAGGTTTGTAAGCTAAACACTACCTGTCCAGCCAATAGAGTATGGGTCACCTGGCCTTTGAATTCCCAACCGAGGAAAGGTGAATTGTGTCCCTGACTGAATAGGGTCTCTGGCGTTAATGGCCAGTATTGTTCTGGGTCAAAAATACAGACATCTGCAACATCGCCGGCACCTAGGCTGGCATTACGCCCCACGATACTGGCGGGTAAATGTGTGATGCTGGCAATCGCTTGTGGCAATTTCAACACGCCCTCATCCACCAGTCGCAATGTCAGTGGTAACAATGTCTCCAAGCCACTGATACCAGGCTCGCTTGACGGGAAAGGTGCCAGCTTGGCATCCAGGTCATGAGGCTGATGATCCGAACATATCGCACTGATCGTCCCTTGCTGCAGGGCAGCACGTAATCCATCCCGATCCCTCTGGGTGCGCAATGGTGGTTGTACATGGCATTGGCTGTCAAAAAAACCAATGTCCATTTCGGTAAGGAACAAGTGGTGAGCCGTCACGTCAGCGGTCACTGGCAGGCCATCGTGTTGAGCGCGGGCGATCATTTTCGCCGCTCTTTCACTGGACAACTGACAGAAATGGGCTGTAACGCCTGTCAATTCAATAAGTTGCAACTCACGC
>NVUB02000237.1 GCA_002401775.2 Ectothiorhodospiraceae bacterium
AGCACTAAGCACTAACCCATCAAGCCGCCCCGGCAGTAGGTTCTTCCATTCCAAGCTCTTTGATCTTCCTTGTGAGGGTGTTTCGACCCCAGCCTAGTAATTTGGCGGCATCCTGGCGTCGGCCTCCGGTATGTTTGAGGGCTATTTCGATCATGACTCTTTCGAAGCGGGGGACGGCGTCATCCAGCAGGGATGTTTCGCTTTGGGAGAATTGGGTATCTGCCCAGCGTCGCAGGCTGGCTTCCCAGTCGTCACTGGTATTGCTGGTTTTGGTGGCCTGTTTTAATTCTGCTGGCAGGTCATCCATATGAATGATTTGACCGGGTGACATGACCGTCAACCAGCGACAGATGTTTTCCAGTTCTCGTACGTTACCGGGCCAGTCTTGTTGTGTGAGGTAACGGGCCGTATCAGTGTCGAGTTGTTTTATTTCTACGCCCAGTTCTTTTGCGGCATCGGCGAGAAAATGTCGGGCGAGTAAAGCAATATCTTCCTGGCGGTCACGTAAGGGTGGCATGTGTACCCGGATTACGTTCAGACGGTGGAATAAATCTTCACGAAACTGCCCTTCTTTAACGCGCTCTTCAAGGTTTTGATGGGTGGCGGCGATAATGCGCACATCGACTTTGATGGGGCTGTGGCCGCCGACGCGGTAAAACTCGCCATCTGACAGTACGCGCAGCAGTCGGGTTTGGAGTTCGGCAGGCATATCGCCAATTTCATCGAGAAACAGGGTGCCACCATCAGCCTGTTCAAAACGCCCACTGCGTGAGCTTTGGGCGCCGGTAAATGAGCCGCGCTCATGGCCAAACAGCTCGGATTCCAGTAAGTCGCGGGGGATGGCGGCGGTGTTGAGGGCAATAAAGGCTTCATTGGTACGGGGGCTGTGGCGGTGCAGCGCGCGGGCGACCAGTTCTTTGCCGGTACCAGACTCGCCATTGATGAGTACCGTTATTTTGGAGCGGGAAAGGCGACCAATAGCGCGAAATACTTCTTGCATAGAGACCGCTTCGCCAATAATTTCCGGAGAGCTATTGCTTGCTATATCATCCGGGATGTTGGTAGTCGTGTCTCGTAAGGTGCGGCTGTGTTGTACCGCACGATTCACCAGTTCCATCGCTTCGTCTACATCAAAAGGCTTGGGTAAATACTCAAAAGCACCGCCCTGATAGGCCGAGACCGCACTGTCCAGGTCGGAGTGAGCCGTCATGATGATAACCGGTAGATCGGGATAGCGTTCGCCGAGCATTTCCAGTAATTGCAGCCCATCGATACCGGGCATACGGACATCAGAGATAATAGCATCAGGAATTTCGGACTCCAGAAGCTTGAGTATAGTGTCGGCATTGTCGAAAGTGCGGACGTTAATGTCGGCTTGTTTGAGGGTGCGTTCCAGAACCCAGCGAATTGAACGGTCATCGTCGATAACCCAGATATTGCAAGTGTCAGTCATGCGCTGTGTCTCATTGTCGGTCGTTTGTTGTCAGGGTTTTTTTCTTGCCCTGGTCTAATGGTAGTAGAAGGTTGAAGCGGGTGAGGCCAGGGTGGCTTTCACACTGAATCAATCCCCCGTGCTGGTTGATGAGTGATTGGGCGATGGACAGCCCCAGCCCGGTGCCGTCGGCGCGACTGGTCACCATGGGATAAAAGATTTTTTCCATCATGTCTTCAGGAATACCGGGGCCATTATCGATAATTTCCACCTGGCAAACTAGACGGTGGCAGGTCTGAGCGATGGTAAATTGGCGACGTGCACGAGTGCGAAGCATAATTTCACCCTTGGGATTAACGGTTTTTACGCCGATGGCCTGCACGGCATTGCCGACGATATTCAATATCGCCTGTATCAGCTGGTCGCGATCCCCCAGTACCTCCGGGATACTAGGGTCGTAGTCACTGACAATGGTGATATCGTCGCCATTTTCAGCATTAATCAGTTGTCGAACATGTTCCAGCACTTGATGGATGTTGATGGGCTCTTTTTGCGGTGGAGTGCTGGGGCCCAGCAGCCGGTTCACCAAATTCCGCAAGCGGTCGGCTTCACCAATAATAATATTGGTGTACTCCTTTAATTCCGGATTGGGTAGCTCGCGTTCCAGCAATTGGGCGGCACCCCGTAACCCACCTAACGGATTCTTGATTTCGTGGGCAAGGCCGCGCACTAACAAGCGCATAGTTTCCTGTTGCGCTTGTTGCTGGCCTTCACGTGAGATGCGTAATTGGCGGTCCAATTGTTGTAATTCGACCAACAGACTGGTGTCACCAGAGGCGAGGGCTAGAGGGGTGATGGTGCAATCTACGGTTGCTTCCCGGTGTCCCGGCAAGGTGATGTGAACTTCGTGTTCGGTGAAGGGGTGGCCACTGGCCAGTCCTTTTTCTATGGCGCCCAGTAAGTGGCTGTCGGCGGGTAATAATATCGACGCATTGAGGCCGATGAGTCGTTTGGCGCTCACGGTAAACAACATTTCTCCGGCTGGGTTGATGTATTCCAGGCACAGGTCGCCATTAAACATCAGTACCGCATGAGTCAGGTTATCCAAAATGCGCTGATGAAGCGCAGTGTGTAGTGCTGTGTTTTTTTGCATAAGAAATAAGGCCGGGCAAGAACTAAACCAAAAAACAAAACCTGCCCGCAGACAGAATTTTTTTACTCAATCGGGTGTAAAAAGTGAACAGCTTCAGGTGTTTACAACAATAATGTCGAGCCGGGCCCGTAGCTCAATTACCCCGACAGACGGACAATATAACGTATGTGAGAGTGATTTGCACCAACTTGGTGCGGAAAAAGGGCAGATTGGAAGAAAGCAGATTTAGGGGTTAAAAACGGAACGACGATGCAAGTAAACCGTGACTGACCCAGAACTGATGAGCGTTTTTCCAGACTTGTTTTGTACTTGTATGGAGAGTGCGTGGGCACCACGGTCAGCATTGCTTATGGTAAAGCTGCCGCTGGTGGATTCACCCTTGATGACACCATTATCCAGCAACACTATTTTGTGACCCGATTGCAGGCCGGGGCTGACGGATGCATTCACCGTAATGATGCCAGCGTTATCGCGGATGGTGGTTTCGTTAGCAGGGCTGATAATTTTAGCGGAGGTGTATTTGACGCTGGCTGATGTAGATGGGATTTTGATCCCCTCTCGCGGCGGTAGCGTAGATTTGAAAGTGCTTAATGGCGCGAGTTTTAACGGCTCATCATCGCTGTTAGCGGGAATATCCGTGAATTCAACGCTGCCATCAGGGTTAACGCGTTTGTAAAGCTCAGCGGAAACATTGCCCGCCAGGAAAATGCCCGGCAAAGCACCGGAAAGTAGAACAATAGTGAATATAATTAATCGTCTATGCATACCTACACTGTAGCGGTAAAGCCAGCGGAAGGGCAAGAGAGCTGTGGAAAGAGAGTAGGGAAAAGAGGGAAAATTAAAGAGAAAAGGGGGGAAGGACAGAAGAAAGGGGAAAGATTGAAAGGGTGTTACCCCTTGTCTCTTTCCCCTTTTATCAGTTATCTGCTTTTTAACAACTATAGTACATGTCGAATTCAACAGGGTGAGTGGTCATACGCAAGCGTGTGACTTCTTCCATTTTCAGGTTGATGTAAGCGCCGATCATGTCGTCGGTGAATACGTTACCTGCCGTCAAATAGGCGCGGTCGTTGTCCAGTGCTTCCAGGGCTTGGTCAAAGGAATGACAAACCGTTGGGATTTCAGCCGCTTCTTCTGGAGGCAGGTCATACAGATCTTTGTCCATGGCTTCGCCAGGGTGGATCTTATTTTGAATGCCGTCCAGGCCAGCCATCATCATGGCAGAGAACGCCAGGTAGGGGTTGGCGGTAGGATCAGGGAAACGCACTTCAATACGACGGCCCTTAGGGTTGGTGACGTATGGAATACGAATTGAAGCAGAACGGTTACGGGCAGAGTAGGCCAACATAACAGGGGCTTCAAAACCAGGAACCAGACGCTTGTAGCTGTTGGTTGAGGCATTGGTGAAAGCATTCAATGAACGGGCATGTTTGATGATGCCGCCAATGTAGAACAATGCCGTTTCACTCAAACCACCGTATTCGTCACCAGAGAATGTGTTTTTACCATCTTTAAACAGGGACATATGCACGTGCATACCAGAACCGTTATCACCCACTATAGGCTTAGGCATGAACGTTGCGGTCTTGCCATAGGCGTGGGCGACGTTGTGGATGCAGTACTTCATGATCTGGTTCCAGTCAGCTCGTTTGGTTAACGTGCTGAAAAAGGTGCCAATTTCGCACTGACCAGCAGTGGCGACTTCATGATGATGGACTTCAGTTTCAACGCCCATTTCTTCCATGGCAAGGCACATGGCAGAACGGATGTCATGCAGGCTGTCGACAGGAGGTACCGGGAAGTAACCGCCTTTAACGCCAGGACGGTGACCGGTATTGCCGTCTTCGTAGACTTTTTCGGAGTTCCATTCAGCTTCTTCAGAATCGATTTTAACGAAGCTGCCGGACATGTTGCAGCCCCAGCGTACGTCGTCAAGGATGAAAAACTCAGGCTCAGGACCGAAGTAAGCGGTATCAGCGATGCCGGTGCTTATCAGATAGGCTTCGGCACGGGCAGCAACAGAACGAGGATCGCGTTCGTAACCTTGGCCAGTAGTAGGTTCAACGACGTTGCAGCGGATGTTCAGCATGGCTTCGTCGGAAAAAATGTCCATCACGGCGCTGTCGGTATCCGGCATCAGGATCATGTCGGATTCGTTAATGCCCTTCCATCCTGCGATTGAAGAACCATCGAACATTTTACCGTCAGTCAACATTTCTTCGTCGACGGCTTTGTGGGGCACAGTAACGTGTTGTTCTTTACCGTGTGTATCAGTGAAGCGGAAGTCGACAAACTTTGCTTCGTTATCTTTGATCATTTTCAAAACGTCTTGTGCAGACATGATGGACTCTCCTAATTGCTAATTAAATCGTTGTTATAAAAGATATAAAATAAAATATTGGACTAAAATTTCTTACCTAACTTACTGACTCTATGGGAAATCAGGGAACAAATAATTGGAATATCCAGTGTTTGCAAACGGTTACAAGGCCGTCTGCTAATCCCTCCCAGGGAATTTCTCAGGTTGTATTTTCTTTAGGCTATATGTTGGAAACCCCCTTATATGGGGCGTATGCATCACAAGTCGTCAATTTTCGTAAATGCTCAATCACTTTTTGTTACTTTTAAGGACTGTTGAGCGTGTTAGTCATACCTTAGTAACACCACAGTGCTTTATCAGCCATTCTTTCAGAATCAAGTCAGTTAAGTGTAGCCTTGAACACGGTGTCGAAAACACTTCGAGTTTGGCGTTAAAAAATGGCTAACGGTTGGTGCGGCTTTGTTTCCTTTTTAAATTTCTCATCACGCATAAAGTATGCCACGGACAGTGCTGGCATTGCCCGCGATTTATGGCGGTTTTATTATTTTTTTTACAGTGTCTGGCGATAACGGGCACTGCCACAGTGCTCTGAAATCTTGTCCGCACCGTACTTGTGCGCAAGAGTATCGCCATGCCTTGTATTATATTGCCTGGTTAATGAAAGCGCACACGCACATCGCTGATGTAGCGATGTGCGTTTCTGTTGTCATTCGTCGGTACTTTTGTCTGTGTCTGTGCCTGTACTTTTACTTCTGCCGAATCAGAACCGCTGCCTTCCAGCGCCAGTCGGCTCAGCTCAAGGGCGGCAGACTTTGCCGCGGCCAAATCCGCCATGCAGTCGAGAGGCAATAATACCTCTACATGGATTTTCCCGTCCAGATAATGCAGTAAAGTTTCTTCAATATATTGAGCGGCTTCCAGATCATGCCATTGGTTTTGAAGGGTGGCTAGTACCTCGTTGCGCAGTGGCAGGCCGTGGCTTGGCGCCGCAATCTCATCATCTTCCGGGTCGATATGTACCATGACGTCGGTGACCGCGTCCACTTTCCGCATAATTTGAGCGCGCACCGTATCGCCAATGCGGTGGCCCTCGGAAACACTGATGTGTGAATTGACCAGAATGTGTACGTCCACCAACCCGTTACTGCCCATACGCCGGGTTCGCAGCATGTGCAACGCCTGTACGCCGTCCACGCTTTGAATCGCTTCACGAATCGCCTCGACTTTATCAGGATCCATGGCAGTATCAATGAGTTCCTGTGCGCTATGCCAGGCCAATTCACCCCCGATTTTGGCGATCATAATGGCCACGCCAACCGCAGCCAGGGCATCAAGATATTCCAGTCCTCCCATCGCACCGAGCACACCAACGACCACAATCACCGACGATATGGCGTCAGAGCGACTGTGCCAGGCGTTGGCTCGTAATAGTTCTGAACCTAATCGTTCTGCGGCACGCAGGGTGTAGTGATAAATGGCCTCTTTTGCAAAAACCGAAATAGTCGCTACCACAAGGGCCAGCCAGCCGGGGTGCATGAGCAAGTCAGGGTGCATTAAACGCAGTACGGCATCATAGGCGATGCCCATTCCGACAGCGATTAAGGATACGCCGAGCACAATAGTGGTGAGCGTTTCAATACGGGCGTGGCCGTAGGGGTGCTTGTCATCGGCTTCACGAGAGCCGTGTTTCATCGCAAATAGCACCATTCCGTCAGTGGCAAGGTCCGACAAAGAATGAATGCCATCGGCAATTAATGCCTGAGAATCACCCACCACTCCGGCAAAGATTTTAGAGACACCCAGCACCAAATCCACCGCCGAACCCACCAAGGTCACTTTGCGAGCGTCCTTATAACGTGCCAATGCGCGGCCGTCGTGCATTTCGTTGGGGTTCAGGGGGGAAGTACCCGGAGATTCA
>NVUB02000238.1 GCA_002401775.2 Ectothiorhodospiraceae bacterium
GACAATTGAGCTGGAGTTATTTCAAAGCACTCACCATCCACGAGGCGGACCAAACTAACCATATGAAACCATTGAAAAAGGAGCCTAAAATATGCCAAGTTCAGTGCATAAAAACACCTTTTCGTTATTAAAATGGTAGCTTTAAGAAAGAGGTTTTCCTTGCCAAGAGCCAATCGAAAGTCTCTGCCAGGTTATTTAAAAAGAACCAGAAACGGTTCTAAGCAATCATATTATAGGTGGATATGGCCTGTTCAAGAGATTGGTTCATTCGGTTGTGAATATGATATTTTCAATAAAATAAAATTGTTACCCAAGTTTAAATTACCGATGTGCTGTCCATAAACGTATACCCTGTCCCTCTGATTTCCGGTTGGCTCTTGCAAAATTCAGCCCCTGAAGTTTTGCAGCCCTATTGCCCCTGATAACCAATTCTCGGGTCGGACCAAGCTAACCATATGAAATAATTGAAAAAGGGGCCTAAAATATGCCAATTTCTGTGCTTAAAAACAACTTTTCGCTATTAAAATGGTAACTTTAAGAAAGAGATTTACCTTACCAAGAGCTAATCGAAATTTTCTGCAGGGATATGCTAAGGACTTGATGGCCAGCATGTTTTATAAGAACTTGAGCGGGCTTAAAACAATCATTTTATAGGTAAAATGGCCTGTTTAAGCGATTAATTCACTCGGTTTTGAATATATTTCTCAATAAAATCAATTGGTAAGGTTGGTCCAACCGAATATTATTCCAAGCTAGGGTGACGGATTGTCATATGAAGTCATTTAACAATGACGAGATAACACAGGCCCCTTGGGATACCACCTGTAGTGGTCAACCCCGGCCCTCACTTTTTCTAGTACTTGTCCTAGGTTTTTATAGAGACTGCCCTCGACTATCCGTAGATATCGATCTGCATTATTTACCCGATCACCACAGGGCGGAAGCACTGGCCGATATTCTCAACAATATGCAGGCCATAAAATCAGGGATTGAAGTAGCACTGCCAGGGGTAAATGTCATTATTAATGAAAGAACCACCCATGCCACTGTGCAATACAATAATGTGTTGATAAAAATTGAACCCAATACTGTCATACGTGGCACATTATTACCTGCCGTAGAAATGCCATTATGTTTTTCTTTAGCCGCAGAATTTAATCGTGAAATGCACATAAGGTGTGTGGCAAAAGATGAGCTATAGGCGGGGAAATTATGTGCAGCCCTGCAACGGCAACACCCGCGTGACCTGTTTGATGTGTTTCTGTTATTAAATAAGGAAGACGGCCTCACCAGAACCTTGTTGGATGCCTTTATTGTATATGTCATCTGCCAGGGAAAACCCATTTATGAAATGTTAAACCCTAATATTCATAATATCGAAAGTCTGTTTATAAACCAGTTTCAGGGTATGACAAAAATAGATGGGATAGGTTTGGATAATTTAGTGCAGGTGCAAAAAATACTGCCACAGGAAATCCTGAAACATTTCACCCAAGCAGACAAAGCATTTATCATGGGTTTCAAAAAAGGTGAACCAGATTGGCAGTTAATCGCGCACCCCCATGCTAAGGCATTGCCTGCGGTACGCTGGAAGCAGGCAAACTTACAAAAAATGGAAAGCCAGAAATATCAGCAGGCAATCGAAAAACTGCAAACATTTTTAAATTGGTGTGAATAATGACAGAACAAAAGCAAACAATGCCCCCCATCATTGACGATTCACTCTTTATGGCAATTCGTTACCCTGGTTTAAAATGTCGAGGTACTGCCCATAAGCGTATACTCTGTCTCGCTGCTTTCCGGTTAGTTCTTGCAAAATATTTAGCTCTTCGAGTTTTTGCAGCCCTGTTTGAATGGTTGCCGCTGCCAGTCCCGTTGTCTCTTTTATCCAGGCGGCTGTTACAATGGGTCGTTGCTGTAGTATGCGATGTATTTGTAACAGTGAACCTGAAAAACGTCCTTGCTGCTGAATAATGGCACGGTCTTGTTCTGTTCGTGCAATCAGTTCCTTTGTGGTCAGTACGGCATTATTCGCGGACTGCGCTATTGCTTCGGCAAAATATTCTAGCCAAGATTCCCAGTCGCCAGTCAGGCGCACTTGGTTTAGTCGTTGATAATATTCCTGGCGGTGCGTTTTAAAATATAAACTTAAATACAACAGCGGTTGTTGCAGGACTTTTTCTGACATTAGAATCAGGGTAATGAGCAAACGACCCAAACGCCCATTACCGTCCAGAAAAGGATGTATCATTTCAAACTGCACATGCGTCAGTGCGGCTTTGAGAACCGAGGGGGTTTCCTGTCTGTGGTCATGAATAAACTCTTCTAACGCCGATAATGCATCGGCAATTTTCTCAGGTGGTGGTGGCACAAACACGGCATTGCCGGGTCGTGTGCCGCCAATCCAGTTTTGTGATTGGCGAAGCTCGCCGGGTTGCTTTGTGCTTCCGCGCTCGCCGGATAACAGAATGGCATGCATCTCTTTAAAAAGGCGCACAGATAGAGGAAATCCTTCCTTCAGTCTGCGTAAGCCATGCTCTAGTGCAGCAACGTAGTTGCTGACTTCTTCTACATCATCAACCGGCACACCCGGTTGTGCAGACATTTCAGTTAAAAGCAGATCAGACAAGGATGATTGGGTGCCTTCAATCATGGATGACAGCACCGCTTCTTTGCGAACATACAAATAAAGAAAAATATCCGTATCCGGCAATAAGCTGGAAATACTGTCCAGCCTTCCCAGTGCCAAGTGGGCTTTTTCAAAGCGACGTCGTAACGAGGGTGACCAGTCGATAGCCGGGTCGGGTGGTAACGCGGTAGGCACAAAGGCCTGAAACGGTTCACCCGCTGTTGATACGGTGACGTACTGGCCTGGCATCTGCCTTTTCATCGTTGTATCTTAGTCATTGAATTAATCCGCTTAGCTATTTCATTTTACCGCATTCATTGAAATAGCTTATCGTGCTATTTCAATGAATGCAATATATTGAAATTAAGAGCTGAGGATACTCTGAGTTTATAGCTTTCATGACGTAGAGTTTTGTGTAAATAGATAGAATACGGGTCTCGAGATATAAAATTCACGGAAAATGGTAATAATTCACTGAAATTATAGGGAGAGTCATTACTATGCTCACCAAGCGGGTGGTATCTGGAGTGATACCAATGAGCTTGCCGATAACGGAAGAGAGCATAAAGTTTCCGTATGTTACGCATATACACAAAGGATGGTGAATGGAAAAATGACCGTGCTGTAAAAATAACGTAAATTTTCAGGGAAGAATGATGTAGGCGTTAAGGATAACGCACATATATCTGGTGTGCCTTTCATGGGCATCGCTACATCGTTGTATCCCCGATAAATTAATCTTTCAGTCAAACCCATTTGTTTGGCGGCTTGGATGTGCGTTAGTGAAATCTGACCCTAATTAAATAGCCTAATTAAACAGCCAAAATAAATAACGCTTATTTATTAATAACTAAAGGAATAGTTATGAACACATTATCGAATACTCGTGAAAATTTTATTAATACAACACGGAAAGCATTTCGTAGTTTTCGCAGGCGTGACATTGCTGCAAGAATTGACCGAAATATTGTCCATAAATACAAGGATGAAAACGTATTTATTGGTGATGTTCGTAAGACAGCGGAAAACACTTTTGAATGTGAAATGGTGTTTGATGATGAGCACAAATTCTTTTTTGAGCACAGAATCGACCATGTCCCAGGGTTGTTAATGCTTGAGGCAGCACGGCAAATGGGCACAGCAATTTGTCATTTGTTTTATGACGTTGATTATAACTACAGTTTTATTATTGATTTTTCAAATATTTCCTTTAAAAACTTCACTGAATTGAATAAAAAAATAACCGTTAGAACCGTTATTGAAGCTGATGTGAGGAAGAAAAATAGAAAAATATTTAGTGGCAAAAGCTTTGTTATACAAGATGATGTGGTGATTGCTGAAGTGGAATCAACCTGGAGGTGCCTGCACAAAAAATTGTGGGATAAATTGCGCGCACATAAGGGAGAATGATCATGACTTATACTGATAACCTTCAAAGATTGCTCAGGCCACTTCCGATACTGGTAAGTAGTAGTGCGCTAATATTAATCATTTTATTTTCTGGAGGAGAAGTTTCAGCACATAAATTTACACATGCATCACTTTATGATGAATTTGTGGAAGTGGATAAGCTTGACGGAGTGGAAGACGGCCACGCGAAATACTTAACCTCGGGTTTATGCGAACAATGTCATGACCACCATGTGGATGAAGTCATGTCATCCGTGCATTATTTGTTTCGCTCTGAAAATAAAAATATCGATTTTCCGGGGGGAGGGAAGCACGGTCACGTTGACCGGTTTAGTGGATTGTCGGGTGGTGAAACGACCGTTAATTATCTTTATGAAGATAAATCAGGCGGTTGTGGTAGTTGTCACGTGGGTCGATATTTCCCCGGTAGTCTTGGTGAAATCGACATTACGACGGGCTTGCCGACTCCGGCCATGGCCAAAGCCAGAGATGGGATTGACTGCCTGGTTTGCCATGCTAAAACCTATAATGGCAGGAAAAAGACGGTGACTGATTATGATTTGTCAGGAAACCTGGAGACTTACTGGCAACAAGATAGAACCTGGAGGGCGGTGCGCTCGATTGGAAAAACAAAAACCGAAAATTGTTTACGATGCCATGACCACCCAGCGTCAACGGATGAAAGGGGCACGCCTTTTAGAGCCTGGAATGATGTTCACATCGAAGAAGCTGAGAAAGAAGGCTATAACGCCTGCACAAGCTGCCATACCGTTGAACACCATAAAACCGTTCGGGGGAATTATGTCGTTGACCTTTTTGCGTCGGACTATGAAGTGGGCTCCGTTGAGAATGAAATTAAATGTCAGAAGTGCCATTCCGATGAACCCCATGAGGAGCGAGTGCTCAATAACCACATTGAAAAAATTGCCTGTCAAACCTGCCATATTCCCTGGACTTCCGGCGTCACCTACGCAAGTTGGGACCAGGATGGAACGTGGCGTCGATACGGCCGCGCTGATGAATACAGTGCGCTAGATAGCAAACTGTATGAAAAAGAAGGACTGGACGACCGGGAAGTATGGGAAACCTATAAGTTCCGTCCGAAATACATGTGGTTTAACGGTAAGGCAAGTTATATCGGTCAGCCTTTTGGTTCGGGTGATGATGGCGAAAGTAAAATTTACCCATTCCATCCTATTGCCTCCGGGTTGCCCATCGACATCGGCGGATTAAAAATGACCGATGTGCTTGATGACGCGACACTACAAACTGCGCTTATTGGTCTTGATATGATGGTTTCTGGTAATGATCCGTCTGCTACCGCCGGTATGGGGCTGGGAGTGTTGGATAATAAAACGACCGATTCCAGTTTAAGTTTCATGGCTCAAGCGCTGCTTTCGCAGACGCCGTTACTGTACAGTCTGGATCTGGCCCTGTTGGAAAAAACCTCTAACATTGGGTTGTCCATCAACAGTGCGATGCAACAGCGTATGGGTGGGTTGAATTATATTGGCCGCATGTTGGGTGCTCCGACCGATACGCCGTTATTAGGGATATTGGCTGATGGTTATCCTGGCAATAATTCGTTGACAGTTAAGTTGCCTTTCGGGAATGTTATGCAACAGATGGTCGGTCAACACTACCCCGCCTATTCGTTTATGACATTGGCCCATGGGGTGAGGAAATCAAGCGAGGCACTTCATTGTAATCAATGTCATAGTACAAATGATGATAATGTTCTGGAAAAAAACCAGTTTCTCGTGTTCGATGGTATTTCGTCAGCGGGTTCGCCGATTTATCGCACGGAAAATAACTTGACCGTGTTGGGTTATGAGCCGGAATGGTTATCCGATAACAGGGCCAACGATAATAATGGTTCGCATGGTGAAGATGATCATAACGACGACGATGATGACGACGATGATGATGACGATGATGATGATGATGATGATGATGACCACTAAGCGTAGCCGGTAACTGGATTGGCCGCGGGATAACTTTCCCCGCGGCTATTGTTGAATGATTAATTGATAATGGATTATTAAAATGACACATACAGACGGCGATATATCAGGACAAAAAATAGGCGCTTTCTTTGACCTTGATCAAACATTAATTAGCATAAACAGCATGGAAGAGATGTTTTGGTATTATCATCGGCATTGCCATATTTCGTCAAAATATAAGGCAATACGGGTGATTAAAAGGCAATTCATTATGGCACAAGCCATAATGAAATATCTTTCCCTAGCAATTTCTTCTTTCAAGAAAGACGAAAGACATGAGGTGAATAAAAAATATTTCTCTATGTTGAAAGGTGTGCGTGTTCAGGAGTACGAAAAGTTAGTCGTGCAATGGATAAATGACCGAAACTTACTGGAACATCTTAATGACGGTGTAATGCGGCGTTTGAAAAAACACAAGGAAGACAATGCCGTTACAGTGTTAGTGTCGGGTACGCATTCCTACATTGCTAAAAGAGTCGGCGAAATATTAGGCATCCAAAATATTATTGCGACAGATGTAGAGGTTGAAGATGGCTTTTATACGGGTAAAATTTCCAATAAGCGACAATTGGTTGGCGCAGGAAAAGCGATAACTATTCAGTCGTTCTCAAAACATTTTGGCATCAACCTTCGCGCCAGCTTTGCTTATACGGACCATATTTCGGACATTAAAATGTTGGAGGTTGTTGGATTTCCACGGGTTGTGCCTGTTGATAAGCGTTTGATACGGGTTGCCATTTCCAAAAATTGGATTGTGCTGCCGAAGGTGGAAATTCCTGAGTTGTGCTCGCCGTAATATGAGGTGATTGATGCGACGCTTTGACGTATCTGAATAGAGAGAATTCTTTTTTACGGGTTCATTAATATCGTGTGGTCGTCATTGGTTATGGATGCCCTTTGGCTTGGGCGGCTTGTTGGTTTTTTAATTCGCGTAATTTATTGGTGTTGTATTCATCAAGGGATAAACCCAGGTTGAACTGCTCAGGGTGTTGTTGTACACGGGCGTACCAGCTTTTCAGTTGAGCTGGGTAACGCACATTTTCAGATAGGTGGCGAGTCTCTAACACGGACTGGATGGCAAAAATATAGCGGATAATGTTTCGCTCAATGACGCCACGGGCACCGTTGATATAGGTCGTCGTGGCTGCCGTCTCGTCAGTGTTGGCGTTGCTACTGGTGTTGGTAGTAGTGAACCCTACTTTATGGCGCCCAAGGGTCGCGAGGTAACTCTTCATCGCAATATTGGCCAAAAAACCAGCGTGGTATTGGTACTGAAAATAGACAAAGCTGTGTTCGTCATCAATAGGCACGGCCTGAAAACGAATGCGGTAATCCGAGGTGCTTAACGGGCCTTCATCGGCTGTTAGGGTAATATCCAGTTGTTGGGGGCTGTTGTTGGGGTGGGCAAACACATAGCTTATTGGTGATGCTTGCTCGGGTGTCGCGTACTGTTTTTGGCCCACAAACAATGTCACGTGGGTATCGTTATACAGGCAGCTTTTGATGTGGGAATGAAGAATGGCTAACTCGCACCATTTTTGGGGTTGCGATAGTGTTTCCGTTAGTGCAGAAAAGGGTGCGTTCAACAAGGCATAAACTTCTGCGCTGTCGTAGTCGTTATTAGACGTGCTGCTAATCAGTATAGGCGAGCTGAAAATGCTGCCTGCCAATTCTTTTTTTAATTGTTGATATTTGGCGGTTAAAGGCGAAATTACAATATTGGATGGGGGTAGCGGGGTATTGTTATCGGTACTGCCAGTGGCCGCGCTGTTTTTCCTGCCGGTGTCTGCCTGGGCCGGACCACTGGTGCAAAAAAATACAATGAGGATGCTAGTGAATAGTGTTAATCGACGTACGGGTATTGCCATAATGTTAAGTAATGAATGTTAAGTAATGGAAGAGAAACCTGCTCAGGCTTGTGGTTGGCTGCGTTTACTCAGCAGCCAATTTAGTAATGGTTCCCACTGTTCAATGTCTTGCGCGACAGAAGAGGGTGCTAACTCAAAAATACCCAGGCCATTTTCTTCGGCGCGAATATAATTTTGTGTATCCCGAAGCGTGGTAATAAAGGGGATTTTCAAGCTTTTCAAAAATATTTCCAGGGTGTGGTAAACCCGGGTATTTTCACGAACACGATTGGCAACAACGGCAATTTTGGTTTGCTTGCGAGAGACCTTGCCGACTAACAGCACGTCGCGAATAAAGTGTGATGCGGCACGGATATCGATGGGTGAGGGCAATACTGGGATAATAATGGTTTGCGCACGTTTTACCATGGCAGTAAGTGCTTTGCCGCTAACGCCCGCCGGGGCATCAAATATGGCGATGTCGATTTCCTTGGGAATGAGCATGTCGGTTTGAGTGCCGTCAATACCAATAATCTCCCAATCATTTTCAGATCGGGCTTTAAGCCATTCCAGGCCAGATTGCTGTGGGTCAAAGTCTACCAGGGCAACGGTACTGCCCTGGGTGGCGTAATAACTGGCAAGATTACTGGCCAGCGTACTTTTCCCACAGCCCCCTTTGGCATTCAATAACATGATGGTACGCATCGTCGCTTCCTTTTCATTTGGCTGAACGTATCAACTGGAAGTGTTTGGCCGTCGTAGTGTTAACCTGGAGATTTCATCTATGCGCACAAAGATCGCGCATAAGTTATGCATTATCCGGGTTAAGTGTTCGTTCCGTGACTGCCGATTATGTGGCAGGAATGGAAAGAAGTCTTGAACTTTAGCCAAGTTTGTAAATTTAGGTCAATCTCCACCTTTGGCAGGACCGTAAATTTCCAGTGATTCCCATATGTTATCGACTTTTTTCTTAATATCTTCAGTCATTTGAATAGGTTCCCCCCATTCTCTGTTAGTTTCGCCTGGCCATTTGTTGGTGGCATCGAAGCCCATTTTTGAACCCAGCCCGGACACCGGAGAAGCAAAATCCAGATAATCGATGGGAGTGTTGTCGATGATGGTGGTATCCCGGCCGGGGTCCATGCGCGTGGTCATCGCCCAGATGACATCCTGCCAGTTGCGGATATCAATGTCGTCATCACACACTACGACGAATTTGGTGTACATAAATTGACGCAGGAACGACCACACCCCCAGCATTACCCGTTTGGCGTGGCCGGGGTACTGTTTTTTCATGCTCACACAGGCCCAACGGTATGAGCAGCCTTCTGGAGGCAGGTAAAAATCGGTGATTTCCGGGAACTGTTTTTGCAAAATGGGCACAAAAACTTCGTTCAGCGCGACTCCTAGAACCGCAGGCTCGTCGGGTGGTCGTCCGGTGTAAGTGCTGTGGTATATGGGGTTGCGGCGATGGGTGATGCGCTCGATAGTAAACACCGGGAACTTGTCGACCTCATTGTAATAGCCGGTATGGTCACCAAAGGGGCCTTCGTCGGCCACCACGCCTTCTTCTAAATAGCCTTCCAGTACGAACTCTGCAGATGCAGGGACTTGCAGCTCGGAATTAGCGCACTTGACCACCTCGGTTTTGGAGCCGCGTAATAACCCGGCGAACCCGTATTCGGAGAGCGCATCGGGCACCGGCGTCACTGCGCCCAAAATGGTGGCCGGGTCAGCACCCAGCGCCACGGCAATAGGGAAGCGCTCGCCAGGGTGCGATTCGCACCAGTCGCGAAAGTCGAGTGCGCCACCACGATGGGCCAACCAGCGCATGATGACCTGGTTTTTACCGATCACCTGTTGGCGGTAGATGCCGAGGTTTTGGCGGTCTTTATTCGGCCCCTTAGTGACCACCAGGCCCCAGGTGATTAACGGCCCGGCATCGCCTGGCCAGCAGGTTTGTACGGGCAGTTTGGCGAGATCAACATTCTCACCTTCTAGCACGGTCTCTTGACATGGCGCCTTTTTCACGACTTTTGGCGTCATGTTCAACACTTGTTTAAAGATGGGCAGTTTTTCCCACGCATCTCTCATGCCTTTGGGGGGCTCAGGCTCTTTGAGGAAAGCCAGCAATTTTCCGACTTCTCGCAGCTCATTCACAGATTCTTTGCCCATGCCCAAAGCCACCCGTTCGGGAGTGCCAAACAGGTTGCCCAATACCGGAATGTCAGAGCCTGTGACGTTTTCAAACAACAGCGCAGGACCGCCTGCGCGCAGGGTGCGATCGCAGATTTCCGTCATTTCAAGATTGGGGTTAATTTCCTGAGTGATGCGCTTGAGCTGGCCGCGTTGCTCTAACTGAGCGATAAAATCACGTAAGTCTTTGTATTTCATGAAATATTTTTGTCGCTGTCTTTGAAGGGGTGGAAATAGGGTTTACTATAGAGTGCAATAGTGATCATTGAGAATCAGCGGTCAAGCATAGCAAAAAGGGCGTTAAATCACTGCTATTGCTTGCGTTAATCTTTGGTTGGCTGAAATTATGCGGGTGTGTGATTTTAGGTGCCGTCGCTACCACCCCCGTCACCGTTACCAACGCTGTCATTACTGGAGCCTGAGCCGGATTTGGGTGAGGTGTATTGGGTAATGCCTTTCCGCTGGAAAAAGAAGACGAGCCATAGCGCGAGGAAAATAAGTGAAATTACATCTACGATGGGTAGGAGCACGCTGAAAAAGGTGGAAGGATGCTCCAGGTCCGTAAAATGTAGAGAGCTGGCGGCAATAAGGAGAATAATTAACAGAGAAAGCATGTTTTTTACTCCGAGCAGTCACTGGAGGCTCATATTCTAAATCGAAAAATGAGAGAATAGCGCCAATTTCAGTATTGCGCCTGATATTGGCAATTATTATTAATTAACCCATAGGATAATTCCGTGACCAACAACGACGTACTACGCCGAATCCGATATACGTTTGATTACAGCGAGCCAAAAATGGTCTCGATCTTTGCTTTGGCAGACACCGAAGTGGCGCAGGCTCAGGTGACTCAGTGGTTAAAAAAAGACGATGACCCAGACTATCAAAATTGTAGCGACGTTATGTTAGCGAGCTTTCTCAACGGGTTAATCAATGAGAAACGAGGTAAAAAAGACGGCGCACAGGCTAAGCCCGAGAAACGAATGAACAACAACGCTATTTTTATGAAATTAAAAATAGCCCTCAACCTGAAAGCGGAGGACGTGTTGGCAATAATGGATTTAGCGGGATTGAAAATCAGCAAACATGAACTGAGTGCTTTTTTTCGTCGCTCAGACCACAAACATTACCGCGAGTGCAAAGACCAAATGCTGCGCAATTTCCTCATGGGAATGCAAATTAAATATCGGGGTAATGCCGAACCGGGAATGTCAGAAAGCAAAAAAGCCGTCGCTAAAAATGAAACCTCGAGTGATAAACCCGCGAAGAAAAGCCTTTACCGTTCAACATAATCGAGGCTTAGATCAATGTTATTAAGCACACAAAATGCAGTGTTTGGTGGGTGGTTTGGCAGGTTGTTTGATGGGTTGTTTGATAGGTTGTTTGGCAGATTGTTTAGTAAGTTGGCGGTGACCTAGGCACCCCAACAAAACGGCTATGTGCTGTGGTCGCCTATTTATCGCTTTTCATACCCGATTTATGCAATGGTAAGCTGACTACCGGTACATAAGAGAAGGGTACCCTGATTCAAAAGACGCCGTAAAATCATGCCTGCGGCTGACGCTTCTGAATACAGGGTATTCCCCTCTACGGGTACATTAGTCACTTAATAATATTGAGGTTTAGACCGTAAATTCTGCCACTGCCGGGGCATGGTCAGACGGCCGTTCCAGTTTGCGGGGCTCTTTGTCGACATAGCTGGCGGTGCAGGTTTTCGTCATCGCCGGACTGGATAACACCAAATCAATACGCATGCCGTGATTCCGGCGGAAGCCTGCCGCGCGGTAATCCCACCAACTGTAGGTTTTTTCGGCTTGTTCAAATAATCGGAACGTGTCGGTGAGTCCCATGTCGATGAGTCGTTCAAAAGCGGCACGTTCTGGTGGGCTGACAAGGATCTTATCTTTCCAGCCTTCCGGGTCCCACAAATCGCGATCATCAGGCGCGATGTTAAAGTCGCCCACCACCACAAACTTGTTATGTTCGCTTAACTGACGGGTAATATATTTTTCCAGTGCGGCCAGCCAGCCTAGTTTGTATTCGTATTTCTCCGAACCGACTTCCGAGCCGTTTGGAACGTAGAGGTTCAGAAATCGCACATCACCATTGTCGGTGTGTACCGTTGCTCCCAATACACGTCGTTGTGGATCATCCAGGTCAGGTAAGTCAGTGACGACATCGCTGACTTCGGCCTTGGTGAGCAATGCCACACCATTGTACGTTTTTTGGCCCGCAAAGTTGACGTGATAACCGGCCTCCTGAATGGCTTCCAAGGGAAAATTATCATCAATGGTCTTGGTTTCTTGTAAACCCAGAATATCCGGTTGATGTTCAGCGAGCCAGTCCAGCACATGAGGCAGGCGGACTTTAAGAGAGTTAACGTTCCAGGATACGAGTTTCATTTAAGTCCTTGAAATTAAGTGTTTTATATATTTTTTCCGGTCAATTTTAATTTGTTGACCTTTGGGAGATGAATAACTATTATTACTATAGGATCTGATCTGGAGCTAGACTCCACATTAGGATTCACCGGGCCCGGAAACGGGCCCTTTCTTTTTCCAACTTTTCCTATCTGAAAACAATCCCGCCAGGGTGGTTGCGGCTTGCTACCGTGCAAAGAGCCGGGCCTAACCTTCGGAAATAATTTCGTGCGCCTTTATTTTTTACGTAGGCACATGGTTGTTGGCTTTGAAAAAGAAAATAGGCGTTTACGTCAGCTAGTTGTATAAAATATGAATGCTGTGAGTTCCTATGCACGGCATCTTCTACCAGCGTAGTTATTGGTGACGGTAATGTTGAATTTCCGAACATGCTGGGAATAGGATTGTAACGCCTCATTTTACGAGAAAGGTTCCTGGGTTTGAACTTATCTGTTTGGTCAACGATCAGCAAGCCTCTATCATCAGGGTTTTGAGGGCCGGGAAAATTTTTAGCCGAATTGATTTTGGTATTCGACGCAAATCGCCAGGTTTGTGGATGTAGTGTGCAGCATGCAGCTCTTCCCGTAATTTCAGACCATACGTGTCGCGTAAGTATTTTCGAAATCCTATTGTGGCCTCAAGCGCCTCGTGCCATCTAAGTTCATGGACAACAAAACCACTTAAACAAAAATAATGAGTTGGGCTATTGGTGAGTCCTACATCCCCGCTTTCGTCAGCATATAAAAAGTACATTTACACATCCTTGTTATGTCGTTAACAATTAATAAATTCTAAACCCACCATGTCGTTGGCGGCTGCGGTTATCCAGCCAGGTCATGCCGGCGACAAAGCCGAGTATTAAGGCGGTAAGCAGGCTGCCAAAAAACCATTCCATGTTGATAGCCCACGCGTCCTTTTGTGAGTTGTTGTTTTGTGACTGACCGTTATGTGACTGGCTATTGAGTGACAGGCTGGATATGGCGGTATCCAGGGAGATATTCATATTGCCTGTTGCTTGAGATGGTTCATTCTCGTGTTCAGTTTGCTGTTCGCTGACCAATAAGGCAGCGGCAAGCCGTTGTTCCAGATTCTGGTTTTCAGTGCGCAGAGTATCCAGTTGTTTTTTGACGTCTTCTTTTTTTTTGTTTTTATGGGTTTGCTTTTTGAGTGCGGTTTTGAGTTTGCTTTCAGCTTGTTCGGCGCGATCACGGGCCTTCATCATTTCCACTTTCATCCAACGGGCATTTTTGGCTTCTTTTTTGAGGGCTTCTATTTCTTCACTATTGTTACTGCTTGTGGTGGTTGCTGGCATCCCGGCGAGCTTTTTTTCAGTGGCGAGTAATTGCATTTCCGTGGCTCGGGATTTTTGTAGCAGCTCCAGGTATTCCAGTTGAGTCGGTTTTTTATTAGTGATAAAGGTGGAGTTAATCCATCCGGTAATGTTGTCAGTGGTTCGTACACGTGTGTATTTTCCATCGGTACTCAGCACCTCTACGGAAGTCCCACTGGGGAGTCGTTTGATAATAGAGCCTTGACCAAAGCGTTCCGTACGAATTTCTACCACGATCTTATCAGTGATGAAGGCGGCATTTGCGGTGTTGGCGAGTAACGAAGCAGCCAGGCAAAGTAACCAGATCCAGTGCGTGTTGTAGCTGTGCATCTTTCTCTCCTTCATATGTTTAATAAACTCCTGTTATCTTACATCGTTGCGCTAAAGCAACCTGTTTCTGCAAAGTGGGCATTACCTTGATATAGGGTGCCTTTTATGTCCCAGAGGATGCACCCTGCCGATATCGCCCAGATTTTACCCCAGAGGGTGTTTGCGGAATGACGAGGAAATTTTTTTATTTTTTATTTTTTCACTGAATCCCTGAATGTCGCAACAAAGCGTCTATTTCAGGTTCGCGACCCCGGAACTCTATGAATAAATCCATGGGCTCTCGTGAACCACCCTGTTCCAGTACGGTTTGCAAAAACGCGAGCCCTGTTTCTCGATTGAAGATACCGGTCTCTTCAAATTTTGAGAAGGCGTCTGAGGACAATACTTCTGCCCATTTGTAACTGTAATACCCCGCCGCATACCCACCCGCGAAAATGTGCGAGAAGCTATGCTGGAAACGGTGGTATTCCGGTGGTTTGATGACGGCCACTTCGGCGCGCACTTCGTCAAGGATTTCCTGTACGCGGGCGCCTTGCTCGGGATCGTATTCCGCGTGTATACGAAAATCGAACAAGGAGAATTCCAGTTGCCGCACCATTTGCATACCGGCTTGGAAATTTTTGGCGGCAATCATTTTGTCGAACATGGCTTTGGGGAGTGGTTCGCCCGTTTGATAATGTCCTGCGATGAGATTAACGGCCTCTAACTCCCAGCACCAGTTTTCCAAAAACTGGCTGGGCAGTTCCACCGCATCCCAGGGTACACCGCTAATGCCAGAAACCGCGAGGGTATCGACTTGCGTGAGCATATGATGCAGGCCGTGGCCGAATTCGTGAAACAAGGTAATCACTTCGTTGTGGGTAAACAGTGCGGGGTTATCGGCGACGGGAGAGGAAAAATTGCAGGTAAGGTAAGCGACGGGTAATTGCAGCCCAGCATTGACCTCGCGGCGGGAAATACACTCGTCCATCCAGGCACCGCCGCGCTTGTTGGCGCGCGCATACAAATCAAGATAAAAACGGCCACGGGCATTGCCGTCACGGTCAAAAATCTCAAAGGCGCGCACATCTTTATGCCAGGTATCGACATCCTTCAGTTCCTGAATTTTCAAGCCATAGAGTTTTCCGACCACCTCGAACATGCCGCTCACGACGCGGGCCTCAGGGAAATAGGGTTTGAGGTCTTCCTGACTGATGTCGTAGCGGTGTTGGCGTAATTTTTCTGAAGTGTAGGTGATGTCCCAGGGTTGTAAGTCTTCGATGCTCAATTGTTCATTGGCAAATTGTTTGAGCTCGGCCAGTTCTTCCTGGGCCATGCCCAGTGAGCGGTCAGCCAGGTCGCGCAAAAAGGCAGTGACTTTTTGGGCACTGGGCGCCATTTTGGTCGCCAGTGAGCGTTCTGCGTAATTGCTGAAACCCAACAACTGAGCCAGCTCATGCCGCAGGGCAAGAATTTCACCCATTAACGTCGTGTTGTCGAACTCACTGGCATTGGGGCCTTGGTCAGAAGCGCACGTCGCAAAGGCGATGTACATTTCCTCGCGCAAGGCGCGGTTGTCGGCGTAGGTCATTACGGCGAAGTAAGAAGGAAATTCCAAAGACAGCAGCCAGCCTTTTGGGTGGTTATGATTGTCAGATTGCTCGGCGGATTGCTTAGCCATTGCCATGGCCGAGTCCGGCAGCCCAGCGAGTTGTTTTTCATCCGTAATCAGTTTTTTCCACGCCTGGGTAGCATCCAGCACGTTCTCAGAAAATGTAGCAGTGAGGACAGACAACTCTTGTTTAATGGCCATGTAACGCTGCTTTTTTTCCTCGGGCAGATCAACCCCGGATAGTCGGAAATCTCGTAGGGCATTGTCGATGGCTTTTTGCTGCGCGGTATTGAGAGGCTCGTTTGAGGATTTTTGCAGGGACTTAAAGGCCGCAAACAGTTGTTGGTTTTGGCCTGTCTCAGTCGCGTATTGGCTTAACTTCGGCAAACAAGCATTGTAAGCTTCCCGCAACTCGTCACTGTTGAGCACAGAATTCATGTGGCTTACGGGCGACCATGCTCGGGCAAGTCGATCCTCAAGGTCTTCTAGCGGCCGCATAAGCGTGTTCCAGTTAGCCGTAGTATCGTTACTGAGTAAGGTCTCGATGGTTGCTCGATTGTCGGCCAGTATCTGGTCGATAGCCGGTTCCACGTGTTCAGGCTTAATGGCACTGAAAGGTGGCAGGTCGGTAATGTTAAGCAGGGGATTGGACGCAGTGCTGGACGCTGTATTCGGCATGGTTTTATTTTTCTGTGTAATT
Source organism: Ectothiorhodospiraceae bacterium (assembly GCA_002401775.2). Classification (GTDB taxonomy): domain Bacteria; phylum Pseudomonadota; class Gammaproteobacteria; order SZUA-152; family SZUA-152; genus SZUA-152. The sequence goes on from NVUB02000238.1 coordinate 16,460, forward strand.
CTCGGTGAAAGTAAAAATACGCACGATCCACGATCAGGCGTAAAGTACGAAGCGCAATGATGTTACCCTAACGAGTCCTTTATACGCCAACGACTAGTGATAAAAAACCATTGTGATTGATAGCAACGATGTAAATGCTGCAAATAGTGGCCATCCATACGAAACTCTGACGCCTGATACCGTGCTGGATGCCATTGACAGCCAAGCGCTGTTGGCCGGTGGCCGTAGTGACGGCCGGCAACTTGCCCTGAATAGTTATGAAAACCGTGTTTATCAGGTGGGTATTGATGATCAACAGCCGATCATCGTCAAGTTTTATCGCCCCAACCGCTGGAGTGATGCGGCAATACAGGAAGAGCACGATTTTGCGGAAGAATTGGCACAATCAGAAATTCCCGCCGTTGCGCCACTGCGAGACTCGACAGGCACCAGCCTGTTTGAATATGCCGGGTTCCGATTTGCATTGTATCCGCGTCGTGGTGGCCGTACTCCCGATTTAGAAGACCCCGATAACCTGATGTGGATGGGCCGGTTTCTGGGGCGTATTCATGCCATTGGGGCCACACAAAACTTTCAGCATCGTCCGACGCTGGATATCGAAAGCTTCGGCTGGGAATCCTATCGTTACATTATGTCCACGGACTTTGTGCCGAAAGATTTGCACGAAGCTTACACAACCCTGGTTGAAGATGTGCTAAAGCAGACCCATATAGGCTTTGAGCGTGCAGGTTTGACGAGCGGATCAGACTCGAAGGTTGTCCAATTACGCCTTCATGGTGATTGTCACCCCGGCAATATTCTATGGACCGATGGTGGCCCGCATTTTGTGGATTTCGATGATGCGCGCAGGGGCCCAGCGGTGCAGGATTTGTGGATGTTACTCTCGGGTGATAGACCACAGATGACGGGACAAATTGACGAAATTTTGGCCGGTTACACAGAATTTATGGATTTTAATCCTCGCGAGCTACACTTGATAGAACCCCTGCGCACCTTACGCATGATCCATTATTCAGCGTGGCTGGCACGGCGCTGGGATGACCCGACCTTCCCTATGCATTTTCCCTGGTTTGCAGAACCACGTTACTGGGAAGAACAGATCTTAGCACTGCGCGAGCAGGCAGCGATGATGAATGAAGAACCCTTACGTTGGATGGGTTGAGGGTTAAAAGAAAGTGCTGAGTGCTGAGTGCTGAGTCGACATGGACGGCTCCGAAGGCGTGACATTGATTTTGCTTTGCCTTGTTTACGCGGGCACGTCCGGCAAGGCAATAGTTTGCCGGATCGCTGGCGTGGATGACGGTTTTGCGGGCATGAGTGAAATCGGAATGTGCCTTGCGCCAATCGCATGTGTTATCAGGGTTTTCAGGTAAGGATTCGCAGGATGTTTCGCCATTTGCGTCCTTTGGGGCGCATCAGGAGCATCAAACCCGAATAAAAAATGAATCGATGCAATTTTCCCCTGCGTTGATGCTTGTTTCCGAAAGAGTAAGGCAGTATTGATAACGCCGCCCGGATCAGGGGGCGCGCCGCGTTGCAGGCCTGCGCCAATGGATCGAGGGCCGGATCACATGCCATCTTTTCGGAACGCCGATGGATGGCAAGCTTAGCGGGGATACTTCATGGCCCGTATTGTCATGAAATTCGGCGGCACATCGGTCGCCGATGTCGAAAAGATCAAGAACGTCGCCCGTCGGGTCAAAGCCGA
>NVUB02000239.1 GCA_002401775.2 Ectothiorhodospiraceae bacterium
ACAGGAGGCGTGATAACACCGCCATCTTCTGCGGGTTGTACCACAACAAGATACATTCCTTGGCCACTACCACCATTAGCACCGAGGTTTACGGTGCTGCCACTGATAAAAGTTTGGCTGAATAGATCGTATGTTTGGGGTTCACTATTAGTTAGAGCACTGCCGGTGAAAGTCCAGCCACTACTTACACTAAGCCAGTCAGGCAATGTGGCGATATCGCTGCGATGGGCAACGGTCACTTTAATATCGACTAAGGCATTAAAACTGGCCACCGGGTTGCCAGAGAATGATTTTGAGTCATTTGCCGTTTTAATCCAGTCAGCGCCTACAAGGTCTGCGGGAATGGTGCTTACGGTATAGCTGCGGTCACCATAAAAAATATCAAGCACTTGAAGATCATTTTGTATTGACCAGTTCCCTGCATTGGCGCTGTCTTCTACCGTTACGCTATCAAACAGCTCGGACGTGAGCCCACCGCCAATAGCCCCTTCAACATTAATTGTCACTGCGCGTACCTGGTCTCCTCCATCGCCAGTACACGTCAGGGTATAAGTGCTGCTCACGGTTATTGCACCGGTGCTAGTACTACCACTCAATGGTTTATTACCGCTCCAATCTCCACTGGCGGTACAGGTAGTGGCGTCACTCACACTCCAGTTCAAAGTGGCATTCGCACCGCTAGTCACCAAGTAACTGCTGGCGCTTAATGAAATATAAGGCAGTACTGGGCCAGTGGACGCTTTGATTTGCAAACGAGGCAACCAGGCTGCACCGGCCCCATCATCTACATAGGCACCTCTGTCGGTGTTACGAAACGCGCGGCCATCAAAGTCCAAATTACTATCTGTAAACTCGGCAATCAGGCTTAAGTCCATTACCGAACCGGTGGATTTTCCACTGAGGGGGAACAAATCCAAAGACCCCAGGGCCGCCGTTGGGGCGGTGAGATTGTCAGAAGCGGCACTGTAAGCACCGGTGATATTATCGAATTTATCAGATACGCCACCGGACACCCTTACAGTATTCCCTGCGTAGACAACGTTGCCAAAAACTCGCTGTGTAGAAGCGGCGTCTCCCCCATTCACTTTAATGCCGGAACTACTAGCGACTATTGTGTTGTGAAAAATACGGATTTTTTTCGGCACGTCATTATGGGGCTGTATGTTCAGCGCATCGCCAAAATCATTCACCATGACGTTGTTGTACATGGCGATATTTCCTTCACCCTGAAACAACGCCTCACTGGGGTTTTGGTAAAAGAAATTGCCATAAATTTCATAAACATCATTCAGCCCTGCCCCACTGGGAGGAAAGTGCCCCACCAGCAAATTAGGCCGTGCCAGGCTACCTTCTGAGTAATTAGTAGCCTTAGTAAAGACGTTATCACGAATAATGGTACGGCTGACGCCCGTTGGTAGTCCAACACCGGTGGGGCGAAAAGTCTGATGCTTGATTTCAATGTTGTAACCAATGGTGTCGACAATCAGGTTACGTTGAATAAGGCCGTTGACGAATGGCTCGCTACCGTCAGAATTGCCCAGATACATCCCAGTACCCGCACCTTCGATAACATTATCTTCAATCACCCAATCCCAGGTGGGACCTTTGGTAGAAATACCGATGATTTGCTGGTCTGCCCCGTGGTTGATGATGTGTAGATTGGCGATGGTAATGTGGTGAGAATTGCCTTTGCTGTTAACGCCATCTACCTCAGCATTCTGACCATCGACGGTTAAATGGCGTATTTCGACATAGCTGGAACCTTTGATTTGCACTGTGTTATTGTCAGCACGTGGTGTGAAAACAGCAGGATCACCACTGGTTGGCCCGATGATAACAATAGGCTGGCTAGCCGTGCCATTCTTTCCATCGATATACAGCCCGTTAGTATAAGTGCCAGGGTCTAATGTCAGGGTATCTCCCGCGACCAGACCACCAACAACACCGACATAATTGGAGGGGTTAGCGGTATACATCGCGGCAAAAGCGCTGGTAAAACACCCTAGACTTAATGCCAAACCAAACAACAATGCAAACAATAAAGACGGTAAGCGTGAAGGATTCATCGTGTTTTTCTCTCCAGAAAAAATCGCCGGTCTGTGCCAGCTGAATGGTACTGTTTTGTAGGGTGTGTATTCATCATCATCTTCTACCGCATCACTTTCTACTTCAGTTAACGGCGCAAATGACGGCAAATCATGTGATGCGCGCCACAAAGCACTTGCCATACATTTCACAAAAATCGCATTTATCAATATGAGCGTTATATTGCGTAAGTAACATCCGGTTTAATAGTACAAACATTTGAGATGGCCCTATGGCTAGATAAGACCGGGGCTAGACCATGCCATAACAAGCATTTTCACGAACTTAATCCATACACGATAAATTAAGATGATTGGTTGCATAATCAATCCTAGCAAGAACCGTTGCGTCACATAAACCTACGGCTAGGACTGAGGAATTAGTGCTAAGGACTGAGTGCTAAGCATAGTAGGTCACGTTGCGCAGCTACGTGACGCGATGGCTGAAACAAGCACTAATATTCTCAGATAAGGATGATCGTCATGTTGCGCAGCTACGTGACGCGATGGCTGAAACGAGTACAAATATTCTCGGATGAGGATGATCGTCATGTAGCTTCGCAACATGACCTACGGGTGATAAAAGACTATGGCCTGAATGATTAAGTCTAATACAGAGTGTTGGAGACTGAGGATTAAGGGCGGTGAATTTGTAGGTCACGTTACGCAGTTACGTGACGCGATGGCTGAAACGAGTACTTATATTCTCGGATGAAGATGATCGTCATGTAGCTTCGCAACATGACCTACGGGTGATAAAGGACTACGGCCTGAATGATTAAGTCTAATACAGAGTGTTGGGGACTGAGGATTAAGGGCGGTGAATTTGTAGGTCATGTTGCGCAGCTACGTGACGCGATGGCTGAAACGTGTACTGATATTCTCGGCTAAGGATGGTCGTCATGTAGCTGCACAATATGACCTTGTACGTCTGATTTTAATCCTGCCATTGAGGTGAAGCCACCGAAACATTAGTGGTGGATATTGGCTTGGGGCAGGTAAAGAGACGTTAGCTGGGGTTTAGATACGGTAACCCCCTTTAACCAGTAAAATTCCTTGTATGGGTGATGCTGTGCCTGATGAGATGGGTTGTCAGCATCAGCGTCTATATATGTCCTTTTTAAATACTAGCTGCTGTACACTGAAGTTGTCACTGTCTTATCGTTACAAAACATACTGGCTAGCTTAACTGACCCTTATGGCGCTACGCCGCCATCAGACACCGACCAAGCAAACCCCGAAGTAAGTATATCCCTGGCCGCTTGAGATGTAATTGAATATCGACTATTGCCGCCGTCAAAGAAGACATTTCGCCGAAGATTCCTTGAGCTCCACCCAGATAATAAAGCGTCATAGTTATCAGTGGATAAGGTCACAGATAAAAACATACTGCCCATATTTGTTACGGAAGAAACATCCCAAAGACTTAGGTTTTGATTGAAGCTTGTGGCTTGCCTAAACATACGATCCATATCTGTCACAGAAGAAACATCCCATTTACTAAAGTCTTGGTTGAAATTACTAGCTCCTAGGAACATCAAGGACATATCAGTAACAGAAGACACGTCCCATAAGCCTATCTTTTGATTAAAGCTGGTCGCATAAGAAAACATTTGATACATATTATCCACAGAAGAGACATCCCAACGACCTAGATCTCCGTTAAAGGATATGGCACGTGAAAACATAAATCTCATATCTGACACGGAAGAGACATCCCAATCACTTAGGTTTTGGTTGAAGCTTATGGCTTCCCTAAACATACTGTTCATATTTGTTACGGAAGAAACATCCCAGCCACTTAGGTCTTGATTAAAGTTAATAGCAGAATGAAACATGCCGCTCATGTCAGTAACAAGAGTTAGGTTGAGGCTGTAAATCAAACTGTGTAACTGCCGTTTCTAAATATGCGGTGCTAACTGCTCCTCAAACTCAATCATAAAGCGGAGGACAAGCGAGGCACTATTCCTGAAAACACACCCCCTACATTGATTCGGCTAAACATTGAAACCAAACATTGGTTATATCTCACCAAAAACTTTGAAAGTCTCTTTAAAGGCCTTGTCGGTTCTGTCGAAAAACTGAAAGAAGCCTGCAAAAAACTCGGCTATGAACGAACGCCCGGTATATTCAGCTGTAAACAGTATTTTCCTAGCTGACGAAACTACCCGCCCCTACAAAACACCATCATCAGCACAATGCTGAGAATACGTGTGCCTAGAGTTTCTGATTAGTCCAACTTTTCAGAAAAAACACCCTTCAAAACCCTAAACCCCTTGAATCTGACTTTTTAAGCCGAAAATAGCCATACATATTTTTTAAGAATTTGTTATTACCTTAAGGTGGGTGTCCTCTTAACAGGTGCTCTTAACAGGTGTCCTCTTAACAACTGTTGCTCTTAACTGTTAACTTCCAGGTGTCCTCTTAACTTTCCTCTGAACTTCCTCTTAACTTAAACCACATACGCGGCACCTATTGCCATGCGCCTGGGAGCCGCGTAATAATACGCAAACCGCACACAAAATTGCTCACTACATACACCGCACATTTAAGCCGCACACTAAGCTGCACAACAGGGATGCTTATGCGATCACACAATATCATTGTTCAGGATGACTTCAGCAACCACTTCAGATTCTGCCTGCAGCATGAGGCACCCACACGCGTCCCCATCGAAGCGGAGGATTTCCAGGATGATTTCTACACGCGGCAGTTTGTCTCAAGGCTCAGTGTCGACCACGCAGGCTGGTTGCGCATACTGAGTCTTGCCGATGGCACATCCGCCAATCGACTTTCCACAATACATGACTGCTGGGACGCCATTACCGCCTTGCTCCGGCGCGGGATGGTCAAGGTATACCGACTCACTCACCTCAAGGGATACGACGGGCAACAAGGCGAAAAAAAACACTATCCGATCATTGATAGTACCCAGGGCTTACAATACCATTTCGTCCCCACCACCGTATTGCTGGTACATGAACCCAGTGACACGCGATTCTTTAAAAACGACCCCGAGCAAGCCAAGCAATTTATTCAACAGCTGACCCAGCAACAAGCCCTCAACGAAAAACAACTCGTCAGCATCCTTGATGCCATCGTCCTCAAATGGCCCATCGGCGGCACACAACATCCACAGCGTATCGCCGCGCTAACTCGCGCCATGGTCAGCGGCGAAGTCGCCGTCGTTACTGAACGTACCCGTATGACCGTCCCCACATCCTCGCCGGCATCCTCAAATAACGCCTTACCCGTAGAGACCATCACCCCCAAACCAGCGACCCTAGGCCCGCATGAAGAGCCGGGGTATGTGCCAAAGGAAAATCCGCATTCCGGCTTGCATAACCAGGCAGCATTAACGCCGGATTTCAAAACCTCTGTAGACTCCTTTAAAACCACCCGGCCGGTGGATATGCGCAATTTATCACTAGAGGATAAAACAGCAAGAAAAGCGCTTAAGGGTCAAGGCTGGAGTAAAAAGAAAGTCAAACAAGTCCTTAAATCGGGCGATAATTTTACAGAAACCCCCTACCAGGCGGGCGACAAACTGTACGGCTTTAACACCGCAGGCCGCGCCCGAAATCTGGACAATTCCGCTTACCTGTTGGATGAAGCTGGTATGAAAGAGGTTAAAGAGAAATATTTCACACAAGGGCACTGGGACAAAGAAGGTGTTAAGGACTATCTTGCGTTACCGTGTTTCAATAGCGCCAGTACCATCGATGCCATAGAAGTGACAAAACCCACTACCGGCATTCAGTCCACCATTGGCAAAGCCACCGAACTGCTGCGTTACGACGGTGCAGATGGTTATACCACCGGTACATTAGGCAAGATCATGGGGGGTGGCGGCCGTCAGGCCACCCTTGACCCTTCTGCCCTTAAATTATTTGGAAAATAAATCATGCCTAATACAGAAGAACAACGCCTCGACCTCATTGAAAACTGCACATTATTACTGGAAGGCACATTAAAGCCCTTTAGCCAAACCGATAACACTCCAGAAGGTCGGATGATCACGCAATGCCAATGGCTGAAAGAGCGGGCAGAAAATCATGACATGCCACTGCCCGTCAAAGAAGGGAAGCTGGGATCATTACTGTATATCTACACCAATGGCGAGCTCTTTACGGCGAGCAGCACTAAGGATGAAATTCGTGATGTAGAAATGATTATGGACAGAATAATAAGCTTGGCGGATGAAGGCCAACTGCTGATGAAGCCCCCTTATGTCCCCTACGCCTTGCGCAGCATCGATACCCTGATCACATTATTGCAAACGGCCCCCCGGCCACTATCTCAATACGAGCAGGGCTTGATACCTGACCTGAAAGAAATCAAACAGCTTTTAGATGAGGGAAAAATAGAGCCGCCATTAGGCGCTTATAAGCCTAAGTACCCTAATTTTATTGAAGTAGAAGATTCCATTCAAGATATTCCCAACGGAAAAGATTATTTTTATACCGTTTCAGACCTCATTTTCGACGGCGTCCGCCCCGATAGCTGGTTAACCCCCGAGGCTGCGGACAGAGAGACCCGGAATTTGTAGATGATTGGAAAACATTGCATTCTGCCTGCAGCATGAGGCACCCACACGCGTCCCCATCGAAGCGGAGGATTTCCAGGATGATTTCTACACGCGGCAGTTTGTCTCAAGGCTCAGTGTCGACCACGCAGGCTGCTGGCGCATACTAAGTCTTGCCGATGGCGCATCCGCCAATCGACATTCCACAATACATGACTGCTGGGACGCCATTACCGCCTTGCTCCGGCGCGGGATGGTCAAGGTATACCGACTCACTCACCTCAAGGGATACGATGGGCAACAAGGTGGGAACAACGTCTAAATCGGACACCCAAGTTAAGGAATGAAAAAAATCCGATAAGATAGATGCTAAGCATATGATTGACATGTAGTTTTTTAAATTTTCTAAACTGGGTGCCCTGTTAAGCCATCGCTTGGCGCACTGGGTGTCCTCTTAACTTTCGTTTGTGCGCAGTTGATGGCACCTCTATTCGCCTACCTAATGAA
>NVUB02000024.1 GCA_002401775.2 Ectothiorhodospiraceae bacterium
ATGGCTCGCGGATTGTTTAGCAGTGCCTGCAATCGGGGTTTTAGTGGTGTACTGTCGAGTAAACGCTTGTGGTGCTTTTTAAGGGGCTGAGCCTGAGATTATCAGGGTGCCTGTTGAGGCTGCGGGTTCGTTGCTGTCACTACCGCCTCCTCCTCCGCCACCCGCAAGTGCGGCTCCGGCGACAACGACACCGAGCCCTATCCATACCCACTTACTGATGCCGCTGTTTTCTTTTTCCTTATTGGCGAGTAATACAGGGGTGGTGACGACGACTGAGACATCATCGCTGTTTGCGTTGAGGTTATCCGTTGCAGTTGTTGGTTGGGTAACGGCGACGGTTAAGGGTGAAAATGAGTAACCAAACAATAGCGTGTTTCCTGCCAGGTCCATGGCTTGTATGTAGTATTCAAGACCGGGGGAATCTACGTTATCGAGTTGAACGGTGTAGACGAATGAGTCCAAATTGCGATTCATTTTCAGACGTTTAAATTCGGCGGCATTCATATCACGATAAAACAGAATAACGCTTTTGACGCCGACGTTGTCGGTGACGGTGGCATTGATACTGATTTGCTGACCGACGGGGACCTTTTTTTCGATTAAGGTATGTTTGATGGTTGGAGCGATCAAATCACCAGAGGGTAAGGCGAGTTCTGCGGCTTGGCTCTCTGCGGCTTGAGCAACGGGAAACAGGATGAAGGTGATACTTAATATGGCCACTAAACATTGGGTGACGAATAACTTACAACGTAACATTATGTATTGCTCCAGCAGTGTTAGTCTGCCTTAATATTATTGTCCATAATAATTCTGTTATTGCTCAAAACTCGATGCAATTCGAGCAGCGGCCATTCATGGGTCAAAAAAAACCCAAACAGATTCCACGGGAGCCGAAAGAAAATGGCTCACCTTCACTAAAGGGACAAATGCTAAAGTGATGCGGAGAGAAATGAGCCTTTTGTGACACCGATAGACACTAGAGGAAACATAAATGCCTAGCATCTGATGGCGGCCAAAGGTGCTCAATTTGTGATCAAATTATTCCACATTTAAGGGCTTTTGTCACGGGAATAAGGCTATTGAATCGCAGAGAAAGTTATGCTAATAAACCTAAATGAGGTTGTCAGGCGACAGTGCTATCATTAAAAAGCAAAATAAATGAAAATGAAAAATAAAAAGAAAAATCCTTAATAAACAAATATTTATTGCCTTACCAATACACTTTCCACTGCCCCGCTTCATTCTTTTTAATGCTGATGACAAACTGACTCCACGACCCTGGCTGCACGGGCATTCCTTGTAAATTCACTAGTTTTGTAATTTTTACGTCCATCTGTGCTGAGTTTTGCTGGCTGATGATTTTAACATTAAGGATTTTTAAGGTAATGGAGCGGTAGTTGTTAAATATTTGATCAATGAATTCTCGACGAGTTGATGCGTTTTCACTCATGAGCATTAACACACGTTGATTACGTGATTCAAAAGCCTGTTTGAAGTTACCAATCATTAATTCGATCATTTGAGTATCTGGCTGATTAGTTGGAATGTTCACTGACACATTTTCTGGTTCACTAAAAGGCCGACTAACGGGTGCATTATCGGAAATATTCAGTGGCTTGTTATCATTCCACCTGGCAATGATATTTTTAGAAAATGCTGAACGCGGCATATTTTTTTCAATATTGGCCACTAATATTTCAGCGTTGTCGGTATTGTTATACTCCAGATAAGTATCCATCTTTTCACTGATTCGCCGCTCAATTCCCTTTATGCCTTTAATGGCTTGTTGATTTTTAGAATCGAGTTTGAGTGCTTTCTGGAAAAAATAAAAGGCATTTTTTTTCGTAGGAGCGATAAGAAAGCCTTCTCGATTGGCTTTCTTTGCCGATCCGATAAAACGACTTATTTTTTGTTTCTTATTTTTTGCCTTCGCGGTTTCTAACTGACGATTCAGTACCGCTAATTCAGAATGTGCGTCATTCACTAATCGAATATTGCGAATGCTTTTGTGGGTGGCAGACAATTTTCCAGCGTTGATTTCCTTTTTAGCGAGGGAAACATAATGCGTGGCGACTGTTTCGATGCGTTGCTTTGCGGCTTGATTACCTGGGTCAATTTCAAGCACTCGACGCAACGTCGAAATGGCATTTTTACCGATGGGTGATAGGTATTTTTGTTGTTGTATATATTTGTCCGCTTGCGCCAACAGTTGACGCTGTTGCGAATGAGAAAATTTGGCTGCGTTAATATCTTCCTCTAGTTTGCGCAATATTGTTGAATCAGGTTTTACGCTTAATAGCCGTTGGAGGTCAGCCTCGGCCTTTTCAACATTGCCGTCTGCAAGGTTGCTACGAATACCTTCACGATAACGATTGATAATATCAACAATACCGGCGCTGGCTTTTTTGTGTAAGGGGTCCAGGCTTAACAACTTTGTATAAAGCTGTAATGCATTGTTGTTTTTCGGGGTTATGTCGTTACCTGCCAGGCGAGCCCGGTCAGCTTGCGCCAACAATACGTTAATTTCAGAAGAGGGCTTTGGCTCGATGGATGTTGTAGCGGCGATAAGCGCTGTTGCTTGGTTACTTGCTTCTGTTTTTTGTTTTTCCTGTTGGTAAAAATAGGTCGCCCCTGCCCCGACAAGCAGGATAGAAATCAATAACACCGGTATAAGACGAGACGTTGTGGAAGATGCAACACGTGCGTCTTTTGCCCTGTTAGATGCTATGCCAGAGGATACCCCCGATGGGGCACCTGTGTGCCTGTCACGGATGACCGTAGCATCAGTATTCCCTTGTGGCAGTGCTTGATGTGATTGAGACACGGGCAATACAGAAACATCGACCTTGCCCGTGAGCATATTTGTCCATTCCAAAATGTCCTGAGGGCGCTCGTTAGCGTGAAACAACAATGCATGATCAATGGTGCGTAGAAAAGAAGCTGAGTATTGCCCTTCTAGAGTTACCGATAATGGTTTATAGGGATCGATACCCGTTGATAACAAGCTTGAGCCGCGCGTCAGGGCTTCTACGGGAAGTTTTTTGGTTAATCCGTAATACAGGCTGGCACCCAGCGCATAAACATCCGTCCACGGGCCTTGTTTGTCTTCGCTTTCGTTGTACTGTTCAAAAGGCGCATAGCCATAGGTGACCAAACTGGTGAGAGCGCGAGTCGGAGCACCCGATACTTGCCTGGCAGAACCAAAGTCAATCAGTACAGGCGAGCTGTCTTTACGAATATAGATGTTTGAAGGTTTAATGTCGCGGTGAATAAATCCTGCATCATGGACGAACTTCAAGCCTTCCATTATCGGTAGAAAAATATCCAGTAATTCCTGTTGAGAAAAAACCGACTTTTGTTTGTACAGCTTTGAAAGCTCAATGCCTTGCTCGTACTCCATGACCATGTAGGCGGTGTTGTTGTTTTCGAACACACTCAGCACCCGCACGATGTTGGGGTGCTTGAATTTGGCCAATGTACGCGCTTCACGGATAAACCGGTTTAAGCCCCACTCGTACATTTCCTTGCTTTTAGTGGTCATCGGGTGAACGGTATAGCCCGTTTCCCGTGTTGAGAATTCGTTGGGGAAATACTCTTTTATGGCCACCATCTGGTCGAGATTTTTATCCCGGGCAAGATACGTGACACCGAATGCCCCACGGCCCAGCACTGACTTCACTTCATACCAGTGAAGCACAAAGCCTTGTGGTAAGACATCGCGGTAGGATTGTTCCTCGTTATCAATCATGTCGAGGTGAATTCACGGTTTTCAGGAGTTTTCAGCATCAATAATGAATGTCGAAATCAAAACAATCGACGTGTTTACGGTGTACGTTGATAATGAGAGCCTTATCGGGCAGAAGAACCACATGCTGAAATCAGGTTTATAACGAGCCACACTTTCATCCTTGAATGACAGGAATTACCTGATAATACCAGCACAGGTAATGTTAGCGGCTATTTTAAGCGACACCCGCCTGATTGCCTAGCCCTACTCCCGTGAAACACCCTTCGATAAGACCTAACTAGGAAAAACGATAGCGTATTGGTGGCATTTGCGCGTGTCATTATGATGATGACCAAACACAGACAATTGAACGATGTCAAAACCACACTAGATTTCAAAACCACCACGAGTAGGACTCATGGGTGAAGTAAGGATTGGCGTGAAGATTGAAGCAAGGGTTAGTCTGAATATTTGCGTCTTTGAATATCGAAAAATGGGATTGGTCGGGGCGAGAGGATTTGAACCTCCGACCACCTGCACCCCATGCAGGTGCGCTACCAGGCTGCGCTACGCCCCGAATTCTGTGTTTTTGTCCTTCCAATCTGCGACAAGCCCAAGAGCATACAGCGGATGAACAACAGAGCGGCGTATTCTACTCTAGGCCGTCCGGGATAGGAAGGGGGTTTTATCGGGATTGCTCAGGGATATTTTACGACGCTTACACCAACCCTGAATGTCTATCGCTTGAGGATTTCAAGCACATCTTCCAGCTCGCTGACCATTTGGCGAATAATCTGGCGACTGTGGGTCACGTCTTCTTTGGCTTCGCCACCCGATAATTTTTGCCGAGCGCCGCCAATGGTGAATCCGTGCTCATACAACAGGCTACGAATTTGGCGGATCATGATGACATCATGACGTTGATAATAACGCCGGTTGCCACGTCGCTTAACGGGCTTTAGCTGGGGAAACTCTTGCTCCCAATACCGAAGTACGTGTGGTTTTACACCACACAGTTCACTGACCTCACCGATGGTGAAGTAGCGTTTGCCCGGTATTGGAGGGAGTTCGTTATTGTTGGCTGCTTCCAGCATAGGCCTCAACTCGTGCTTTTAATTTTTGGCCTGGACGAAAGGTGACGACGCGCCGTGCAGATATAGGAATTTCTTCACCCGTTTTAGGGTTTCGGCCCGGTCGTTCGTTTTTGCTGCGCAGATCGAAGTTTCCAAAACCGGATAACTTCACTTGCGTACCTGTTTCCAGGGCATCACAAATTTCAGCAAAGAAAAGTTCAACGATTTCCTTCGCTTCTCTTTTATTTAAACCAAGCTCTTCGTAGAGCTTGTCTGCCATTTCTGCTTTGGTTAACGCCATGCTTTTTTCTCACTATTCTCGTAGCGTTGCGTCCAGTTGTTGAGTCAATGCCGTTAAGATGGGAGCCATAGCCTCCTCGACATCAGCTTCTTGCAGTGTGCGTGACTGCTCTCGGAAGGTCAAGCCGAACGCAACACTTTTACTACCGGAATCAATACCTTTGCCTTGATATACGTCAAATAACTGGAAGTTCTCCAGTAAGTGATTAGCGGCATTTTCGACGACTTCCTTAAGCTTATTGAGCGTAATTTTTTCATCCATGACGACGGCCAAATCCCGGCGAATACTGGGGAATTTTGACAAGGCGGTAAAATGGGGAATGTCTGCATTTTCGAAGCACTTCATGTCCAGCTCAAACACAAACATGCGTTGAGAAACACCGAGCTGCTCTTCGATCTCGGGGTGCAATGCCCCCAGGGAGCCGATCTTTTGCCCTTTTGAATTCAAAATAGTGGCCGTTTGACCGGGATGAAGTGCTGCCACGGTTTCGGCTTTAAAGGTAAATTCTGTATTCGGAGAGATCGTAGCCAGCAATGCTTCCAGGTCACTTTTTACATCGTAAAAATCCACAGGACGAGACTTTTCTCCCCACTGTTCTGGAATAATCGACCCGGTTACCAGCCCTGACAAATATTTTTCTTGTTTAAATTCATCATCTTGCTTAACAAAGGTAAGACCTGACTCGAAGAATCTTATGGTGTCCTGCTGACGGTTAAGGTTGCGAATGGCCGCTTGCACCAAGCTGGGCCAGTGGCTGGTACGCATCACGGACATATCGGCAGAAATAGGATTTTTCAATATGATTGCTGATTGGTCCGGGTCAAACAGTTTTTGCATGTCCGGCGAGATAAAGCTGTATGAAATCGCTTCCTGGTATCCTCTGGCAACAAGAATGTCTTGTAACCGCGTCAATGCCACCTGCCCTTCTGAGCACGGCAAAATTTGCGAGCCTGATTGCGGCAAGGTTGTGGGTAAATTACTGTATCCGTAAACTCGGGCCAGCTCTTCGATCAGGTCTTCTTCAATGTCGATATCGAAACGATAGCTTGGCGCAGTCACCTGCCAGCTCGTATCTTGCGCTTCCACTCCCGATTCCACGCCCATTCCCAAGCGCTGCAAGATATCCAGAACCTCGTCATGCGGTATGACATGGCCCAAAACACGCTCGATACGGGCGGCACGCAGGGTGATTGTTTTACGCTGAGGTAAATCCGGAGTACTGACGACTTCCACGATGGGGCCAGCCTGCCCGCCGACGATTTTAATGAGCAGGCTTGTGGCACGATTTAACGCACGGCGCTGTAATTCCGGGTCAACGCCTCGTTCGAAACGATGTGAAGAATCGGTATGCAAGCCATAACGTCGTGCGCGGCCAGCGATACAAAGAGGATCGAAAAATGCGCTTTCCAGGACGATTGAGCGCGTTGAATCAGAGACCGCAGAGTCTTCACCGCCCATAATTCCCGCTAATGCCAAGGCTTTGGCGTCGTCAGCAATGAGCAACGAGCCAGTATCCAGCCTGATAGTTTGGCCATCCAGCAAGGTCAGCGTTTCATCTTGCTTGGCATGACGCACACAGATGCCACCGGAGAGCTTGTCACGGTCAAAGGCGTGCATAGGCTGCCCGAGTTCCAGCAATACAAAATTGGTGATGTCCACTACCGGCCCGATACTGCGTAAACCGCTGCGTCGCAGGGCTTCCTGAATCCACATGGGCGTAACGGCCTGCGAATTGATACCTTCGATAACTTGGCTCAGATAGCGCGGGCAATCTGTCGGCACATCAACGGACACCGAGACTTGAGCATCCGTTTCAGGTTTGACTTCAGTGGCATCATCGGGCGTCACTTCTGTTTTGCAAAGGGCACCAACTTCTCTGGCAATACCCGCAAGGCCAAGACAGTCACCCCGGTTCGGAGTCAGACCTAATGCTATGGACTGATCGTCTAACCAGAAATATTCACGAAGGTCTTTACCAATGGGGGCGTCCGCCGGTAATGGCATCAAACCATCCGCCTGCTCTGCCATGCCCAGCTCTTTGGCGGAGCACAACATACCCAGTGATTGAACGCCTCGCAACTTGGCTTTTTTGATTTTCATGCCACCCGGTAATTTGGCACCGACCATGGCCACGGGTACTTTCATATCGACAGCGACATTAGAAGCGCCACAGACGATTTGCAGCAGCTCCTCTGCGCCCGCATCCACTTTACAGACTTGTAATTTGTCGGCATCCGGGTGCGGCTCAATGCTGCGCACCTGCCCTACTACGGTTTTGGTAAAGTCACTGGCAACGGGTTCTATTGATTCCACTTCCAGGCCAGCCATTGTCATCACTTCAGCCAGAGCTTCGGTGGAGATATCAGGGTTTACCCATTCACGTAACCAGTGTTCACTAAACTTCATTACTTGTTCACCATTTTTTGTCTGTATTTACAGAATACTTTATTCAATTTTGGATATTTCTAAACCGTTGGCACCATTCTGCCAGTGATTATATTACGTTATGCCATGAGCATTTTCGTGAAAGTCGAGATCCAGTGAATTCTTCGACATTCTGGATACCGGCCGCAGCCTGTCCCGGCGTAGGCCGGGGCCGGTATGACGAGGAAACGCCTACCGAAACTGTTGCAAAAACCGTAAATCGTTTTCAAAGAACAGGCGCAGGTCATTTACGCCATAACGCAACATGGCTAACCGCTCTACGCCCATACCGAAAGCGAAACCGGTAAACGCTTCACGGTCTACGTTTACGTGCTCTAACACTTTGGGATGCACCATGCCGCAGCCTAATACTTCCAGCCAGCCTGTGTGGCTACAAACACGGCAACCGTCCCCACCACACATGACGCATTGAATGTCGACTTCTGCGGAGGGCTCAGTGAACGGGAAATAGGATGGACGAAAACGCACAGGCAGATCTTTTTCAAAAAACAATCGCAGGAATTCGTCGATAATGCCTTTGAGATCAGCGAAGGTGACGCTGTCGTCGACCAGTAAGCCTTCCACCTGATGAAACATCGGGGTATGGGTCAAATCGGAATCACAACGATATACACGACCCGGTGCAATGATGCGCAAGGGTGGTTTACGCTCTTTCATTACCCGTACTTGTACGGGTGATGTGTGGGTACGCAACACGGTGTGCTCATCAAAATAAAAGGTGTCGTGCATGGCGCGCGCAGGGTGTGATTCGGGAATATTCAGCGCTTCGAAGTTGTGATAATCGTCTTCGATTTCTGGCCCTTCGGCAATTTCAAAACCCAGTTGCGTAAACAAGGTTTCGATGCGTTGCAAGGTGCGCGTAACAGGATGCAGGCCTCCGTTGTGTTGCCCACGCCCTGGCAAACTGACGTCTATTGCTTCAGAGGAAAGCCTGGCTTGTAATAATGCCGTTTGCAAGATCGTACGACGTTGTTCAATGGCGGATTGCACAGACTGTTTGGCGACATTAATGACCTTGCCTGCATCGCGACGATCTTCAGCGGGCAATTTACCCAGGCTTTGCATTTGTTGGGTCAGCTCACCTTTTTTACCCAGGTAATGTACTCGAGCAGCATCCAACTCTGCCAGGTCTTTCGCGGCGTCTACCGCCTGCTGTGCTTCGTTAACGAGCTTATCTAATTCCTGCTGCACGTTTTTCCCCATCAATATCTAAGTGACTGTTTATTACTTGCCAGTATTACTTGTAAGCGTATATTTTCTTAAAAAAGTACTCTTTATAAAGTAATCTTTATAAAATACTCTTTGATAACGCACTCATCATGAAAATACGGTAATGAATAATGATTTTCACTGCTGTCCCGTTAACCAATGCTTGCGGTGTTGTCATTCGTTATTTTGCGTGACCTATCGTGTGATTTGTAGAATTGAAACATGAATAGCCAACGACCTCTTCCGTCATACCGGCGAAGGCCGGAATCCAGTGGTCGCCTAAGAGCGCCTACTTTTGGTTCAACGACTTTCTGGATACCGGCCTGCGCCAGTATGACGGGTATAACGTTAACGGGGCCGCAGTGAATGATTTTTTAAGAAACCACTCGTCATACGAAAGCAAATTTTGTCAACAAAAAAAGGGAAAGGTGTTGGCCTTTCCCTTTTTACTCTGCGATTAATAACCTGCAATGCTCCTGTATTCAGGAGCATTGCATAACAGCGTTATTAAGCTTCGAGGTTTGCTTTGGCTTTTTCTGCCAGTTGAGCAAAGGCCGCTTTGTCATAAACCGCGATATCAGCCAGCATCTTGCGATCGACTTCAATCTCGGCGTGTTTAAGGCCATTGATAAACTTGCTGTACGTCAAACCACACTCGCGAGCTGCCGCATTGATACGGGCAATCCACAAGGCGCGGAACTGACGCTTGCGTTGGCGACGGTCACGATATGCATATTGACCGGCTTTGGTTACCGCCTGAACGGCAACCCGAAAGACGTTTTTGCGGCGGCCGCTATAACCCTTGGCCTTGGCAATAACTTTTTTGTGTTTGGCGCGTGCTTGTACGCCGCGTTTTACTCGTGCCATTTTAATTCTCTCCAGTACTTACGTTGCAAAAAGACGTTACAAAAAGGCTTAGAGGTACGGCAGCATGCGCTTCAGCATGTTGACATCCGCTGCGTGAACCATTTCGCCTGAACGCAAATGACGTTTCCGCTTCGTGCTCTTCTTGGTGAGAATATGACGACGGTGTGACTGGGCCCGCTTAAAGCCCCCGGATGCTGTGCGTTTAAAACGCTTGGCAGCACCACGACAAGTTTTCATCTTTGGCATAACAACAACTCCGCATTTGTTAGAGCAAGTATTAAAAATACAATTAATACTGCTTTCGTTTAACATAAAAGTATAAATAACAGCGCATTTTCGACTGGCGGTCTGGAATGCCATTCCAGTTATATTTTCCTGTAAAAAGAAAACTCACCGACAGCAGCGCCCTCGTACTAGCATCTCTTCCTATAAATTCAAAAACGAATTTAAAGAAGAAGACCTAGGTTTTTTTAGGCGAAATAATCATGACCATCAAACGACCTTCCATTCTGGAACGCTGTTCAACATTGCCATGACCTTCTGACTCAACATCATGAGCAACCCGGTCCAATAACTTGGCGCCGAGATCCTGATGAGCCATTTCTCGCCCACGGAAACGTAAAGTAACTTTCACTCTGTCTCCGTTATGCAGGAACTTGATAAGGTTGCGTAGTTTTACCTTATAGTCCCCAATGTCCGTACCCGGACGGAACTTCACTTCCTTGACTTGCGTCTGTTTTTGCTTCTTTTTCGCCGCGTGCTTCTTCTTGTTTTCTTCAAACAAGAATTTGCCATAGTCCATTACACGACAAACGGGTGGAGCAGCATTCGGCGAAATCTCCACCAGATCCAGATCGGCATCCAGTGCGGCCTGCTGCGCATCAGCAATCGCTACAACTCCTGCTTGTTCACCATCTGCGCCAATCAATCGCACCTCAGGTACGTTGATACTGTCGTTTAGGCGAACCTTTTTTTCTTGAGCGATGCTTCAATCCTCCAAAGTAGTGCGGCCGTGACTCGCCACTTCTGCGGCAAGACCTTCAGTAAACTGCGAAAGCGACATGCTTCCGAGGTCATTGCCACTGCGTGTACGTACGGCCACAGTGTTATTTTCGACTTCCTTATCGCCTACAACCAGGAGATAAGGAATGCGTTGTAATGTGTGCTCGCGGATTTTAAAGCCAATCTTCTCATTTCTCAAGTCCGATTTTGCTCTGAAGCCCTCGCGGCACAAGGCTTTTTCAACTTTTTGCACATATTCGTTATTTCTATCGGTGATTGGCATCACCATAATCTGGTTTGGCGCGAGCCACGCCGGGAACGCGCCAGCGAATTCTTCGATCAAAATTCCGATGAATCGCTCGAGTGATCCGAGGATCGCACGATGCAACATAACCGGCACCTGTTTGGAGCCATCTTCCGCAATATAGTGGGCATCCAGACGACCCGGCATAGAGAAATCCACCTGAATGGTGCCGCACTGCCAGACCCGGCCAATGCAATCTTTCAGTGAAAATTCAATTTTGGGGCCGTAAAATGCACCCTCACCTGGCTGCAAATCCCAGCTTAACTCTTTGTTATTTAAGGCTCTTTCCAATGAGTGCTCGGCCTTATCCCAATCAGCATCCTCCCCAACCCGTTTTTCAGGGCGGGTCGACAGCTTGATGATGACCTCTTCAAAACCGAAATCCTTGTAGACACTGAACAGTAAGTCGATGAAGTCGGAAACTTCGTCTTGAATCTGGTCTTCGGTGCAGAAAATATGCGCATCATCCTGGGTAAAGGCGCGCACTCGCATCAGTCCGTGCAGCGTCCCGGAGGGCTCGTTGCGATGGCATGAGCCAAATTCTGCCATACGTAGCGGCAGGTCTCGATAACTTTTAAGACCCTGATTAAATATTTGTACATGACAGGGACAATTCATGGGTTTTACGGCATAAGTGCGTTTTTCTGACTCAGTAACGAACATATCGTCACGGAATTTTTCCCAGTGACCCGATTTTTCCCACAACACCCGGTCCACAACTTGTGGCGTTTTCACCTCACCGTAGCCGTGTTCGGTCAAAACACCCCGAATGTACTGTTCCACCTGCTGATACAGTGCCCAGCCATTGGGGTGCCAAAAAATCATGCCCGGGGCTTCTTCCTGGCTGTGAAACAAGTCTAGGTGACGGGCCAAACGACGATGATCGCGTTTTTCCGCTTCTTCCAGACGATGCAAATAGGCTTTGAGATCCTTTTTATTACTCCATGCCGTACCGTAAATACGCTGCAGCATTTCGTTATTGGAATCCCCACGCCAATAGGCACCCGCCAATTTCATCAATTTGAAGGATTTAAGCTTGCCCGTGGATGGCACGTGTGGGCCACGACATAGGTCAATGAACTCACCCATCTTGTACAGCGAAAGCTCTTCGCCCTGAGGAATGGCTTCAATGAGTTCTGCTTTGTACTTTTCGCCCTTCTCCAGAAAGAAAGGAATGGCCTCTTCGCGTGACATGACGCTACGCGCAATGGGCAGATCCTGTTTAACGATTTCTTTCATACGCTTTTCGATGGTGACGAGATCGTCAGGACTGAATCCCGGCTCATAGGCAAAGTCGTAATAAAAGCCGTTCTCGATCACCGGACCAATGGTGACCTGGGCATCCGGAAATAATTGCTGCACCGCCTGTGCGAGCAAATGGGCTGTGGTGTGACGAATGATTTCAAGGCCATCTTCATCTCGCTCGGTAATAATTGCGAGGGAACTGTCTTCCGTCATGATGTGAGTGGCGTCCACGATTACATCGTTAACGCGCCCGGCCAGTGTCGCCTTGGCTAAACCAGGGCCGATATCGGCGGCGACATCCATAACAGAAACAGGATTGTCGAAATTGCGTTGGGAACCATCAGGAAGGGTAATAGAAGGCATATTTTTTATTCTCCAGTGGTGGTCCTTACGAGAGACCACATGATGTTATTAATTTAGGTATGACCACAAAGATAAAAGCACCGAGTATCTCGGTGCCATACAGTAAGTTTGTTCGTTTAGGCCGTTATTTTGCGCGGACTTTAACTGGCTTGGCTTTGGCTGTCAAAATTTCATCTGCCAAGGAGCGGCTTCAGCCGCGAATAATACTTTACCCTTATCATCGCTAAAAACCGCGTCTGAAGCCGCTCCCTCAATACCTGAAGACTGGTTTTCCGTAGGTCACGTTGCGCCGCTACGTGACGCAATGGCTGATCCGAACACACATGTTCTCGGCTGAAAATGGTCGTCACGTAGCTTCGCAACATGACCTACAAAAGTCAGTTATAACCCCTCAGAAGTAAGGCTACAGGGTCTTTTACTTAGCCCTTAGCCCTTAGCCCTTAGTCCTCAGCACTATCTTTTAGTAGCTTCTGTGCACTGAGGACTGGTTTTCCGTAGGTCATGTTGCGCCGCTCCTTACATAATACGTTGCAGTATTGAGTGCGCCATGAGTTGCCCGCAAGGGTTGACGTTTGAGTCGGCTCAGGTCAATTGAGTTCAGGCTGCACGATTGGCAAAGAATTATGCGCCCAACCGATCATTCCGCCGCGTAAATTGTATACGTTTTCAAAACCCTGTTCTTGCAAAAACATGCAGGCCTGGGCAGAACGCGCTCCACTGCGGCAAATGATAACCAACTTTTCATCGGGTTTAAAATTGCCCAAATTCAATGGGAGTGTCGCCAGCGGTAATGGCTCGGCACCCGGCATGGTACCTTGTTGAATTTCTCGTATTTCGCGCACGTCGATAACCCGTAACGGCTGGGATTCATCGTCAACCCAGCTGGCTAATTCAGGGGCATCAATCTCTTTAATATTACCGAACATATTGCCGGGTCTCCATTATGTATCGTTTATTAACAGCAATATATTAGATATTGCTAATACTGTCCAGCTAAAAGCGCTTTAGCCTACCCATTACTCAGAGAAGTTAAGCCAACCCGTAATAATGAATTTCTCCCCCGCATTGCTGACCACGCCATGGTGCGTATGGGTAAAGTCAGGCGGCCAAATCAGCAGACGTCCTTTTGTGGCTTCCATCGTTTGTTTCTGATAAACGAAACGTGTTCCACCACCGGTAACATCATTCAGGTAGGCCATCCATACCAACATACGAGAACTCGTCTCCAGGCTGGTGCGTTCACAATGGGGTAAACGGTAGCCACCCCCCCGCTTGTAACGCTGAATAATCGGCGATTCACCAATGTGGTAGGCACCCAATTGCCTGATTATTGGAAATTGTTCAACATATTGATCGACACAGGCCTTTAATGCCTGATAAAACTCGGGGAGTCGGTGATGTTCCGCCAACGCATCTGGCACCGTGATCAAACCTAAATCATAGGAATCTTTCTTCTTTTTATCGACTACAACGCCTTCTCGAGTACCCAGTTTGCCCCTGACGACTAAGCCCTGTTTAGCCCCTGCCTTATGTAAAGCGATGAGACTCTCACAGAGTTCCGGGGCAATTTTATATTCACCAATAAACTGCATTGAACTTTCTCCCAACAAATGCGGCAGCCTAACAAAAGCCGATATCTATACCATAATTTATTTCGTCCGAATCAACTGACAAATGAATCACTAGAAAAGGATACCCAGTGTAGTACCAGCAGTAAATATGACACGGCATCAAAATAGTCAGTTAATTTTTTTGACGAGGCCGCCTTTTTGTATTACACATAAAACATCCATAACAGGGTAACGCTAAGGTGAATACAATAATCAGCCGGGCACAGTTTATTCGTGGCAACCTCTCTGGTCGACACTCCCCCATACGTCCGCCCGGGTCTAAACCTGAAATCAAATTTCTTGAAGCATGCACACAATGCAAAGAATGCATAACAGCCTGCCCTGAGGGTATTTTGGTTCGTGGCGCAGGGCGTTACCCTCAGATCAATTTTATGCTGGGTGAATGTACCTTTTGCGGAGAGTGTGCCACCCATTGCAACTCACACGCCTTTATTCCACAAAGCACAACACCTGAACGCCAGGCCTGGTCATTACGCGCATTCATCAACAACCAATGCCTCGTTTTAAAAAAAGTGCTCTGTGAGATTTGCAAAGACCAATGCGAACAACAGGCAATTAGCTTTCATTTTCAGGCTAACACGCTTCCATACCCAGTAATAAATAGTGAAAACTGCACAGGTTGTGGCGCTTGTTACGGCCCCTGCCCTACCAACGCCATCCAATTAAGGAGCCCATGAATATATCGGGAATTTATATCAAAACCTGGCCAGATGAACTTGCGCTTATCCAACAAAAGCTCAATAAAATCTCCGGCGTTGAAGTGCACATGACGACAGAAAATGGCGGCTTGATCGTAACGGCCGAAACTGGAGACACGGCGTCAATGGCAGACACTTTGATGGACATGCAACAGATGGAAGGTGTGCTCTCCGCGACGCTGGTCTACCATCATGATGAACAAGCCCCATATTCTGAATTACCGGCAGGAGACAGGCAATGAAGCTCACCCGACGTGAATTTATCAAAAACAATGCCATCGCAGCCACCGCTGCCGTCGCTGGCATCACGGTTCCAGGTATCGTTACTGCCGCACATAAACCCACCGATACGATTAAATGGGACAAAGCCCCGTGCCGTTTCTGTGGCACGGGTTGCAGCGTGTTGATTGGCACCCAGAACGATCAGTTAGTGGCAACCCAAGGCGACCCTGAATCCCCCGTAAATCGAGGACTAAATTGCGTTAAAGGGTATTTCCTGTCAAAAATCATGTATGGCAAAGATCGCCTAACACAACCACTATTGCGAATGACCGATGGTCAATACGACAAAGAAGGTGAGTTTACTCCGGTTAGCTGGGACACAGCCTTTGACGTAATGGCCGAAAAATGGACCTTCCTCGGTGGGAATGTTTGGCTCAGGGCAATGGACCGTATGGGAAGGCTATGCGGCCTCCAAATTATTTAAAGCTGGATTCCGGTCTAACAACCTCGATCCTAATGCGCGTCATTGCATGGCCTCGGCTGTCGGTGGGTTTATGCGTGCCTTCGGTTCTGATGAACCCATGGGCTGTTACGATGACCTGGAGCATGCCGATGTGTTTGTGCTTTGGGGAGCAAACATGGCGGAAATGCACCCTATCCTCTGG
Organism: Ectothiorhodospiraceae bacterium; assembly: GCA_002401775.2. Lineage (GTDB taxonomy): Bacteria > Pseudomonadota > Gammaproteobacteria > SZUA-152 > SZUA-152 > SZUA-152. The sequence goes on from NVUB02000024.1 coordinate 15,753, forward strand.
TCACGACTAACTGACACCCGCTTAAGCAAACCCGGTTGTGAAGTCCATGTGCTTTCTGTTTTCAAACATCGCTGCTTTGACCTTGCCGATAACGGCATGGTCTTTACACCACAAACTGATCTGGCCATTCTAAATTACATTGCCAATTACATCATTGAAAATAAAGCCTACAACACAAATTTTATCGAAAACCACGTTAACTTTAATAAAACAGCTACCGACATTGGCTATGGGCTGCGCCCAGAACATGAGCTGGAAAAAAATGCCGAAAACCGTGCATCCGGAAAACTCACTAAAATAAACTTGGAAGAATTTGCCAAAGAAGTTGCTCCCTACACCTTAAAATACACTTCGCAATTATCAGGTGTACCTGAACAAGACTTATTACGACTGGCCAGAGTGTACGCCGACCCCAAAAAGAAAATCACGTCTTTCTGGACCATGGGCTTTAACCAGCACACCCGTGGCGTTTGGGCGAATGGGTTGATTTACAATATCCACCTGTTAATGGGAAAAATTTCTGAACCGGGAAACAGCCCATTCTCACTGACCGGACAACCATCGGCCTGTGGCACCGCCCGCGAAGTCGGCACTTTTGCACACCGCTTACCGGCTGACCTTGTGGTTAACATCAAAGAGCATCGTGATTTTGCAGAAAAAACCTGGAAACTACCCGAAGGCACTATTCCGCCTAAACCCGGTTTTCATGCGGTGTTACAAAGTCGTATGCTCAAAGATGGCAAACTCAATGCCTACTGGGTGATGTGTAACAATAATATGCAGGCCTCTGCGAATATAAATGAAGAAGGCCTGCCAGGATATCGCAACCCTGAAAGTTTCGTGGTGGTTTCCGACCCCTACCCCACCATAACCACTCTGGCTGCTGATCTTATTTTACCCACCGCTATGTGGGTGGAAAAAGAAGGTGCTTACGGCAATGCTGAGCGACGCAGTCAGTTTTGGCGTCAACAAGTGCATGCGCCGGGCGATGCTAAATCTGACCTTTGGCAACTGGTAGAATTTTCCAAGCGATTCAAAGTGGAAGAAGTCTGGCCGGAAGCATTAATTGCCAAAAAGCCTGAGCTTCGGGGCAAAACATTGTTCGACATATTGTATCGCAACGGCCAGGTCGACAAATATCCCAAACAGGACGTCACAGACAGTAAAGGCCAGCATTACCACAATGATGAAATGGAACACTTCGGGTTCTATATCCAAAAAGGCCTTTTTGAAGAATACCGTATCTTTGGTCGGGAAGGCCCGAAAAAAGGGCATGACCTAGGGGAATTTGATCTATACCACCAAACCCGAGGGTTACGCTGGCCCGTTGTCGATGGCAAAGAAACCCTATGGCGCTACAGGGAAGGATATGACCCCTTTGTAAAAAAAGGTGAAAAAATACGTTTTTACGGTAAAAAAGACGGCAAAGCGAATATTATATTTGCCCCATACGAGCCCCCGGCCGAAAGTCCCGACAGTGAGTATGACCTCTGGCTGAGTACCGGACGAGTACTCGAACACTGGCATTCAGGCACCATGACGCGCCGAGTGCCTGAGCTGCATCGCGCGGTACCCGATGCGTTAATTTTTATGCACCCTGACGATGCTAAAAACCGAGGTTTGCGTCGAGGCATGGAAGCCAAAATAACCAGCCGGCGCGGCGAAATCGTTGGGCGAATAGAAACACGGGGGCGTAACCGACCGCCAATGGGTTTAATATTTGTCCCCTGGTTTGACTCAGGCCGCCTGATAAATAAAGTGACACTGGACGCAACCGACCCTTTATCAAAACAAACCGATTTCAAAAAGTGTGCCGTAAAAGTCGTCAAGGTTTAATCGCAATACGGACAACGCTCTTTACTGCACTGCTTATTGCACCACGTTACTGCACTCTTTCACTGCATTCAATTACTGCACCGCGCGCAACCGCCAGGAGCTCGAATAATGAAAAGATACAACCGGGCACCTAACAACATGGCCTGCAAAGGCATTGTTTTTTTATCTGCCATTTTTTCGATTACCCTTTTTTCAGCTACCACAACAAATGCCGAAAATGCCGAAAATATTGTATCCCTTCGCGGGCCAACGGCCATCGAAGCCCCGTCAACACCCACAGAAATCACCCGATATCAAACAGAAGCCCCGCCCATTCAGCGCGGTTTTGTACAACAACCCCCCTTGATCCCTCACTCCATCAAAGGATACGTAATAAATTTACGCAGCAATAAATGTTTGACGTGTCATAGCTGGACAAACGCTAAAACATCTGGCGCTACAAAAATCAGTTTAACGCATTTTAAAAACAGGGACGGTGTTGAACTGGCAGACGTTTCTCCTCGGCGTTATTTTTGTGTGCAGTGCCATGTCCCACAAAAAAATGTCCCTGTTTTAATTGCCAATGAATTCACACCTGTGGAGGCATTAAGATAATGATCGCCATATCCCGCCTCAGCAAACACGGATACTGACACAATTAACAATGCCTTCTAAACTTTAAAAACCGTTAACTCATTTTTATGCACTCGCGAGAAAAATGTATGCACTCAAACTGGCTAAAAAATATACTGAGCAAATTATCAAAACGCTACTCTTTAGGTATCCTTTTGGCGGGGAGTTTTGCGGCAGGTATTATTTTTTGGGGTGGGTTTAATACGATGATGGAAATTACCAATACGGAACAATTTTGCATTAGCTGCCATGAAATGAGAAATTTTGTTTACCAAGAATACAAAGATACCATTCATTACAACAACCGCACAGGCGTGCGCGCCACTTGCCCCGATTGCCACGTACCAAAATCCTGGGGATATAAAATGCTACGGAAAATTCAGGCTTCCAATGAGGTTTTCCATAAAATACTGGGGTCAATCAGTACCCGCGAAAAGTTTGAAGCGAAAAGATTGCAATTAGCCAGAAATGTATGGTGGACAATGAAAAAAACGGATTCTCGAGAATGTCGAAACTGCCATGATTTTGAATCTATGGATTACACCGAACAAGGGCGCCGTGCATCCAGCAGGCACCAGGAAGGTTTAGGGAAAGGGCAGACCTGCATTGACTGTCACAAAGGCATCGCTCATTCATTACCCTTGGGGTTTGACGAAGAAATGGCTAAATTCTAAAGCCGTTTTAGCATATCCGCACACTGTAGGGGGCGTAATGTGAAAAAGTAAACCTCCTGCCCGAATGGCATGAAGTTAAGTCAAAAACCCCACTCCATCCGTCATTCCGGCGCAGGCCGGAATCCAGTGGAATGCCGACCAATGGTGGTTCTGGATCCCGGCCTGCGCCGGGATGACGACAGTATTCGGCTTATCTTCGTGCCATTCCCTCCTGCCCCTTATCGCACCGCTCTGATAGCAACGGCAAGAAAAGGTAACAATCCCACGACCGACACCACGGTGGCACCCACGGGAAGATCGGCAACGAAGGATAACCATAACCCGGCGATGGCACCCAGCAGCCCCAAAAGCCAGCCGATGAGCAGGCGAGCGCGCAACGAGCCGGCGATCAAGGATGCGCTAAACGCCGGGATAATCAGGAAAGCAAATACCAGCAACACTCCGGCGATGTTGACCGCCAGGGTAATAACGATCGCAAAAGAAGCGAAGAACAGGAATTCCCACAGGAAGCCAGGCCGTCGTGTACTTTCCGTACTTTCCGTTGTAAATGACAACTCGTAAAAGCGCTTGCGGTAAAGCAAATGCAACAAAGCCAGTAATGCCGTCACCCCCGCCACCACGACGATTTCCTGCCATCGTACCCAGAGGATGTTGCCATTGAACAGAGACTTGAGTTCTTCCATGCCCTGTGAGGAACGGCTGAGGATGACGATAGACAAGGCAGTGGCCACCACATAGACGCAGCCGATAATAACCTCGCGCGTGGTTTTACCCGGAATGCGCCGTAAACCGGCAAAGGCAAACGCGGCAGTTAACGTAGCGCCGAAGGCGTACAGCTGCGCGGTCAGTCCATGTGCGTCCTCTCCCAACAAAAAAGCGAGACTTATTCCCAGGGCCGCGACCTGGGCCAGTGCCAGGTCAACGAAAATAATACCACGCGCCAACACATGCAGGCCCAGGTAGGTATGGCTGAAAATCATCAAGGCGCTAAACACCAGCGCGGGTAATAAAATCATCCAGGCTTCCATGTCATTGACCTCCAGCCTTGTCTTGTGCGGCCTTGTCTTGTGCAGCCTTGTCTTGAGCAGCTATGTTCAGTGCTGCAACAATGGCATCAAACAAATCGAAATAATGATTGATATCGGGCTGTGCGCCTACCGATTGCGGTAATACCGCCACCTGAATAGCGGTCTGCTCATTGAGATAACGCGCCGAACGACGTTCGTAATACGGTTCCATGATGAGCAAGTTGATATCCTCAACCCGGAGGCGAGAAACCAGTGCGCTCAGAGAGGCCGCGCTGGGAGAAATACCCGGTTTGGGTTCCACCTCATCCACGATCTGAAAACCAAAGGCATCGGCCAGATAAACAAAAGAGGTGTGATAGGCGATAACCGATGTGCCTTTGAGCCACGCAAGTTCAGCCTGCCAGACAAGTAACTTGCGATCCAGGGTTTGCGCAAAAGCCTTGAAGCGTTGCTGGTAATCATCCTTATGCGCGGGGTCCAGTTCACCCAGCCGGGTGGCGATGGCCTGCGCCATGCGTTTGCCGTTTCGAGGGTCCAGCCAATAATGGGGGTTGCCCCCGGCATGCACGTCGCCCATAGCGCGTGACACCGGGCCGCTGCTTTTGCCCAGTAATGGAACCACACGAGAAAGATCCAGATAACCGGAATTAGCGGGCTGCACCCGGGCATTACGCGCCGATTGCAACAAGGGTGGTAGCCAGCCAATTTCCATACCGGCACCGACGACCAACAACAGATCAGCCCGGAAAACCTTGCGGATCATGCTGGGTTTGGCTGATGCAAAATGCGGGTCGCGCGTGCCCAGTGTCAGGCTTTGCACCTTTACCTGTTCGCCACCCACCGCCGTCGCAATGGCCGCTAGATCCTGCGTGCTGGTGACGATCCGTATTTCAGCGTAACTGTTAAAGGCGATTGTAGATAACAGCAACCCGAAGACAATGTTCATCGTGCTTTTTTTCATGATGTTGTTCATAACAGTCCCTAAAAAATATGTGCTGCGTGGCTGCCAATATTGAATTCCATTTGCAACCAAAGTGTGTCAGCCGTCTTTCCGGACAAATGCTGGGTCCAGTCACGGTTGTATTGCAGCCGCAGCTTGCTGTATTCGCTGGGATACCAGCTCAGGTTGGGCGACAGCCGCTTGCGCGTGTCGCGTTGTGGGTCAGCCGCGGTATCACCGTTAGCGGTCGCATATTCCCAGCGTAATCCTGCCACCCAGCCGGGTTTGAAGCCCCACAGTGCTTGGCTGAACAGCCCCCGGTCCTTGAGGGTTTCACCGCGAGGGTCGCCGGAATCAGCTGCTTCATAGCGACGTGTTAATAGCTCGGTATGCCAGGAGACGAAAGGAAAACCGCGCTGCGTAGTGGCAGGCTGCCATTTCAGATACAGGTCAGCGCCAACAATCGTCGTATCGGTGGTTGTGCCACTGGCGTTGGGCCCCCACAGGCCGGAGACGCCCAGATTCACGCTAACCGTATCTGATACATCGAAACCGTTGAGCCAACGTGCCGTATGCAGCATGTCACCCAAATTACGCGCATCGCGGTTAATCAGAGTGTGGCCGCCGACCTCTTCTCCCGGCGCGTTGAGAAAACTGGTGACCGTTTCACCCTTGGGGTTCTGCAAACCGACATTCAGTTCTGAATACCAGTCGGTCGGCATCAGCCAGGAAACACGTAGCCCCTGGCTACGCAGACCATCGCCGCCGAAGAAGCGAGACAACACCACCGGCTGATCGACGAAGGCCCAAGTATGAGGATGTTTTTTGTTTTGTCGACCAAACTCGGTGAAATACTGGCCGCCCTTGATTTGTAGCCCCCAGGGCAAGCTGCGGGTAATGAAAAAAGCTTCTTCCAGTTCCACCACCGTTTCGCCATCGGCATCGATTTGAAAAATGATATTGGCCTGAGCGTCAAGGTAAGCATCTACCGTGCTACTGATAGACAACTCCACATTCTGCACGGTGAAGCCGTTCTGCTTGGGATCATGAGCACCACCCTGTAAACCCTCCAGTGCATTATTATCGACACTGGAAACGCCAGATGCAAACAGGCCGGACAGGCCAATCTGAATGCCGCTACGATTTGCCGCTGCGGGTGCGGTTGCCAGTATAGGGGGGGAAGTCTCAGCTGTTTTTAGTCTCGATTCCAGTTCAAGCAAACGCTGCTTCATTGAATGAATCTGCTGTTGATTGGATTGTTGCACGCGCAAGACATCGGTCTCTTGCGCAGCTAAAGCAGCCGTTGGAAAGGACAAGCATACCGCCATTACGGCGGCTAGCCGTTTACCACAAAAATAAGAATAATCCACAATGGACTCCTGTTCTGATTCATCAGCGATACAGTGCAACTGACACCACGCAACAGAATGATTCTGCGAATCAGGTGTCAGCCGTTAGTACGTCGGTCGTTAGTAAAAAAGACTGATCAGAACAGGGGTGGTGCACGCGCCCACTGGGTATGGAAGGAATGCAATGGTTGGTATTTCGAATCTGCAACATAACGCACAGTAACGAAAAAGTGCAACGGGGAAAACAAAGCAGGTACGGCCAGAGAGGCCACGGGTACGTGGCTAAGGCGGCACGTTTGACATTCACCTTGCTCATCCAGACCATCGCCATACACATCCAGATCATGGAACGCAACATGCAACGCGGCGAAGGTCAGAGCGAATACCAATACCAGCCTAATGAAATGGCTCTGTTCGGTATTCCGCTGAAATGCTTTTCTCAACATTCGACTATAATCTCATAATTATTTTTCTTTTTGAAGTTTTTAATGACACCAATACTCCTTTTGTCAGGAGCATCACGAATAGGCTCTATTTGTTGAATAAGCTGGGCACGTTTTATAGATCTACGCGTGGGCATCAAAAGCGTGCCCACCCTACTGGATTCCGACGTTCGCCGGAATGACGACCTTTAAATTTATTTGGTCACAAGTGCCTTAGAGAGTATTCACTGGCATACCCAAAATGCTTCACGGGGCAGGCTCTACCCAAAACGTTTCACGGTGCGGGCTTTGACGAAAAAAAGTTAACCAGGCAGCAACACTATTTTACTGTCACTATTTCCCAGTATAATTCGCCGCGATATATTCACCCTTCCAGAGTCACAAATACATACAATATCTGTTTCGCAACATTGTTGATCTTTTTATTATTGAATATGAACACGCATGTTTGGATTCTCTATCAATTCTCATTACTGCCATCAGCAAATATAATAGCGCGGCTTTTTGATATCGCGTATTTCTTTATTGTCATCGCGACAATGATTGCCCCCCAACATCCGTGGTCCTGTAGGGGCAGTGATGTGAAAAAGTAAACCTGCCCAA
>NVUB02000240.1 GCA_002401775.2 Ectothiorhodospiraceae bacterium
CCCGGATACTTCTTCATCGTACTCGATAATGACAGGTGTTTACCCTGTCTCATAACCTTTTAGTAACTGACATTGATCGTACAAGGTCAGGTTACGTAGTTACCTGACAACATGCCGTAAGGCATCACTGACACGTAAAACCCTCCCGAAATTCCAACCTATGCTGAGTAGAAAAATAGCCATGGCGCATAGAAATTAATTTACCGTAAAATGTCACGTAGCGGCGCAACGTGTCTACGGGGGAAAGGATTAGTGCTGAGGATTGGGGCAGGTAGAAGGTCACGTGACGATCATTATAATTCGAGAATTTCGATGCTCTATTACGGTTTTGCGTCAGGTAACGGCGTAACCTGTATCTACAAAGCTGGCCTACAAAGCTTCGGGGGGCTATTACGGTTTCTGGACACCGGATCATGTCTGGTATGACTGTTTTTTTAAATTGGAGGGAATCCTGAATCCTTAGTCCTTAGTCCTTAGTCCTAAATCCCTTAAATTGGTGCCGATGAGAGGAGTCGAACCTCCGACCTTCGCATTACGAATGCGCTGCTCTACCAACTGAGCTACATCGGCTTTTTTTGGGTCATGCTACGGGAGCATGTTATCAGATGGTCCTTTACGAATCATGTCGCAGGACGGCTTGCCATCACTGGCCAGTAATCTCAGAAACGTCAGGAGGCGGGAGTATAAAAGATGGATGCTGTCGGGAACAAGCATTACCCGATATTGTTATTTTTTAGAACGTACTCTCACGATGATATCGACACTCTCCAGTTCGGTACCTTCTGGGAGTATGGGTAAGTTCTGTAATGCCAGCTGTTGAACCTCAATATCTTCCAGCAGACCGGTATCAACATTAAAAAAATGGTGGTGCGAGGAGGTATTGGAATCGTAAAACACCCGACTAGGGTCAACAATAACTTCCCGGATCAGGCCTTTGCGGGCAAATAACCCTAGCGTATTGTAAACCGTGGCCTTTGAGGCAACGCTGCCACTCTGGTTGACCTGTTCCAGCACTTGATCCGCGGATAAATGCTGTGGCCGCGCAAATAAGATTTGCGCAATCTGACGCCGTTGCTGGGTCGGCGATATGCCGTGTTGCGCCAAGAGTTTATCTATGGACAAGGCTGACTGATTCACTTTACCACCACTCTACAAATGTGTGCTGCAAGTTTGTACTGCGTAACTCAGTATACCGCCGGAAACACGTCTATCGCAACGTTCCCGTGAGAAGACAAGTGCAAAACTATGCAGCGTTGGAACGGTTCTCCAGAGCATAAGGTCTTGGGTCAACGCTCGGCGGACGGTCAAGAATGATATCTGCCAGTAATTCTGCCGAGGCCGGCGCCATGACCACGCCATTACGGAAATGGCCTGCGTTAATAAACAAGCCCTCCACCACAGGATGCTCGCCGATAAAAGGAACGCCCGTGGGAGAGCCAGGGCGCAACCCGGCCCAATGCCGCTCCATCGGTACATTGGCTAATGCTGGCACCAAGCTGCGCGCTACTGCCGCTAGATCATCCCTCGCTTCATCAGTGACGGTTTTGTCGAAGCCCACTTCTTCCATCGTACTGCCGATGAGGATGCGGCCATCCTTCCGAGGTATGACGTAATGGCCTTCGTGCAAAATAATGCGCTGGAGTAATCCCGGTTCCGCGCGAAAAAGAATCATTTGTCCTCGCACCGGCATCACAGGCACAGACTGACCTAACTCTTTTAGTAGAGTGGCGCTCCAGGCACCACAGGAAATAATGACGTTGTCCGCCATTACTTCGTTATAGTCGGTGCGTACACCCAAAATCCGACCTTTTTTAGTCAGCAAATGAGTGACTTCGGTGTCTTCAGCCACCCGTACGCCACGTTGAGCCAAATCGAGGCGCAACGCTTTTGCGAAAGAGGGGTTACGAATCTGCGCCACAGACGACATTAACAAGCCCCCATCATGTCCTCGTTGTAAATTCGGCTCCAGGGTCTGAAGTTTTTCGGCATCAACCGATTGTAGTTCGACATCAACGCCAAGTGGGTGCGATGCTGCCCAATCAAGACCAGCCTGACGCTCATCGGCATCCAGCATCAACAAGCCACTTTGCACCCATTCCGAATCAACGCCGGTACTTTGCGCTAACTCATCGGCCAACAACTGGTAACGAGCCTGACTCCAGCCCGCAAGTTCATTAACGGCTGAGGGATATTTCCAGGGGTACAACGGCGAAAGAATACCTCCACCGGCCCAGGAGGATTCTTTGCCCAGTTGGCCTCGTTCAATCAGTGTCACTTGCGCACCCGTTTGACTCAGCGCACGAGCACTGAGCAAACCAATGAGTCCACCGCCAACAACCAAAAAATCAGTCATGATAATCTCTTCAATATCGACATTATGTAAAACAACGTTGTTGGAACGAAAGGGTTAACAAACGGTTTACTACCGGGTACATTTGAATCAATTATTGGCATCAGTCTTCCTGTCATCCCTGATTGTACTGAAAGGTTATAGTGGCCGCTTGAGGCTTGTACATAATGTGGGTAAGCACATAACTCATAACACTTTTAGCGACCCTAAGCGGCTACCTTAAGCGGCTGACTTACACCTGCTATGGCGCAAGCTGCCGCTATCAACTGAGCAGCTAAAACTACTGTAGTCCTTGAAGCAACCCTTGTAATCCTTGCTGGCGACACTTTTTACCCGCTAACCGACATGACGCCTGTAAACTGGCGGAAAGGTCGAGGCCTGTCACGCCGCTATGAATCATACTGGCATTGAAGGTGTCTCCGGCCCCAAGGGTATCGATAACCGGCTCTACTAATAGCGCCGGGCTATAGAACATCTCACCATCCTGGCCTATACCCCACGCGCCATTTTCACCCCAGGCACAACAATGCTTAGCGGTAGGCTGTTTTTTATGCTGCGCGAATAAAAATTCTACAGGGTCTTCATTTATCCTGGTTTGCGCTTTTCGCGCTTCTTTTGCACTGCCCAGAATACCATCCTTTACATACCCTCGAGAGTATAACAGCAGCTCCGCGCCCTCACACAAACACTCAATGCCAGTACGTCTTTTTTCAATTTCCACCGATACCTGAATACCAGGATGGGTGCGCTGAAGGGAGTCAAGCATAGTACGTGTATGCTGGATATTGCGTCCTTCAAAGTGCACCCAGTCAAACGGACTGAGATCAATTGCCTGGAAGGCTTCAACACTGTACTCCGGTAAATCGCGGTAATGCACAATGGTGCGCGACCCATTTTGCTTGTTGAGGGCCACATACGATGTCGGTGTACAACTGCCCGTTACTCTATGGGCACCGATGACCTCCACCTTACTGGACGCCAGATCTGCAAGGATGAACTCAGCACTCGCATCGTCAGCCAGACATCCTGCCCAGGCAATGTCGTGGCCGAGTTGCGCCAACACCACTGCCGTATTGCTGGCATTACCACCCCGCTGACGCTTTTGAGCACAGGCCCGCACTTCAGTATCTTCCTCGGGATAAGCCTCTACCGTATTAATTATATCCAGAGTGGCAATGCCCACCGTCAGAATGCGAGCCATAATCGGTTAGTTTTTTTTATCGTGCATTTTACTGTCAGCGGCTTTTATTGTTTCACTCTCGTTGCTTTGGTCTTTTGATGCCAAATCTGGCGCCGGCTCGGCCTTACTTAGGCCCGCTGTTCGCAAAGCCGTTAAAGGCACATAAACGGAAAAATAATCCAGAATTAGCCAACCGACCAGCATCACGAGCAAGTACCACAGAGAATCCAGATATGCGAGGTATCCAAACAATACAACATCCCAAACATATAAAAAATACAGTACCGCTAATACAATAGGCTGCGCGCACACTCGCCCTTTACAGGCGGTACAACGTAACAACCCCCATTTACCCGTAAGATATTTATCCCACCAGCTGAACGTTTTTTCGCCACAATGAGGGCAAGCAATTGAAGCCATATACCTGTGTATCCTGCAAAAAATTCTCGGTTTAAAAATCTACGCTCATTGCGCTACGGTTAATATTCTTGATTTAAAGCGCTTTATTGAGCGCTTTTACATTTACCCAATACACCGCGAAAAGGCATAGTAACCGAGCGACGAGGACTTGCCTATTTCTACGCATTTTTAGCATGGCCTATGCCCGCCGCATGTGTCTTGTTACAATTTTGTATCCGGCCCACACCAGTGAGCCTTCACTAACTGAGATGGCGAAGACGACACACAGCCTAAAAAAATGAAAAACCATACCGACATTCTTCCTTCACCACTCATTCGCATCGCGCTGCTCTGCGCAACGTTGGGACTGTTGAGTGCTTGCGATGGTAATACTGAGCTCATGCAGCACACTTTGGATGGCGATCCGGCTGCCGTCCAGACTGAACTCACCAAGGGCGCTGTTGTAGATGAGCGCAATAAGTACGGCTGGACAGCACTGACGCATGCCGCTCGCCAGAACCAAACCGCCACCATGGCCGTATTACTTGATGCTGGCGCTGACATCAACACTCAGGATGAGGATGGCTGGACGCCATTAATGCGCGCCGTATCCAAAGGCAGCAATGAAGCGACTCAGTTATTATTACAACGTAAAGCAAATTTTGAGACCACCGATAGAAATGGTTGGACCGCACTCATGTGGGCGGCCAACCGTGGCCAACTTGAGGGTCTGAAACATTTGATTAGTGCTGGCGCGAACGTTAACGTAACATCTAAAGACCGCCGCACTGCATATTCACTCGCGCGCAACGAGGGATACAGTGATATATTGCTGGTACTAAAAAAAGCAGGGGCAAAACAATAATAAATGGTCGCTGCTAATGCTGGAATACGCCACCTTGTTTACCTCGTTGTTGTTTACCTCGTTGAAAACAAGAAAGGCTTCGAGCATAAATTTGTGAGGAGAAGTACATGTTCCGCAGATTAACTATCGCGCTGCTTGCGCCACTCGTCGTGGTGCCACTATTGGTATCCTGTTCACCCAGCTCGGTCTCTTCCACACGCAGTGCAGATTATGTCGTGGAAGGCGGCGTCAGCGAGGGCAAACGCTGGCGTGATAATCGCTATTTTGCCACCGAGGTCAAAACCGAAGCACTGGCCACAGATGGCATTCACGACCCCGAAAACGAATCAATCAGTGCCCTACAAGAACCGGCCGAAGCGCTCGGGTCCTTTCCCTTGGACCGCCGGGGTGGCGTTAACTGGGTTAAAGCGCTGAAGCTGGGTATTATTGAACCCCGTGCCGACATAAAAGGCGAGGGTAAAATGCAAGTATTGGACATGGACATCATGTTCCAAGATACCGGCCAAATGCCGTGGGTAAAATTTCCTCACATCGCGCATACCCAATGGCTGGCGTGTTCCAACTGTCATCCTGCCATTTTTATTGAGAAAAAAGGCGCCAACAACCTATCCATGGACAGCATTTTAGCCGGTGAATTTTGCGGTCGCTGCCATGACAAAGTGGCTTTTGCATTGTGGACGTGTGAACGATGCCACAATACCCCCCATGCCGGTACGCCGGCCCGTTGGAATGAACTCATGGGAGTACGCCCCACCCCCTAATCACGTTATCGCTTTTTATAATTAAATTTTTAGGTACAACTGAGTGCCTATGCACGACTAAATCCGAGGCACTCCCTAATTCCTTATCTATTAATCTAAAAACGTTAAAACCATACGCGGCTGTGTACACAACAACACCCAACCCGCATAACAATAAAAATAGGCCATGCAATTACATACCCCACACAATCTGAGTCGTTACCGCATCCCTTTGGTACTGGTATTGTTTTTCACCAGCATGGTGATGGCCGCCTGTAACCCGGTAAAAGAAGCACATACGACAACAGACAATCACAAACTGTCTTCAAACACGAAAACCGTTACGGGTACCCGTGCGTCCACCGCCAAACCAACGGATAGCAAAGTCATCGCCGTAACCGACTTCATCCAATCTGCGGTGAACGATGCCAACAATGTGGACAACACACCAATACCGGTTGGCAGTAATGCGTCAACGACATCTCACGAGATACTCACAACCGGCAAAAAACTCAATGCCATTAGCATGAGCGCCAGCGAATCACCACGTGATGATGGCATACACGACACCGTCAATGACGCTATTGTCATACTGCAAAACCCTGCCGTGGCGATGAAAGATTTCCCGCGAGATCGTCGCCAACAAGTCGACTGGGTGCAAGCATTAGCACAAGGATTGATTGAACCGCGCGCTGATTTACTGGGCAAAGGATCCATGACTGAGTTAGACCTCGACATCATGATGAAAAATACCCAGTTCATGCCCTGGGTAAAGTTCCCGCATGACCGTCACACAAAATGGCTGGCCTGTTCTAATTGTCATCCCGCCATTTTTGAAGCGAAAGAACACGCCAATCCAATTACAATGAACAAGGTATTACGCGGGGAATATTGCGGTGTTTGTCACGACAAAGTGGCGTTCGCCCTGTTCACCTGTGAACGCTGCCACAGCGTACCCCATGAGGGTTCCGGGCCTAAATGGTGGTAGAGAAAGTCACTCGGAGTTATATCGTAGTTCACTGCTGTCCCGTTAACTTGATATGATTCGCTGTATAACCGGCAAAAAACGTCGCTATTAGACCACTTAGTGGTATGAGAGACATGAAAATCAATATCTTCCCCTCCGTCAAACAACTTCCCAATCTGATTTTGTATGACCATCATCCGTTACTACTGTAGCTACTACTTCAGTTACTACAGTGCCAGTGGCTTAAATTGATTCCGTGTTGTAAACGCAAAGATCGCAAAGGCGCGAAGAGCGCGAAGAAAGATATGTTACTTAAGGTAACGTTATGTGGCTTCGTGAGAAGGTTACGCGTCCGCTTTGGTGTTTCGTGCCCGTTTTCTGTCAGGTAGCTACGCAACCTGCGCCTACATTTTATCCACTTTTGCCTGTATGGAGAATACCTGGCGACGAACACTTTCTTTAATGACACACACCCGAAGGAGTGGCTTTAGCCGCGACCAGCTGGAGTCTGAAATACGGTAGGTCACGTTGCGAAGCTACGTGACAGGCGGAGTTAGATTGAGAAAAATGCCTAATAGCGGCACACACTGACCGTGCATGACCATTTTCAGTCGCCATGGGGCTTGAGCTATGGGGCTTGAAGTTTATATTGATTCCGTGTTGTAAACGCAAAGACCGCAAAGGCGCGGGGAAAGATATGTTACTTAAGGTAACGTTATGTGGTTTCGTGAGAAAGTTACGCGTTCGCTTTGGCGTTTCGTGCCCGTTTTCTGTCAGGTAGCTACGCAACCTGACCTACAACTTATTACTCAAAATTTAGTACTTAGCACTCGGGCCTGATCTTCGTCGGCCTTTAATTAATGACTTCGCTCACTCAATGAACTTTGCTTAAAGCCACTTCGGAATCGTCACTGCCTCTATCTTTCGCAACGGCGATAGCGGTATTTCCATCTTCGTCCTCTGCGTGAAGGTCTGCACCCGCTTCTAACAATACGGCTATCACCTCTGCACGATCAAATGCTGCCGCTGCCATCAAGGGGGTGCGTTGTTTAAGTCCTCGCCCATTGACATCAATGCCAGCCTTAGCCATTAAACGCACAACCTCTACATGGCCCAAACCGGCTGCTAACATCATTAATTCTTCTCCATCACGCTTTTCCAGTCCCTGCTTTTTTTTCTTTGGAGTACCCTTTTGCGGACTCGCACCCCCTATCAAATGATCAATTAACAACTGCACAGTTTCTGTGTGCCCAAAATAAACGGCATTCACCAACGGCGCACTACCACTCTCATCGCGTACTTGTGTATCAGCATCGTGTTCCAGCAATAGTTTAACAACATCATGATGTCCTGCCGTCGACGCCACGATTAACGCCGTGGTGCCATAGTTATCGGCATCGTTTACATTGGTGCCTTGATCAACCAACCATTGTACGACATCCAAATGTCCCTCTGACGCCGCAAACATTAAGGCATTTTTGCCTTTATTGCTGCGGCCTTTTATTTCGACTCCACGCTCAGCTGCGGCCATTACGGCCGTCAAATTCCCATCTTTTGCAGCATTCATCAGCTCAGTAGGATACTCACGCGAACAAGCGCCAAGCAATAAAAAGCCCGCCGCTATTACAAACATTGAGGCGCGTTGAATCCACGGGTTGCTCATTACTTCAGCCTTATTTTTGAGGTTGGAAACATTACAGAGGACTATTCAAACGAGAATAATTATCGTTTCATAGAATCATAAAATTCGGTATTGAGTTTGGTGTCTTTCAGTCGATCTAACAGGAATTCAATCGCCGCCAGCTCATCCATAGGATGTAAGAGCTTGCGTAAAACCCAGATTTTTTTCAGTTCATCGGGTTTAGTGAGGCGCTCTTCACGACGTGTGCCCGAACGGTTAATATCAATGGCTGGATAGATCCGTTTTTCGGCAATACGACGATCAAGATGCACTTCCATATTGCCGGTGCCTTTAAATTCTTCGTAGATCACATCGTCCATTCGTGAACCGGTATCGACCAGCGCAGTAGCCAAAATAGTCAGGCTACCACCTTCTTCGATATTACGTGCAGCACCAAAGAATCGTTTAGGCCGATGCAAGGCATTAGCATCAACACCACCGGTTAGCACCTTGCCGGAAGAAGGAATAACAGTATTGTAAGCGCGTGCTAAGCGGGTAATGGAGTCCAGCAATATCACCACATCTTTTTTGTGTTCGACCAATCGCTTGGCTTTTTCGATGACCATTTCAGCGACCTGTACGTGTCGGCTGGCCGGCTCATCAAAAGTACTGGATACGACTTCACCTCGCACCGAACGGGCCATTTCCGTTACTTCTTCAGGACGCTCATCAATCAACAAAACAATTAAAATACATTCGGGATGATTGGCTGCAATACTTTGTGCGATGTATTGCAACATCATGGTTTTACCCGACTTAGGCGGGGAGACGATCAACCCGCGCTGGCCTTTGCCCACGGGTGAGGCCATATCAATGACCCGAGCAGTTAAATCTTCGGTACTGCCGTTACCAATTTCTAACGTTAGGCGTTCGTTGGCAAACAGGGGCGTGAGATTTTCAAACGGCACTTTGTTTTTGGCATTTTCCGGGCGATCAAAATTGATTTCACTCACCTTGAGCAGTGCGAAATAACGCTCACCATCTTTCGGAGGCCGAATTTTCCCGGATACCGTATCACCTGTGCGCAAACTGAATCGTCGAATCTGGCTGGGCGACACATAAATATCATCTGGCCCCGCCAGATAAGAACTGTCAGCCGATCGCAAAAAACCGAAACCATCCTGCAAAATTTCTAGGACACCGTCACCGTATATATCTTCACCATTTTTAGCATGTGCCTTGAGCAGGGCAAAGATGATGTCTTGTTTACGGGCTCGCCCCATACCCTCAATGCCACTACTGCGCGCTAATTCGGTGAGGTCGGATGCATTTTTTTGTTTCAGTTCAGTGAGGTTCATAGGCTCTATCGTTAATTGATTTATTGAAGGATTAATTGAAAAGTTATATTGAAAAAAAGTTGAAGATCATCCGGGTCGGGAAAAACATCGAACCGACATGTTCAGACAAGCTTGTTTAAAGGCGAATTGGGTAGTTTGAACGGATGCTCTAAGGAATTTAAGTTTGGAGAATATGTCGTTAAAATATCAAAGACGAAAGAATCAACGTACTGATAAATAAAAACTCATCATTAAAGTGCAAAAAACTCTAGTAAAAAATATTAGTTTGAATATCGCTGGATATCAACGTTCATTGTTCATTTATCAACGGTCATACTGCTAATGCTCATACTGCCAATATTCATACCGTCAATGTTCAATATGTTCATATCATTATCGTGTAACGCCAGCATTAGCCTATTAGCGGCCCACGCGGCACAATCTTCAGTGGGCTGGCGTTAACGCAACCGTACGGTCGAAAAAATCATGCGGTCAGTTTTTTCATTAAGGGCGCTTTCGCACACTGCAAGAAGAAGTTGCCGGTCTGGCAATGCATTAATTAATCAAACCTCAGTAAGCCAAATCCTAACGCATTCGCGCTATAGACCCTGGCCACAGATACTGGCTGGTAATGTAATTATAGTTTCGGTATCAGGCTCGTGCAGGACTTAGTTCTTATTTCGACTAAACGTAGCACGAAGTTCCTGTGCCGTCCAGTAATACGGGTGAATGATCAAAAAAAATTGCGCAGGATAACCCTGAATGCCACCTAACAGCTCGATTCCTTACGTTCGGAACAATTCGGAACAACTCATAACAAGCCGGAACAACGTAACTCGTCGGAATTATTGTCGAAAAAAGTTGGCCCGTATTGAGACAGGCACACGACCCGCCTCAATACTATTGCTTTGCCGGCATTCGTTAGCAGCCACTAGTAAGCACTAGCAAACCCTATCTTATAACCCGCATGAAGCCAACCTTAAATATTGCTATCGATAAAAGCCGTTAACTGAGACTTGGACACTGCACCAACTTTGGTCGCCTCAACATTTCCGTCTTTAAATAACATTAATGTTGGAATTCCACGAATGCCGTATTTTGGCGGAGTGCCGGGGTTTTCATCAATATTTAACTTCGCAATCTTGACCTTTCCTTTGTACTCTTCGGAAATTTCGTCAAGGATTGGTGCAATCATTTTACAGGGGCCGCACCAATCGGCCCAATAGTCGACCAACACTGGGCCGTCTGCTTTCACAACTTCTTCTTCAAAAGAATCGTCTGTGAGGTAAACGATTTTTCCACTCACTGATGGACCTCCATTCGGGAATTATTTTGCATATGGGTTTTTATCTACCAACACTATGTTCTGTTCTGGGTTCGATTAAAAGCTCTATTAAGAATTCTGTTCAAAACAAACCCTTAAAGAGCATTAGTTTTGGCTTATGCACCCATTTCAGCCTAATCGCTCGCATATTTCAAGCACAATATCGTCACTTTCCTGTTATTCTGTTGCCTTATGGGTGATACACATACAACGGAAGTCGCTTTTAAAGACCTGAATCTTGCCGATTCCTTGCTTCAAGGTATTGATTCTGCTGGGTTTTCTTATTGCACGCCGATACAGGCTCAAACTCTACCGCTCACTTTAGGGGGGAAAGATATTCTTGGGCAGGCGCAGACTGGCACGGGTAAAACGGCGGCTTTTTTGCTGGCAACCCTACATCGGTTACAGAATTTCCCCCCAAGTGCGTCGCGTAAGGTAAACCAACCACGCGCTATCATCATTGCCCCAACTCGCGAACTCGCGGTGCAAATTCATAAAGATGCCCTGCACCTGGCACAAAATTGCGGCATGCAGATTCGCGTCGTTTATGGGGGCGCCGGATACGAACAACAACGTAACGATATTGCCGATGGCGTTGATATTCTCATCGGTACGCCAGGTCGTTTGATCGATTATTTCAAGCAGCATGTTTACAACCTGAAAGAAATCCAAGCCATGGTTCTGGACGAAGCAGACCGAATGTTTGACCTGGGCTTTATCAAAGACATCCGCTATATGCTCCGACGGATGCCACCACCAACAGAACGCCTCAACATGTGCTTTTCGGCCACGCTGCCACTGCGTGTCACTGAATTAGCCTACGAACACATGAATAATGCAGTCACGGTTAGAATTGAGCCGGATAAGGTCACTGCTGATAGAGTGGAAGAAATTGTTTACGGCCCGTCTAATGATGAAAAAATCCCTCTGCTCATCGGCCTGCTCAAACACATAAACCCTACCCGGACTATCGTTTTTGTGAACACCAAACGCGCTGCTGAAAAAGTCTGGAGTTTCTTGGAAGGAAACGGTTTTAAATCGGCACTACTGTCCGGTGACGTTCCTCAGAATAAACGCCTGCACTTACTCGAGGAATTTCAGGAAGGCAGCCTAGCGGTGATGGTCGCTACTGACGTGGCCGCCCGAGGCTTACACATCCCCGATGTTAGCCATGTGATTAACTATGATTTGCCACAGGACAGTGAAGATTATGTCCACCGTATTGGCCGCACCGCCCGTGCAGGGGCCAGTGGAGACGCCATCAGCTTTGCCTGTGAAGATTATGCCTTTTCTCTCGCCGATATCCAGGAGTTCATTGGCTATGAAATCTCGCGAGGGAGAATAACCAATGAACTATTATGCACTGAACTAGAACGACCCGTGCACATTGAACGCAAACCCAAATATCACGGCGGTTCAGGCAACCGTGGCTCAAGTAACCGGGGTTCACAGAGTGCTGGTTCTAGAAATAAAAAACCCAGGAGATAAAGTCGTAAACCACTATTTCGGCGGCCGATATCACCCGGTTTAACAGTACTATCATCTAACCAGTATCAACAGCGCAACCGTTCCATTCTCAATATACGGGTACCGCTAACCGGGTTTGTTCAACCAGATGATAAAGTCGCGGCTCTGCCGCGCGACTTACCCTTGTTTGTTAGAAAATGAAATTAATACAGCACGATATTTATTTCACCCTGCATTCAAAAATTTGACAGTTAAATATGTCGTTTAAATAAGCTCTTTAATCATTTATTTAAACATAACAATAAACTAGACACCCAAACATTACCATCTCATAACAGTGCTAACGGGTATCAAACAACTATACTTTTCGATTCAGTTCATGGGTGTCCAGCTTTAATTCCTCAAAGACCTGTGCCACTATATAGTGGCGCTATGTAGTGTCACTGCAACCAACGCCTTGCAAATGGGCGAGGACAGAAGCGAACGAAGAAGTATCCGTTAAAATAGGGGAGGTTCAGGGTGCCTCGTTTAATTCCCGCCCATTCAATGGATCTCTATCTTGTTATAAGGTCCCGTTCGAAAGCTAATATAAGATAGGTTTTCATCCAACTTGCTCCACCAATGAGCGGTGTAACCTGGGATAATAATAACATCACCTGGCCCAACACGACGACTTACTCCTCCCTTTATGCCTGTTCCTTTAATGGTAATAGAAGTTGGTGAAGCAAATGCACCATCAATTATTTCACCACCCGTTACTAAGGTGCCGTGTCCCTTCAATATATAATAAGTTTCGGTGGTCGCTATCTGATGTAAATTAGACTTACCGAGCATTTCCTTAGGCCGGTAAACCCCATAAAGACCTACGCCATTTTCATCGACGACTTCTACCACCTGAATTTTTGAATCCGAAACAGCATTCCGTGGTAATGCCTCTATAAATTTATCAATCTCAGTCGCGGTTAAGTAGGTGCCAACAAGTAGCCGATCAGTTGGCGATGCTCGGTCGGTATGTTGCAATGTTTCACAGCCAAAAAGAAATGTAGCCAACAAAGGTATCAAAAATATTTTTCTTATCATAATGAGTCTTCCGAAAAAATATCAACAATGATCGCTATATAGTGGCGACAAAAGTCAAAAAATGCCGCCACTTCAATCACAAAATCATTAACTAAACACCTTCAACCATAACGCGGGTATCGGGTAAACTTGCAAGATGAGGTATTTGCAAGTGAGAGTAAGCGGCGCGCGATAATGCATTTAATGCAGCTGCAATAGCACCTTCCTGCCACCCCGGTAAGGAAGACAATTGGTCACCCACAACAAAAAAGTTAGGCTCACTACTGCCGTCAATTCCCGTACCCTGAATCAACTGGTTAAAGTGTTTAACACTTTCGATGACACCGTCACCCACTAGATGCCATTGTGCCCAGCCACCTTTAATATAGGGCATATGTTGCCAAGCGATCGCAACACCGTTGTGCAGTCCTGCACCAAATTCTTCGCCAAACAATTTCGCCCCATCTTGAGCTTTATCAAGACGCACATCGATAGGTAATTCACCCATGTTATAGGCATTTTTAGAATAGTTATAACAGCCCGTCAAAATTCCCTTTTGATCATGATAGTCGTTCGAGGGATACCAAATTTGAACAATTTGATTATCAGTTCGCGAAATGCCACCAAAAATAGGGACAACGCCAACTTCTGATTTTTTGACACCACTAATGTCTTCGCCAGTTTTTTTATCATGATAAGGCGTTATCGAACTCCCTTGCCATAGAGATCGCTCGGCCTGCCAACCTACTTTGGTCGTGCACGCTAAAAACCGATTTGGGAAACCATCTTCGTCATTGGGGTTATTTTGAGCATGGTATACAGCGGCTAAACCCTCTTTAAAGCTTTTATCAAAACCATTTTCATTTTTCAGATTTTGAAGGCGATCAGACAACATATTTTCCAAAAAAGGCATCGCTACATTACTAAAACAATAATCAGCCTTATAAATTTTGCATTCATCTGAGCCTAACATTAATACATGAATTTCAAATTGTTTGTCATTTTCATTCCAGTCAATTTTCTTTACCGGGCTGTTTAAATGCATAGTCCCACCAAGTGCGGCAACTTGTTGTGCAAAAGCATGCTGGACTTGGTCCATTCCACCTACCGGCTGAAACAGCGTTGGCTGCCATAGAAAATCTTGGGATTGATAGAAGTTTGTTTTCCAAAACTCCGAATCCAACAAACTATTAAGGTCTAATTGCTCGGCAGTAATGCCACTGTCCACCCCTGGTAGCACTGAAAATCCTGCTCGATCTGATGTCCGAACATTCGCATCACGACCGACAGGAGACGCCTCCACATTATAGTTACCATGCGGACTAAGGTCGCCAAAACTGACCATAAGATCTTTTAACTTTGCCGCCAGTGAGGATTTTTCCTCTTTCGAACATTTTGGATTTACACCCGTAATTAAGTCATCCGCATTCTTATACACCAATTCCGCGACATAACCGCGTGTATTATGATCTAGTCGACGGCTAACAACAGGGAGGCCATTAAACCCCTCCTTTGTTTGAATTAAATTTGACGCGCTGTCCATCACATAGACTTCAACGTCTACACCAAAGGTTTTTAAGTATTGCAATAGCCTTTTATGCCCAGAAGGGATGCGGCCCGGGCCTGCATTGAGATAGGGTTCGTTATCGCCAAGTGGGCGCTCAAAGCGAACAACTTGAGTACTGCCCGGTTTGGAATTTATGAGTTCACGGTCTTTATCCTGAACCAGAGTATCTCCCGTACGCAATGTCAAACAGCGACCGCCTGTACGATTTTGTGCTTCGAGTATCGTCACCTTCATCCCAGTTTCATTGGCAAGTAACTCGTAGGCCGTTGTGAGTCCGCTAATACCCGAACCGATAATAATAGCTGTTTTATCTTTGAAACAATTCTTCTTCAGCTTAACAGGCCCTGGGGTCACTTTTTTTTGTTGATTGACAGCGTAATCCAGTTCTGACCATGCTTTAGCTTCTGGGTTTTTCTTAAAAAAATCGGCTCGACTTTGATTATTAGACATATTTCCCTCCGTTGAAATTATTTTATGGATACGTGATTTATTTAAATTTAACTAATATCTTCATTTAACCTAATTCATTACTTTGACTGCAAGGCAAACTGACGCCCATCTTACGTGTTAACATCAAATTCAATCAAGCACAATATCTTCGGTAATGGAATCAACTGTAGTTAAAGGCGTTAAAGGAATTAACCGTGCCAAAACCTCGTTATGCTCAAGTCTCGCTTGAGACTACACCCTACTATACACTGTGTCTCTCACTGCGTTCGTCGCGCTTACCTGTGTGGTAGTGGCAACCGTTATGAGTATCGACGACATTGGGTTGAGGATAAACTGCTTGAACTAGCCAGAATATTTGCAGTTGATATCTGCGCCTATGCCATTATGTCTAATCACTATCATGTGGTGTTTCATATAGACAGTGAAAAGGCTGAAAGCTGGAGCCAGGCTGAAGTTATTGATCAATGGCACCAATTATTTTCTGGCACCCTCTTCTCTCAACGTTTTTCTCAGGGTGAAGAGCTGAGTACCGCTCAGCAGAAGTTGCTGAATAAACACGTCGAAGAATGGCGCCTACGCTTGATGAATATCAGCTGGTTCGTGCGTATTCTGAATGAAACCATTGCCCGCAAAGCGAACAAAGAAGACGGCTGCACAGGTCGTTTCTGGGAAGGTCACGTTAAAAGTCACAAGCCTTACTTGACGAGCCCGCCCTAGCCGCCTGTTTAGCGTATGTTGACCTTAATCCTGTTCGTGCAGGCATGGCAAAAACACCTGAAGGCTCGACTCATACCAGCATCCAGAAATGCCTAAGCAAAGCACAGAAAGCGGCACAGCCTAACCACCCTCAACAACAAGAAAACCAACTACTCATTTTTGCCGGTAATTCCAAAGAAGATATGCCAAAAGGTTTGCCCTTTCGGTTAACGGACTATCTGGAACTGGTTGACTGGACTGGACGTATACTCTGCGAAGGCAAGCGAGGCGCAATACCTGAAAACACGCCACCTATACTGACCTGATTAAACATCGAAACCAAACACTGGCTATATCTCACCAAAAACTTTGAAAGCCCCTTTAAAGGACTTGTTGGCTCCGCCGAAAAACTCAAACAAGTTAGCCAAAGTCTTGGCTATGAACGAACGCCGGGAACAAATGGCTGTAAGCAGTACCTTCCAACCTAACGAAAACTTAATCCCTACACAAAACCACTACTATCAGCCTACGCTGAGAGACACGCTTGCACTAAATTCTAGATTTTGTGCTTTGTAGTACCGTCCCACTCGAAATATTCACAATTCAATCAACATTTCACCGAAAGAGAACAGCAAGATCAGGGAATATTTTTTTGTTTCGTCATTTTCTAAAACTGGGTGTCCTCTTAACTTGGGGATAAATGGCTGTAAGCAATACCTACCTAACTGACGAAAACTTAATTTCTACACAAAATCTCCACTATCAGCCCTACGCCGAGAATCACGCTTGCGCATGATTCTTGATTTTGTACTTTGTAGTAACGCCCCACTCGAAATATTCACAATTCAGTCAAATTTCACAGGAAAAGAACAACGATATTAAAAAATAATTACATATTTTGTCACTTTCTTAAAATGGGTGTCCTTTTAACTGTTTTAACTGGGTAACTGGGTGTCCTTTTAACTGGGTGCTTTTAACTGGGTGTCCTTTTAACGTTGTGATAACCAGATTGCAGAATGGTTTTTCTATTGTGTTAGGCTCTTTGAACACAATAGAAATATCATGGCAGCAAGTCTGCGTTGATCACTTTGTTATATTTTGTTTTAACTTTAGATCTAATTTTTCAAATATATGAGTTTCCCAATTCGTTGCGAATACATTTGTCGACATTGCTTTCTTTGACACAACCTCTACCCGAGTACGCACCTCTGCCCCTATGCTCTCGATGAATATTGCTACATTCTCACCATAACTAAATGCCGACACACCCTGTTGAGCCAATATCTGGCCAGCTTGTTTATTCTTTGTAACTAAACTTAGTTTTGTTCCTGTTACAATATCAATAACTGCTACCCATACTTCATCGAATGACTTATCGTAAACACGATACTGGCCAGTCCCCTTTGCTGCTATAGAGTCTGCCATCGTTGCACAACCCTGTATTAGCAGAAATGCAGCTGCAACAACCGCCATTTTTATAAATGTACTCATTCAATACTCCTCTGGTTGTGAAAAATATAACGCCTAACATCAGCGGCAGTTAAAAGCAGAGTGTAGCGCAGCGAAACGCCGCTTTTAACTGTCCGCTGGATGTTTTTGTGTACGCCCAGCATGGGCATGAACTAATGAGGTGAAAGTCCTCTGTAGGAAGGTCACCGTTTAATTAACTTGTTGTTATTAAACGCTAACTACTAGCGAATGGCAAGGGCTTATCATTGATGATTGGTCTGAAGGAAGCCGCTAGCAAATTTGCGAGCTGATGAACAAGAACATCATATGAGGCGTAGGCTGAAGGTGA
>NVUB02000241.1 GCA_002401775.2 Ectothiorhodospiraceae bacterium
GGAAGAACTCCCACCACGCTTGGCGCAGTTGTTGCTGGAAAAGCAAAAACCCAAACCAAAACCTATTCCCAAGAAAGTAGAAAAAAAGAAAGAAAAGAAAAAAGAAAAAAAGAAAGAAAAGAAAAAAGAGAAAAAGAAAGAAAAGCCGAAAAAAGTTGAGCCGAAGCCGAAGCCGAAGCCGAAACCAAAAGTTGACCGGGTAGCTGAAGCACGTAAAAAAGCAGCATCATCTGGGCTACTGGCATTTGCGGATGACCTGGCTGACTTGCGTGACGACCCGGTGAGTAAATCACTTAATAGAAACCGTCCTCTGGCAAAAGGTGTTTCTGCTGCCAAGGTCATGAAACGTAATATTTTAACCTCCGGTTCTTCTGGCAGTGGCGGTATTGATACTTCGCGATTGAGCAGCGGTGTTGGGCGTAGTGCCCTTGCTGGTCGAGAAACGACCCAGGTGGAAAGCCCCGTGGACATGGTGGCTAGGGCTGGCCCGCAGGTGAATACTGATAATGGCAGTGGAAGGCCTTCGCGAACCTTTGAAGAGGTTACGCGCGTCTTTGACCGAAGTAAGGGAGCGATTTTCTCACTTTATAATAGGGCACTGCGTCGCGATCCTACCTTGCAAGGCAAGGTGGTGCTGGAAATTACCATTGATCCATCTGGCCAAGTGACGGCGTGTAAAATTATTTCCAGCGAATTGAATAATAAGAAATTGGAAAGGAAACTGGTTGCTAGAGTGAAGCTATTAAACTTCGGCTCACGGAATGTCGAAGTAATGGTGGTGACTTACCCCATCGACTTCTTACCGAGTTAGACATTCTGTTTGAATGAAGGAAGCACGTAAAGGTAGCATTTGTAACGACAGTGCGTTGATGCTTTGCAACGGTTTTACGTCGAGATATTTAATAGTTGCCCGAGTAGGTCAGAGGGTGCTTGTGGGTCGCTCGCCGCCTGATAGTCGTTGATGCCAACATCTGGCCTCACCGCAGTTGACGGCGTTTCTATGGCGGCCGTTTGGCTCGATTCTGATTTTTCTTCTGAACCATTTTCTATACCTCTTTCTATCCTACCTTCTGTACCCACTTCTGCGCCCACTTTCGAATCATTTTGTTGAGACTCCTGGGTTTCTTGTTGCCTCTCTTTTATTTCGTCGGTGCGTTTCGCTGAGAGTTCTGCGCGGGCGCTAGCTTCAAGTTGCCCGGCAGCTGCGGCAACGGATCGATCTGCACCGGAAGGATTGGCGGGGGCGAGTGCTGCGGCGCGAATAGTCTGGGCTTTTTGTATCGTCGCCTGAGGGTCATCACGAACCGGCGAAGTATCAATGCTAACTTCTCCTCCTACCGCATAACGTCGTCCGTCAGGCCCTGCTTGGTAGGTGAAACTGGCGCCACCTCTGGCAAGCCCGCCTGCCGCCGCTAGGTGCGCTGCTTCATGTGCCCGCACTTCTCGATCGCTGGTTTTTAATTGCGCGATAACGCGTTTGTCTTCTTCCGTTAATTCAGTGCTGTTGGCCTGCGTTTTTTTGTCCGAATTAGCTGAAGTTGAGAGTGATGTTGGTGCGATAGTGCTATCTTTCTCAAGAGACTTTGGTGCTGAGGGCGCAGCGTTTAGATAACGTTGAACAACGGGAAAGGCAATTGAGGGAGGCGTTGCGGGGATTTGCATGGCAATTATCCCTGTTTAGATACTTTTGGCTATGAGCGTTTGGCTATAAAAGGGCTAAACCAAAACGTCCAGTAAACTGCCGAGGGTTTTGTCCACGGCTTCAACCACTTTGCTGGATGCTTGAATCTGCAAACTGTCCCGTTTTATGTCCACCAGTGCGGATGCAATATCTGCTGGCTGGCCATCGACTGCCTGGGCAATGGTTGAGGCGTCACGACGAAAATTACTCAAGCCCTGAGTAATGCCATTAATACCACTATTTAGGGCAGAGGTTGGTGCGGAAATGTTCATCATTCAATACTCCTCGATCATCTCAGCTTGAATATCCTCTATTCCCTGAGTTTTCTGGCTACTATTCCTCGTGTAGCTCGGTGCTGTAAATGTCATGTACAGTTACTCTCTATATCGTACGCTACCCTAATGACTTTAGCGGCTTTTGGTGTGTTTGCAACTCCTGCGAGGTGTATTCGGTGGAAGCTGCATGATGGCTATAAAGCCCGGGATTCATCAATTTGCAGGTGAGGTCTCAGGTTTTTGAAGTCATTTGCCGTATAAGGAATCTATGCAACGAATATTAGTGCTTAATTCAAAAGGCGGCTGCGGCAAAACGACGCTGGCCAGTAATCTTGCGAGCTATTATGCGGGTAAAGGATGCGTCACCGTTTTACTGGATTACGATTCACAAGCTTCTAGTATGCGGTGGCTGAGTCTGCGGGATGCTGAGCGCCCTGCCATTCACGGTATTGCGGCTTATCAGCGCCGTCGTGACGTGACTCGGGCCTTTCAAATGCGTTTGCCGGTTGAAGCCGAGAGGGTCATTATGGATGTGCCTGCCGGTGTCACCGGGCTGGCGCTTGTTGAATACGTACAGCGCGTCGATACTATTTTGGTACCGGTTCTGCCTTCTCCTATTGATATTCATGCTGCAGCACACTTTATTCAGGACTTGTTGTTAATCGGCAAAATTCGCTCCGCCGGAGTGCGATTGGCTGTGGTGGCTAATCGTGTGAGAGAAAATACCTTGATTTTTAAAGACCTGGAGCGATTTTTAGCCACGCTTAAGCTGCCATTGGTCGCTACTTTGCGAGATAGTCAGAATTATATTCGAGCCGCAGAACAAGGTTTGGGCGTTCACGAATTAGAGAAAACCCGAACAGCCGCAGATCAAGAACGCTGGGCACCTCTGGTCGCGTGGCTGGATGTTGTTGATCCATTACCTTCGAATAATGCCACTTCGGCTCAGTTGGCGAATGTCGTGCCCATTGGGGTAAGTGGCCAATAATCCTTATCCACGCTCATACGCAAATTTTGCAGAGTGATCGCCTATTGCTTGGCTGTAATTCCCTCCCCAGCTATTGTTTAATGGTAACAACATCACTCAGCACTTCTAAGGCTTATGATCGGCCAGCCCTTGGCTGAGGCATGGTCGGCAAGGGTTTCATCCGGATCAACGGCAACAGGATGGGTAACTTGTTCAAGCAGTGGCAGGTCATTGTGTGAGTCGCTGTAGAACCAGCTGTCAGCCAGGTTTTGCTGATTTTCGCGCAGCCAGACCTTGAGCCGTTCCACCTTACCTTCTTGGAAACAGGGGATACCATCGACTCGACCGGTATATTGGCCATCAACGACTTCCGGATCGGTCGCAATTAGATTTTCAACACCTAAGGCATCGGCAATGGGGCCAGTGATGAAGCGGTTGGTAGCGGTAATAATGAGCAACGTATCGCCTTGTGCCCGGTGTTTTTCCAGTAGATTTTGTGCAGCGGGCAGCATCACAGGTTCGATGGATTCGAGCATAAATTGCTGGTGTAGCCTGTTGAGTTTTAGGCGACTGTGCTCAACGAGTGGTTTCAGGCTAAAGGCCAAAAACTCGAATATGTCCAGGTTTCCGGTTTTGTAATCCTCATAAAAACGCTGATTCTCCCGAGCATAAAATGCTTCATCCACGAGCCCCTGTTGGACTAGAAACTGGCCCCACAGAAAATCACTATCATCACCCAACAGGGTATTATCTAAATCAAAAATGGCCAGACTCATCTGCGTTCTCTCTCCGTTGGGCGCGCGTCGGGACGCCGAAATAATCGTAAACGACAACAGTCGGCCATCATAACCAATGATATACCTTGCGGGAAATTTGCGCGGCTTGCATGGTGGGTTAGAGATGTGGAACAATCAGGTCAATTTTGATGTTAAGTCTTTGATTGAGATATGATTGATTCAGATGGTTATCGGGCAAATGTCGGCATGATCCTGTGTAATTCACAGGGTCGTTTGCTGTGGGCGCGGCGCATTGGCCAGGATGCCTGGCAATTTCCACAGGGGGGAGTCCTTCCGAATGAAACACGTAAAGAAGCGCTCTATCGTGAGTTGCACGAAGAAGTAGGACTCACTTCCAGCCAGGTTGAGTTATTGGGCTCAACCAAAAAATGGCTGCGTTATGATTTACCCAAACGATTTCTTCGACACGGCACCACGCCATTGTGTATCGGCCAAAAACAAATGTGGTACTTATTACGTTTGACGGGAAAAGACAGTGAAGTGCAATTGAATGGGACAGATCAACCAGAGTTTGATGGTTGGCGATGGGTTGATTATTGGTATCCATTGGAAGAAGTGGTGTCATTTAAGCGTGATGTTTATCGCAATGCCTTGGCGGAGCTGGAACCATTGTTGAAGGTGATGTTAAGAAATTGAGTCTGAAACTTCTGTGATTTAATAATTTAAGCTGTTTTAGAATGAAATAGTGGAGTATCGGGTCAATTTTGCCAGACTGGACCTGTTTTCAACGCGACCGTTCAATTTTGGGCGCTATACTACTTATTCACTACCAACCGTGCTAGCGCCAATGCTAGCGTTGCAGTGGTGAATAGGCCGTAGAAAGTGTGCGATAGAAGATCGTTCGTAATATACCGTTCGCAAAACAGAGTGTGCGGAATACCGTGCGGAAAATAATTTCTATATTGATTCACTCATACCAAGGATAAACATGCTAAACACGCTACGGCGTATCGTACAGGAAGTTACGGCGGCCAGGGATCTGGATCAGGCCCTGGACGTTATCGTTTTGCGTGTAAAAAAGGCAATGGAAGTCGATGTATGCTCCGTTTACCTGACCGATAAAACACATTGTGAAAATGTATTAATGGCAACTGATGGCCTGAACGATGAAGCTGTGGGCATGGTGCGGTTAAAAAACAGCCTGGGTTTGATCGGTTTGGTGGGAGAACGAGAGGAGCCCATTAATCTGGCTAATGCCCCGTTACACCCACGCTACCAATATTTCCCAGGCTCAGGTGAAGAGCGATACCACGCTTTTCTCGGCGTCCCCATTATTCATCATCGACAGTTACAAGGCGTGTTAGTCGTACAACGCCTGACTAAAAAACATTTCAGTGAAGATAAAGTCACGTTCCTGGTGACTATTGCCGCACAACTTGCGGGTGCCATCGCCCATGCAGAAGCCATTGGTGGTATTACCGGATTGAGTGGCGATACACGCAAAGAGCGGGGCGTGGTCCCATTAAAGGGGCAATCCGGTTCCCCGGGTGTGGCAATAGGGACAGCCGTGGTCAATTATGCCCTGGCTAACCTGGAGGCCATACCCGACCGATCGGTGGGCGACGTAAAGCTGGAGGTTAACCTTTTCAAAACGGCCGTTAAAGATGTGCGTAAGGACATCCAGTCTATGTTAGAACGTATGCAAGAAGTCTTGCCTGCCGAAGATCGCGCCTTGTTTGATGCTTACCTGCTTATGCTCGAAGGTGAAGCAATTACCGGAGAAGTTATTCGTAGAATCAAACAAGGTAACTGGGCTTCAGGTGCCCTTCGAGAAACCATTCTTGAGCACATACACGCTTTTGATGCGATGGAAGACGAATACTTGCGCGAACGTGCCGACGACGTGCGTGATCTCGGACGGCGTATTTTGGAAAAGTTGCG
Organism: Ectothiorhodospiraceae bacterium; assembly: GCA_002401775.2. Lineage (GTDB taxonomy): Bacteria > Pseudomonadota > Gammaproteobacteria > SZUA-152 > SZUA-152 > SZUA-152. The sequence continues at coordinate 5,602 of NVUB02000241.1, forward strand.
CTCGAAAGAACCACAAAAACCGAAAAAATTTCCGGCACGAACGGTATTGGTTGGCGATGAAATTACCGCATCCATGCTGGCTGAAGTGCCGATTAAACGCCTTGCCGGTGTCGTATCAAAACGCGGTTCGCAAACCTCACATGTGGCCATACTGGCTCGCGCCATGGGTGTTTCAGCGGTAATGGGTGTTGATGAATTGCCCGTGAGTCTCATGGATGGCCGCAGCATCATCGTTGATGGATATACGGGGCGTGTATTCATTAATCCTTCACGGACTATTCGTGAAGAATTTAAGCATCTGTTGCGTGAAGAAGCCGAGCTATCCAAAGAGCTGCGCGAGCTTCGAGACAAGCCTGCAATCACGCCCGACAATATTGGGATTCCTCTGTATATCAACAGTGGTTTGTTGGCTGATGTCACTCCGTCCCGTAAAAGTGGCGCGGAAGGTGTCGGACTTTATCGAACAGAATTCCCTTTTATGGTACGAGACCGGTTTCCCGGAGAAGATGAACAGTTTCAAATCTATCGCCAGGTATTGAAATCATTTTCACCTGCCCCCGTCACATTGCGTACGTTGGATGTGGGCGGCGATAAATCATTGCCTTATTTCCCTATCGAAGAAGACAACCCTTTCTTGGGTTGGCGAGGCATTAGGATCAGTCTTGACCACCCGGAAATATTTTTGGTGCAGTTGCGAGCCATGCTCCGTGCCAGCGCAGGGCTGAATAACATGAATTTGTTGTTTCCCATGATAAACAGCGTCGCCGAGGTGGATGATGCACTGCGACTATTGCGGCGTGCCCATCATGAACTTATCGATACCGGCGTTAGCATCAGTATGCCGCATGTCGGCGTGATGATAGAAGTACCCTCGGCCGTGTATCAAGTGCGTGAACTGGCCCGGCGTGTCAATTTTTTATCCATCGGCACTAACGATCTTACCCAATACCTACTCGCCGTAGACCGGAACAATGCCCGCGTTGCCGATTTATATGATTCACTTCATCCCGCCGTGCTGCGAGCCTTGCAACAAATTGTAGACGGTGCCAAAGACGAAAAAACACCCGTTAGTGTTTGTGGAGAAATGGCCGGAGACCCCGCCGCCGCAATCCTATTGCTAGGCATGGGTGTTGACAGCCTCAGCATGAGTGCTGCGAATCTACCACGGGTAAAATGGGTAATACGCACCTTCACACAGCGCAAAGCCCATAGTTTATTAAAAGAAGCACTCACCTTTGAATATGCCCATTCTGTACGTAATTTTTTAAATGCCGCACTGGAAGATGCAGGGTTGGGTGGTTTGGTGCGGGCGGGGCGTTGACAGAGTGTTTTATATTAACTGCACACTGTTATTTGTGAGTTTCCAATATGGCTATTGGGAAATGGGATTTAATCAATAATTCAAGATTATGTTGGTCTGTAACCTCAAGCTTACTCGGCTATATATCGGGTATTTTGGACAAGTTTATCATGGCGTACTCGTATTAATCTCCTCCAGAACCTCCGCCATCACTTCCCCCTCGCCCCTCGCTGCCATATCCCCCTGTAGTGACATCTCCCTTGGTGCCAGACCGGGCTCGCCAACCAAGGTTGAGCTTTTTATGTACCAATAAGGTTCCTATAACAGGCAATAGCCATAGAATTAATGGCCACATTATTTTTTGTTTGAGATTGAACAACGGGTAATCGGCAACTTCCGAAGTGTCTAGTATGGCAAGGAAAAAGTGAAGTACTGTAACAATAATAAATACTGCCCATAAACCACCTAACTTCCATAAAAGTATTAGTAACTTAATCAAGCTAGTATTTGATATCAGTTTAATTCTTTTTTTTTGCGGTTTTAACGGCCCTTTAAGTGAGCAATCGATTATTTTTGTTTACAGTAAAGGAACGCTTGCTTCAATATAGGTTTGTTTTTCACCGCCGATGTCAAAACCTTCTGCATAGCCTAATCGTATACTCATGGGTAACCAGTAGCCTATCACTAATTCAGCCGTTATTTCGACACCTGCACCTCGGCGCAGTTTTGGCGCTCCGCTATCCAGGTTCCAGCTTTCACCCCAGTTGTAAATCAATTTCCCATGTACCTGATGTAGGCCAATAGGGGGCGCCATAAAACCGCGCTCGACCAATGCAATGGGGAAGCGCCATTCCGCTTCGATGAGTGCCATACGGCGACCACGGAGGTCTGCACGACCTTCATTGTAGCCATGCAATGGGTAGCGTCTGTGTCCGAGTATGTTTGCGGTGGCGGCCAGTGCTGAGGCTTGTGGTGCTGGCGGTACACTGGTTTCTTGTGTGCCACCGAGCCGGAAAGGCCGTGGGCGGTCTGTCCCCCAGCCAAGAACGGTACGAAAACCGAAAACATGCTGTCCAGGCAGGTCAATCAATTCCCGCCAGTCTAGAATATAGGTCTGGCCACTGTAGTCGCTGTCCAGGCTGTCGCTGTCTTCTGCGACCAGCCGAAACTGTCTGCCGTAACTTGAACTAATTGATCGTGCATAACGTTGAGTGGAGTTGAAACTTACCGCTAATCCTGCAATTCGGTCAGTAAATGTACGCGCAGGTCCATTCAGTGAGGGGACTTCTTTATCCGATTCAGTTTCACTGACGATGCCGGCATGTAATAGCCATTGCTGTTTGTAGCGGAAAAATGGCCATATTGCTTCGACGGATACGATATCCGAATCACGGTATCGATCAATTTCACCCGTGCCGTCCAGGTAAGTCAGAATTTGCCGGTCGAGGGAGAATTTTAACGTTGGGTTCCAGCGGTCGTAGACATAGTTGAATCTCCCAAGCGCCCATTGTTTATCGGTGTCATAGGCCAGTAGTACGTTATACAAGTGCCGGCGCAGTGGGTCTGATCCAAAAGTCGTAAAGCCGATTTCACTACGCACATCATCTGACATGAAGTAGGGGAACCAGGAAGTCGGCGTGATATTGCTTAGCGCATTGTAGGGCGTGAGTGTTGTATTCTGAAGGTCGGGGTATTTTGGTTTTTGAATGAGATTACTTGATGGGTTAACAGAAAGTTTTGTAGGCGGTTCTTCAGCACTCGCTTCTGCCCGTTCCTCAGTTCCCCACTCTGCTCCTATTTCAGTTCCTATTTCAGTTCCCATTCCAGAAAGCTCCCCTGTGAGTTCGGTATCAGCGTGCAGTGAAGGCGCTGGTGCGTTGGTGGGGGGGGCACTCACGGTAGAATGGTTAATGTTCAGGGTAAACAAGTCATAGCCGTTGGCCCCGAGGTTGCTATAGACGAGTCGGTCTCCATCAGGCGTGTTGAGCAGAGTAGGCGAGGTGGCTCCCCCAAGGACGTTAGTGAGTTTTTTTAGTGTGTTACTGACGAGGGTTAATTGGTAAATATTAAATACACCCTCGTAATCTGCGCTGAATACAATGGACAATCCATCGCTACTGAAACGTGGGCCATTTTCGATATGGGTGTCGTGTGTCAGGCTGCTCCATTGGCGGGAGTCTATGTCGAAGCGCTCTATATTCCACAATGTTTCTGGTCGCCATACGGTCATTACCACGCTGTTTCCATCCGGTGACCAGTCAATGGAACTGATGGTACTGTTGTCTGAGCCTTGCCAGAGTGTGTCGGTTTTATTGCCATGCGCATCAAGTCGATGCAGGGCATGTTGCCCAAGTTGATTATGTACGGCGATAATCTCTTTACCGTCAGGACTCCAGGTTGCCTGAATATATCGTTTCCCCTGGGTAAGCGGCGTCTTTTTTCCGCTATTGAGGTCGATGTGATACAGGTCAGAAAAGAGATTGGTGTTATTGAACGCATCGATCTCGGCACCAATAACGCCAGCTTCTGGGTGCACATCAAAGCTGCCGCCCCGAACATCTGCAATAACATCAAGACTTGAGGTTTCTTTCGTTGCATTTTGTTTATACACGAATAAACGAGGTTCTGTTTGGGCGTCATTTTCCAGAAAATAGATGTCACCGTTGTTCGTTAGAAACGGTGAGCGGGTGTTATATCCCGTGTGAGTGATCTGAGTGCCGGTGATTTCTCCCTCATTCTGAATACTTTCAATTTCATCGGAAAATGATTCTTGTAAGTAACCTTGGAATTCATCCCACAGTGCGATCATGTCCTTTCCCAGTACGCGTCTACTGTTACTGTTGATGGCAAAGGGTAAGAAGTTATTGCTGTATTGCTCCGTTAATTCAGAAATTTTCTCTGCACCATAGTGCTCATCAATAAATTGATAAAAATACACGCCGTACAGGTAGCGTACCGTGTTTTGGGGCCAGCTGTTCAGAGGTTGATTGACCTGATGGATCGGTTTTATGCCATTGATGACTTCCTGACGCATCAGGCCACGAAATAAAGAGCCCTGACCACGGCCGATGCCGCGTTTTTTGTCGGTTTCATTGTACGTGGCTAAACCCTCAATGAGCCACGGAGGCTGTAATATATTGGGGAACAGGAACAGGTTTCGTCCAAAGATTTTTTGCAATCCGGAAGGGAAACCGCTGACTTTATCGAGGTGCAGTATGTGGGTGTATTCATGAATGATGAGGAGCTCAAGCCAATTATCATAGTCGGAAATCACATTGGTTCCACTGGGTGGGGAGACGATCAGGTTCATTTGATTGCGTGGCACAGGTGTTGCAGAACCGTTAGCAAAATCGAATCGGTCGGTTAATATGACTTGTGTGCGTTTATGGGGTGCCCAGTTGAGTTCTTTGCTGAGCCGGGTATGGGCGGATTCAGCGATACTGCCGACTTTATTGGCGAGCGTTTTTTCACCATCGTGAAAATGAATTTCAAAATGTTCTGTATAGAGCGTTTGCCAGTTCAATGAAGGGTCTTGGGAAAGCGCGGCAATGCTGATGTTAGCGGTGAAACTGGTGAGTATAAAAAAGCAGGCGATGAGTTTTTTCATCACTTTTGCTTGAGTAAACGGCATTTTTATGGAATTCATTTTATTATTTATGTTGACTATCGTCATGTTTAATTCATGCTCTTTAAGAAGGGTTTGCCATAATCATAGTAAGATATTCTACCAGACGGTGTCGTATCTCAGGGTATTTGAGCGCAGATATATGTCCCCCTTTGGGGATAACCCAAATATCCTTTGGTGGCCGTGCGTGGTCAAGTAATTGGTGGGCGTGATGCAAAGGGATGATGCCGTCGTCAGCGGTGTGAATAATAAGTACGGGGGTAGGGCTGTATTGGCCGATAACGTCGATGGGTGAGTATTGGCCGGTTACTAACCAGGAAAGCGGGTACTGTAGTGGCCAGGTGAGCCAGAAGCTGGAAAATTTTTCGCGGACTATTTGTTGATAATCACTGAAAGTACTGTCCAGAATGAGTGCGCGTATGGAGTTTGATTGGCCAACGTTTGCAAAAACATAAGCACCCATGGCTGCGCCCAAGCTTTGTCCGAGTACGGCAATGCGTGAGGCGTCAATATCCGGTTTGTTTTGCAACCATAGAAATGCGGCTTTTATATCTTGAAATACCCCTTGAATTTCGGCAACACCCGCAGATTTTCCATAGCCTCGATAATCGAATAAGAAGACATTAAAACCACGAGACGGGAGCCAGTATACACTGCCTATATGGGTGCTGATATTTTCAGCATTTCCATGCAGGAATAAAAGGGTGCCAAGTGCCTTTCCTTGTGCGGGTAAAAACCAGCCGTGCAGTTTTGTACCGTCCTGACTGGTAAAACGAATGTCTTGGTATTGGAGGTTGATGTCGCTGGGTGTGCGAACCAATGATTTCATTGGTTGGAAGAACATCCCTGTGCAACCGCTGAGTGTGAAGCATAAAATAATAATGAAAAACGATGAGTGCGAGGTACGCATTACATATACCAGCGCCACGAAACTACCCAGCTTTCCAGCCTGCGGCCGTAAGCTTGTTGTTGAGCCCAGTCCAAGTTTATCGCATGTTGAGGCTTGATAATAAAGCGCTGGTTAATTTTGTAGGTATTGTATGTATGAGGTTTGCCCGTGCGGAAATTCATATTTTGTACATATAACTGTAACTTCCATTGCGTTGTTGCCTGAACGATAACACCGATTTCTGCACCAATGCCCGCGGTGTAATGTTGCTTGAATTGCGAATGAAAGCTTACCCCAAGGTTTACTAAACCAAAGGCCAGGATGTTTTTATGCGGCTGAAAGGCCAGGCCTCCTCCCGCTTCCCCTTGAAAGGCAAGTGGATAGGAAGATTGTACATCGGGGAGTATGCGGCGTTGCCAGGCGGCACGCATCCGCCAGGATATGGGTTTAAAAAAACGAGTGCGAGGTGATAAGGAAACGATGTCGAGTAGAGTGAGATCGTCAATTTCCAGTTTTTGGTCAGTAGTACGGTAGCGTAATGCAATATTTAAAAAATTGATTTGTGCGCCGGGTACGTAGCCATCATCGTTGTCCAGTAAATCATGATAGGCAGGTCGCAGACGTAATTGTATATATTCATCACCATTTTCAGATTTTATTCCGGTTTGCACTATACCCGTTGCATGTCCCTGTTCGGGAGGGATCGCAGGTGTTGGTACAGGGCTGGGGGCTTGTGCGGTACTGATGGTGCTGCGGGCACGTAATAATGATCGAGCAAGACGAGATGACGTAGATTTTTCCCCGCGCTGGGCAAGAAACTCATAACGTACAAAGTCATGGGCCAGGAGTAAAATATCAGCTTGTTGTTGCTGTTCGTCCAGCCTGGGTTTTTCAGGGTTTTTTTCAGTACCGTGCGGTTGAGTAGTGCTTAACGCACGTGCAGCGGTGTGTCGTTCCAAAAAAACGGGCAGTGTTGTGTCGTGGTTGGCGAGCGCCAGGGCTGCACGTTGGTCAGCGTCGGGAAGTGAGTTGGCAAAATGGGTGAGCTTTGTGCCAGCGGCGGGGCGATAAATTGTTTTTTTGATGAGCCCTGGCTGAGCAGCGATTAATCGTAATGTATCGGAGGGTACGACCCATCCTTGCAATTGTTGGCTAAATCCAAGACTGGGGCGGGCGACATCGAGTAGTGTTAGCACCATGTATGAGCAGTTTTCATCGAAGAAATAATAATCAAAGGTAATGCCGCGCAGTTCCCAAACGTGTGCCATCATGCGCCGAATTTCCGTGCTGGAAAACGCAAGTTGGTACTCCCAGATATCCCTACTTTCAAAGTCTGAGTATTCTTTGACTTTTTTGTAGTAGGGGCCGATGCCAATGGTGCCGAAATAACCGCCAAAAATACCTTTAAAGGCAAAGGCGACGCCGTTGTCAGTGCCAGTGTTAGCGCCATAATTTATCGCATAAGACAATAGACGGGTGTTTTCATTTTGGCCGGGGGTGTCCACTCGCAACAGGGTGTGGCCAAACATGGATGAAGGATTATTTAAATAAGCGGAGGGGAAAATCAACGTGAGATTGCCGGGGTTAATGCCGTTATACCAGGCATCAAACTTTGGGCAAGGTTGGGGCTTGAGTTTTTTAGCGTCGAAATTCAGTTGGCTATTTAACCATTCGTAGCGAGCAACAAAGGCACATTGTGCCGGCTCTGCTTTTTTGCCCCAGGGTTGGTTGGAAAAAAACCGGGTCAGTGTTGCTGCGAGCTCAGCCTGAGGGTCGTACTTGCCATTGCGGGCAGTGAAAAATGTAGCATCATCGGTTTCGCTTTCGGTTTTCCCCAATATGCCCGTTTGATAATGCAAAAGATATTGCCATTGTGCTGTTTCGGCGAGCCGTAAGTTTTGTGCTTGTGATATTAGTGAATTCAGGTATGCCTTGTTCGGATGCATTGTGGATGCTAACAAGGTTGAGCTGAACGTAAGTGCCAGCATTAGAATATAAATAATTGTGCTAACGTTAAGTAGCCTGTTGGTTGGTTGGTAAGAGGTCTGCCAGCGGACAGAATGCGTTAAGAGGGTATGGCGTGAGGTTGTTGTCATGATTAAAATCGGTACAAATTGCGAAACGTATAAAGCCGTATGAAGCCACTGATGTAAAAAATGCCCCCGCCAAAATGGCTGGGGGCATTTTATAGTGCGTGTTACACGTTAAATGCTAACGTCATTACACACGCATCATTACACACGAGAGTACTGTGCTAATGATGATTTTTCTGCCATTACCTGATGCAAGTTATCCAGCACTTTTCCGGCAGTGATGTCGTCTGCGGAAAATATTTTTCCGTAGTTTGCACGAGTCGCTGTGAAAAATGCAGATTTGTCGTTGGCGCTGATACCCATAAGTTGGGCCAATGACTCGAGTGATTCGCCTTGGCCTACAGACATGTCACGCGACAGAGCGTCGAGGTTGTTACCGACAAACATGTTGACAGAAGCAGATGCAGTTACCACACCACCTTCATCACAGCCAGAAGTGCCTGAAGTGATGCCGAAGGTTTGGTTGCCGGAAGACCCGTTAGTGGTCGCGGCAAGAATTTGTGGGCCTGTGCCTTCTTGTCCATCAAAAAATGTTGAACCCAGACCGCAACCGACATTGTTTGGGGCCGCCATGACAGACGACATACCCATGGCCATTGGGCTGATCAAAATTGCAGCAATTAACGTTTTCTTCATGTGCATACTCCTTGTTGATAAAATGATGTTAGTACTTGTGTTGATTAAGAATGATGAATAAAAATTTGTATAAAAAGTGGTCAAAATGTAAATGGTTTCCCCAATATCCTCTCTTTCGAGCATCGATATTTGAGCATCTATTATTGAGACAGCATCTTTATATCCAGTAAAAGGTGTTGCCGTCAATGTATATATTTCACAAAACTGATTTTGTTGAACGATATTTGTTCAATGTGGCAAATGGGGTTTGCGCATAAACGTTCGGTACAGCAACGGTATAACAAAAAGTGTTAGTACTGTTGAAAAGGCCAAGCCCCAAACAATCGCTGAGGCGACTGGTCCCCATATCAAGGATTCTCCTGCCAGTCCGATGGCGAGTGAAAACAAGCCTGCTACGGTGGTTAGCGACGTGATGATGATGGGAACCACGCGCCGCCTTGCGGCGTATATAGTGGCATGGAGTACGCTCATGCCAGCGTTAAGGCGTTGGTTGGCGGCATGAATCATGACGATGGCGGCGTTAACGGCTATGCCGACGAGCGCGACCACGCCATATAACGTGAACATGCTTAATGGATTGCCAGTGGCCATCAGTCCGAAAGTAACACCGGTGAAGGCCAGTGGTACCGTGGCAAGGATCATGAACGGTTGCCAGTAGCTTTTAAATTGGGTGCCGATGATTAAATAGATCAAGCCAATGCCAAACAGGAAAAGCGACAACATGGAATCGAGGCTTTCCTGGATGTCGGCAAGTTCACCGGAAAAATCCAGGTCCACACTGGGGTGTTGCAGGCGAATGTTATCCCAGGCATCCATGACGAGTTGATTGGCGGTGAGGGTATCCATTTGTGTTTTGTTGAGTTCGGCCTCGACAGTGATGGAACGCCGGAAGTTGTAATGGCGGATATTACTGCGGCTCAGTCCGGTTTCTGCGGTCACTAATTGCCCCAGAGTGATCTCGCCACCTTTCGGTAGTGCCAGAGGCGTTTCCAGCAATTGATCAATGCTGTGGAGTTGGGTGCGTTGAGCTTGCACACGCACTTCAACACGTTCTGATTCATATTGCATAGAGGCCACTACATCGCCGTCGAATAGCAGACGTACGGTGCTTGCCACATCGGTAGGGTTTAATCCGCTACGGTGAACAGCATCGCTGTCGAGTTGTAGTTTAAGCTCGTATTTCCCTGGGCTGTCATTATCTGAAATATCACTTATCTCGGGAATTTCAGTGAGAATATTGCGCAGGGCATCTGTTGCTGCACGTAACGCGACAAAGTTGTCGCCACGTACCTTGATGCTAATGGCTTTTGTGACCGGCGGACCTTTAGAAAGTTTGAAGAAAGTCATTAACCGTGGTGCAGCGGTGGCCATAATATCGGTGCGCATAGCGTCGATGATTTCAGCCACGCCACGCATACCACCATCTTTGGGGTGCAGGCTAATGAATACCTGGCCATAGTTATCACCAAAAAAGGGTGCCGTTTCGGTAAACATTTGTCCTGCCGTCACGCTTACTGCACGTGTTTCTTGTTCCCTTAGATGTTTGCTGGCTTTGTCGGCGATCCGCTGCGTGGTATTGAGTGTGTCTTGCAGGGTGCTGCCGGGCGGCATTTCGACGTTAATATAAAACGCGCGCAGAGGGTCAAAGGCAAAGAATTCGACACGTACCATGCCGCTGCCTACGGCGGTCATCGCGGCAATAAAAAGCGCAAGTACGACACCGAGTGAACGTTTGGGTTTGCGTAACACCCGGATTAGCAACTTGCTGTATTTGAGCCGTAGCCAGTGCGTAAAGCGAGTGCGTTTTTGTTGCAATTTTCCGGGCTTGGACATGTTGAGGCCCGTCATGGAAATGTGTACCGGTAACATCCAGTACGCCTCAATTAAACTGATAGCCAATGCGACGGAAACCACGAAGGGCACCACGAACATGAACTTGCCGACAATGCCGGGCATTAACATGAGTGGCAAAAATGCTGCCATGGTGGTGGTGACTGAGGCAGTGACCGGAGTAAAGACTTCTCTTAAGGCATCAATGGCGGCTTGCATGCTTTGCGCGCCACGCTGGATGCGATAGTAAATAGCTTCTACTACCACCACGGCATCATCCACCAACATCCCGAGTACGATAACGACGCCCAGTAAAATGTTTTGGTTTAAGGTCTGTCCTGTGCTGTTGAGCAACCAGAAGGTGCCTGCTAACGTAAATGGAATGCCAATGCCAATAAAAAAAGCGATGTGCGCGCCGAGGAATAACCAGGTGATCAGTGCCACCAGTATCAGGCCAAGCAGGGCATTATTCTGCATAATATTGATGGCATCGCGGGCACTTTCGGTCTGGTCATCCAGTAATGTTAGCTTAAGGCCAGACGATGCCAGCACCGCATTTTTTTGCACGATGTATTGGTTGACGCGCTCAACCAGGTCGAGAATATTGGCGGTGGACTGTTTGGTTAAGGCCAGAGTGACACCCGGACGACCATTAAAACGAGACAGCTTACTGAATTTTTCATGGCTCCAGGTGACCTGCGCAACATCACCAATACTGACCTGTTCCCTGCTGCCAATAATGGGTAAAGATGCCAGGTAACCGGGGTCAGCACTGGTGCCGTTGACGCGCACTAACCATGACTGTTGACCGATATGCATATCTCCAGCAACGACATCCTGAAAATAGCTGCGCACAGTATCGGCCAGCTGGGTCGGGGAAAACCCTTTGCTGTGCAGGGCAGCGGGGTCAAAACTGACCTTTAGTTCCGGGTCGGCAAAACCGGCTTCAATGACGTTGTTGACGCCTTTAATGCGTTCCAGGTCTTTACGTATATTTAGTGCAGCTTTCCGCAAAAGTTCATCGTTCGCGGCTCCTGTAAGAATCAGTGTGGCGGTGGGGAAATTATTGGATGTGGTGATCTCCCGTATTACCGGGTCAACCATTTCATCCGGCAACTCAGCATTGGCTTTATTTTGGATTTCACGGCGTAAATCATTGATGCGTTTGTCGAACTTACGTTGGCTGATGTCTTCGAAGCGCACCAGAATATCGGCAATGCCTTCACGGCTGGTGCTGGAAACAAATTTGATGTTCTGCACCTTGCGAATGGCTTCTTCCAACGGATCGGTGATCAGTTTTTCCACGTCCTCAGCGGAAGCGCCAGGTAACAGAGTGATAATGCTAATCCAGTTAAAATTCACCTCCGGATCTTGCGCGCGAGGCATCTGAAAGTAACTGAGTATGCCCACCAGCAATACCACGGCAAAGGTGGAATTTGCCAATACATGATTACTTAAAAAGGTTTTAAGCCACATAGAGCGTCATCGTTAATGTAATAAAAAGTGTCATTCATTCATAAGTTCATAAAATTTCATTTGTGGAGTGTAAAGCACAATGGGCTTCGACCACGCATTTTCATAAAAGCTTCATGTGTTTGCAATAAAATATTCACACTGCCTCTCTAATATTGCCCTCAGCTAAAGCGGAAACGAACGCTAAAGCGAAAATGACATTAGCGAAAATGACATTAACGAAAATGATAGTGGTCAGGTTATCAAACAGAGGGTGAATACTCTATTTTATATCAGAGAATGGCAGGATAAAACCGCGACGTTGATGGCGGATAACGGAGCGGTGCTGTGGACGTTTCCCAGCGTCGAAGAGGCCCAGCAGGTATGCCGGGATTGGTATCAGGTTCAGGCGAGTGGCCGAGAGGGTAACATTGAATGTCTCGACCCAATGGTGTCTAACTGCTCTGTGGGTTGAAGGGAGGGTTGACTGTTTAAGGCGATGCATCGTTGATTGTGTTGTTAATGGTGCTGCTGGTGGAATTGCTGGCAGTATTGCTGTTGCTCATAGCACTGCTACTCATAGTACTGTCATTTGTATTGGTAATAGATAGCGTATCGCCATCATTCAGCCGGTAACGGCCTTTGGTGATAACAAGGGTGTCTGGGCTAAAGGTGACTGTGGCTGGCCTACCCGTTTCAGCCAGAGGCAGGAGGACAAAATGCGCTTTGTTATCCTGCACAACAAACACACCGAGTTTGCCGTCGCGCTGACTCACCAGTTCTGAAGGAAGGCTGCTCTGTTTTGGAGACCAAACCAGTTTGCCCGTTGCCCCTGGTAGTGGGTTGCTGCCCGTAAAATCCAACCGTGCATCCTGAGTGCGAGCCTGGGTGTCCAATGCGCGAGTGATTACCCGCAGGTTAACGGCATAGCGCTGTGTGGCGCTCACAAATTCCAGGGAGGTACTGTGTTGGATGTCATTGGCTTGTGTATTGGAAATTTTGGCGGATAATTCCAAATGTTCTACGTCGATGATGCGGACCAGAGCGGAGCCGGGATTGGCAAGTTCGCCGACATGGCCAAGGCGTTCTAAGACTACGGCCTTGAAGGGGGCACGTAATCTGGATTTATCCACTTGTCGTTGGGACTGAGAAGTGGCAGCTTGTTGCGCTTGCATTTCAGCTTGCAGGACATTGCGCTCGGTTTCACGTTGCTTGAGCAACTGTTCTGAGACGGCTTGTTTTTTTGACAGTGAACGGGCGCGTTTAAGCTCGTATTTTGCCATGTCGAGTTTCGCGTTTATGGCGGCCAGTGTGGCGACATTGCCCATTAATGCCAGTTCAAAGTCCTGTTTTTCCAATAGCACTAAGAGCGAGCCTTTTTGCACGACGTCACCCACACGTACCGGGATCTCGAGAATGCGAGCGCTGATCTCGGCACTGAGACGGCTGTGGTTGTCACTAACTACCGTCGCCGGCGCGCTGAACTGAGGATGGATCGCCAGTTCCTTAAAGGATTGAATTTGTACCGGGATGGGCTCGGCTGCGGCTAAAGGTGGCGCCAGTGCAAACATCAATAGACTGGGGATAGCCCACTTGCGACAAACGCCTGCCCAGGAAACACTTGCCGTGCCTCGACCAGTGTTTATCGGGTTTTCCATACTTTGCCCCGAAAAACGACGCCTGGGTGTCGCACCATAGTTTGTGTCCTGGATAGCGTTCTGGGGCATTGTCATTTGCTCTATTGTTTTTTCCACTACTGCTCTATCCGCTACTATTCTATCCACTACAGCGTCGCGAAGACTTTTTCTGCGGCATCCAGCGTGGCGCTAATTTCGGCTTCGCCATGCGCAGCGGAGACAAAACCCGTTTCATAAGCAGAAGGTGCCAAATACACGCCTTCGTTCAACATGCCGTGGAAGAACTTCTGGAAGCGTTCAATATTGCAGGCCGAGACCTGGGCAAAATGGGTCACCGTTGCTTCTTCAGTGAAGAAGAAACCGAACATGCCGCCCACCTGATTGGTGGTTAACGGAATGCCCGCGGCTTTTGCGCGTGTTTTTAAACCCTCGCACAAGGCCGTTGCCGCGGTGATGAGTCCATCGTGAAACCCAGGGGCCGAAATCAGTTCCAGCGTTTTGAGGCCCGCCGCCATGGAAACGGGATTGCCGGACAAGGTGCCAGCCTGATACACCGGGCCCAGTGGTGCAATATGCTCCATAATTTCACGTTTGCCACCGAATGCGCCAACGGGGAGTCCGCCTCCGATAACTTTGCCCAGCGTGGTGAGATCCGGGGTGATGCCATAGTGCTGCTGAGCGCCGCCAAGGGATACGCGGAAACCGGTCATGACTTCATCGAGAATCAGCACGCTGCCGTATTCATCACAAACGTCGCGCAGGCCTTCGAGGAAGCCAGGTACGGGCGGTATACAGTTCATATTGCCCGCAACCGGTTCGACGATAATACAGGCAACGTCCTTGCCAATGTCGGCAAAGGCTTCTTTGACAGAATCAATATCATTGTAAGTCAGTGTGATGGTCTCGGATGCCAAAGCCGCCGGTACGCCTGGCGAAGTGGGTACGCCTAAGGTCAACGCACCAGAGCCGGCTTTGACCAGCAGTGAATCGGCATGGCCGTGGTAACAACCTTCAAATTTTACAATTTTGTCGCGGCCGGTAAAGCCTCGTGCCAGACGAATGGCGCTCATGGTGGCTTCAGTACCGGAACTTACCATGCGTACCATGTCCATGGAGGGCACCAGTTCGCACACCCGGTCGGCCATTTCTGTTTCGATGCTTGTAGGAGCGCCAAAGCCCAAACCCTTGGCGACCACGTCCTGTACGGCCTTGATGACTTCTGGGTGAGAATGACCGACGATCATTGGCCCCCATGAACCCACGTAATCGATATAACGTTTGTCATCCTCATCAGTGATGTAGGCACCCTCACTCGACTTGAAAAACACCGGGTCGCCGCCAACGCCACTAAAGGCGCGTACTGGCGAGTTAACACCGCCAGGGATATGGTTTTGAGCAGCAACGAAGAGGTCGTGGGAACGTGTCATGGGTCAAGCCTTTGTGTTGATATAACGTTACGAAAAATGATGAAAAGTTTTGGTATTTTTTTATATTATTCTGTATTGGCGAAATTAAGACGTCTATACACCGTCGCCGTTCACCAGAGTCATTAGTGGCATAGTTTGCGGTTTTTTTGCATTTCTCGCAATGCAGAGTTGGTGAGAGAGTGAGTAGATGTTAAAAAAGGAAAACGCTGGCCCCACCAAGTGATGGAGACAGCGTTTTTAGTGTGTCTTTTGTGCAATATTTGTACAGGTGCTGTGCAAATATTGTACGGGGTGAGTGGCAGATAATCCATCGATTATGAGTTATGTGGTCTGCCGGGTACAAAACGATTGAGCATTTGCTCGCGAGGTGCTTTCTTGCTCAATAGCAGAAAACCAATGAGTCCTGCACCTAACAAAAAGGGCGTTGAAGGCTCGGGGACACCCATGGGTGGAGGGGTAGTTGGCGTTAGCAATATTGACGTACTGATTGAAAAGTTGGATTCCGTGGTCCGTGGTATGTCGTTCGGCAAAAAACAGATCAAAACGGTAATCATTGCCAATGGTTAATCCCAGACTGTCGAGCATGACATCACCAGATTGTGCGGGATGTACACCACCCAGATCGACCACCAGAGTATCATCAATAAACACCCACAGATCATCATCGCCGGTGAATGAAAAAGTTTCACCGCCTGTATAGGTAAAATCAGTCGCAATTTGATAAGTGAAATGGTAATTGTGACTGCGGCCTTCATTTCCGCCCAATAGCCCATCAATGGGAAAAAAACTGTTATTGGTGTAAGTGTAAACACCGCCGGGTGTGGCAGCACCATTGTCCAGAGTGATCATGTAATTCATGGATGTACTAGCAGGCGTGTCGTGGTACCAATCATTAAATGAAGCAGCATCGGTTATGTGTGGGTGACTCGCCCCTAGCACTGGAGTGCCGTCGACGCCGAGGGTAGGTTCCAGCATACCGGTGGCCCCGCCACAACAATAAGTTTCAAAGTCGGGGTGAGTATCACTAAAGTCACGAATGGTTCCGGTGAGTCCGATGGTGTCGGCATTTGCACTGGTGAGCACCATTGTGAATAGCATTGAAGACAGTGCGGTAAAAAAAAGTCTTGATGGGGTGTGTCGATTGGCCATTTTTAAACTCCTTATCGAGTGTTTTAAATGAGCAAAGCAATTTCCGTTTGTCAAAAACTCAAGTGTTGTAATGCTTAACTAAATCTCAACGACTACTTAACTAATATTCAAATACTTTTTACTCAAATATTGATTGTTCAAGAGTCAAGTAGGCAACATTTGTACCCGTTTTTCACGGTGTTGATTTATAACAATAAAAAACTAATAGCAGCGATAAGCGTATCAAGAGTGTAAAAAATACCGACTGTTTTTGTGTGCTGAATGGCGAGAAGACAAGGTAGACATAGACATTATTGTTGATTTATCAATGTTATTGATCTGATGATTTTAAACACTGTTTTGGCAGTGCTTTTGACTGCACTTTTGATAGAAATTTTTGACAGAAACTATTGACAGAAACTATTGAAGGCCATTTTTGAAAGGTAATTTTGAAAATGATGGAAGTCTGATATTTATTGAATTACGCATAAAAAACTCCCCCTTTTTAAATAAAAGGAGGAGTTTGTTAAACACCCTTACTGCTTGATATTAACGCGTTAAGCGTAAGCTTAAACGACCGTTAACGTTGAATGGGCAGGGTTTACATTGTTTTGCGTTTTCTTCGCATTCCCGCCAATCCTATGAGACCTGCCCCTAGTAGTAATAACGGCGATGGTTCAGGTACGGTATATGTGGGCACCAGTAGAATCGACGTGTCGATGCGGAATGTGGAGGCTACGGTGTGCCTTTCCGCAAAAAATAAATCAAAGCTGTAATCGCTTCCTGCGGTCAGCCCAAGGCTGTCGAGGTCGACACTTCCTGCTGCTGCACTATGGACACCGCCGAGGTCGACAACCAGTGTGTCGTCAATAAACACCCATAGATCGTCGTCACCGATAAAACTGAATGTTTCACCACCGGTATAGGTGAAC
>NVUB02000242.1 GCA_002401775.2 Ectothiorhodospiraceae bacterium
CATAGGTAAGCGCGACGAACGCAGCGTGAAACACAGTGATAGTAGGGGGTAGCCTCAAGCGAGACTTGAGCATAGCGGGGTTTTGGCACGGTTAACTCCTTTAACCACTATTGATTCCATTAGCCGGGGATATTGTGCTTGATTGAATTTGATGTCAACACAAATTATGGATGTCTCTTTAACTTAGATGTCTCTTTAACTTACGAAGGGATGTTAGATGGGGTTTATTGAGCGCTTACTGATATTACTGGAGCCCGCTGGAGTTTGGGTGGTGCTGAATCTATTTTGAAATTGCGTTCCCTAAAATCAAGCGGTGATTTTGACGCTTATTGGGAGTGTCATAAGAATGAGTCAAAAAAAAGAATTTATAGTTTTTCTGAAAAATGAACTTTTATGGCATTTTTCGTCGTATGAAAGGAACTACACCCATTGGATATCGTTAATCCAGCTTTTGATCCATAGACTGGCCGGGACGTTCATCTTCTGGTAAAACGCCAACTACCTTCCCTGGTACACCAACGACGGTGGAATTTTCAGTTACGTCCTTTAAAAGAACCGTACCTGCCCCAATTTTTGAATATTTTCCTATTTTTATATTGCCTAATAACTTAGCTCCGGCACCAATAAGAACGGATTCAGCTACCTTGGGATGCCTATCTTTTGTTTCTTTACCTGTGCCGCCTAATGTCACGCCCTGGAGTATGGACACATTTTTTTCTATGACAGCCGTTTCTCCAATAACGATACCTGTTCCGTGATCAAGAAAAACTCCCCCGGAGATTTTAGCTCCAGGGTGTATATCAACCCCGAATTTACACGATGCAAGGTAGTTAAGATAATGGGCAAAATCATGCTGCCCACATCTCCAAAGGCTATTAGCAACACGATGTACCAACAGTGCATGGAATCCCTTGTAAAAAATAATAACTTGATATTTTTTTTTGCAAGCAGGATCCCTTTGGTAAAAGGCGTTAATATCCCTGGTTGAATCACAGACTATATCGGGATTACTACTAATAATATTTTTACATATGTTGCCGAACGAACGTTCAAAATGGGGAATATTACCCAATCCTTCAACAATGATGGCTGAAAGAATATTGCCAATCCCTTGCGGCTTAAGAATCAAATAATCAATTAACCCACTAATTAATACATTTTTTTTTGATTCTTTCTCGGCTACTGAAATTAAGTCATCCCAAAAAACAGAGATGTCATCCGCAGTGAGCTCATTAATAGGCCTTATCATCACGTTACTCTTTAATCAGACTAAAGAAACTATTCAAATACATAGTCAGATCTAACAGGCGTGAATACATCTAGACATTTACAGTCTGTCACTGCATATGCAGAATGCACCGCATTTGGAGGAATAACTACCGTATCACCAGGCTCCATTGGTAACTCTACACCATCCACTAGCATTACAAAACTTCCTTCTAGGCAATTGACAAACTGTTCATGATGATGCTCATGCTCTGGAACCGAGTTACCTTTTTCAATGTCCCAATGAACAACCGTAATTTCATCGCCGTGAACAAATCGGCCCCGATAGCCGGGCATAACCTCATGTGATTTTACGTAATCTTTTTTATAATGCAGCATTATATATTCCTCAATATATGACGATAGTAACGTTGTACCCAATAAAACATATAATGGATACGAGATTTAATCCATGACCTTAACCGATGCAACATTCAGGGACAGTAAAAATTATTACGTCTCGAAGGCAATCCTTTCTACCATCCTTAGCTTTAATGCTTCCGACATTATGCATCAATAATTTATCATCAAAACTAAGCAATGTGCCAGGTTCAACTACACCATTAAAAAGCTCATGGTCAGTATCACCGACCCAAACTATTGATATAGCACAATCATCAGTGATATTTTTTCGGTTTACTATGAACACACCAATATAATCGTAACCATCACGGTGACGGCCTTCTGGTACAACTTCTCCACCATCGCTGACGGTTCTTATTTGATGGGCAGAGAAACGATCAATATCTCCTGGTAGTGTGTCAATCCAAGCATTGACTAATGCGTTGAAATTAGAGTCATCGATAAGCCATGTGGGTAAGTTGTCATATTCACGAGTTTTACCGCCGTAGTTGTTGTAACTATTTATGTATGTCGGCTGATAGAGTGGCTTTGAGTGAAGAATCTTAAATTGGCCATCCTCCATTATTTCATACAATGACTGAGTTCTATACCTGTAGCCTGGTTCGAAATGAGGATCAATGGGTATCTCATCAAATGACCGCTGAATAACACTTAGATCAATGTCAGGCTTGAAATAAACAAATGGGCTATCATCAGCTACAATATATTTTATTTTTTTTAGTGCGTCCACACTACTTCCTTATTCAAAATAATTAATAAAAATATTCAACATATTTTGATGCCTATAGTGTACTCAGTGTTTGGTATTCACCAAAAATATTTGTTTTAAATATGTTATTCCTTACGGTAAAAATAGGATAGTAAGCTGTTTGAAAGTCTATTCGTTATTGAATTGATTTGTAGCGTTTTGTACACGCAATTTTCTATAGAGTGTATAGGTACGATTTCACATGCGGTCCCCGATACAAAAGTTTCAGAAAAATTATCTATTTCGTTAGGTTTAATATCACAAAAATGTGTCTTAATCCCGATTGAGCTAGCTTGGGATATTATTAATTTTCGCGTTATACCATTGAGTGCCCCTCTTAGCGTAGGAGTATAAATTTCTCCGTCTTTTACAAAGAAAATATTCTGAGCTGATGTCTCGCAAACATATCCTTCGTCATCTAGCAATATCACTTCATCATAATTAATTGATTTTGAACTATTTATCGCAACAAATGAAGGAAGGTAATTTGCTGCAATTTTCGCTTGTGAAAATTGACTACACTTTTTAATGTTGGAAAGCCCTACAGAGAGACCCTCGGTGTATCTTTTGCTATCCCGGTCTAAGTCCCAGTCCCATGATAGTATCCAAATATTTTCTTTTTGATCTAAATTCCTTATACCCATTATTCCATCGCCATAGATAACAATAGGTCGAATATATAAATCTTTGGTCTCTGACTTTTCGACTAGGTCAATTACTTGATTAACCATATTGTCTACAGAGTATCTTGTAATTGGACGTTGAATAATTTTTGCTGAATCAAATAGCCTTTCTATATGCTCACGTAACTTTACAACATGATACCCTTCATCTAATTGATAGGAACGTATTCCCTCAAATATTGCTACTCCGTAATGTAGAGAAAAATTAATTACGCTGATGTCCGAATTATCTACGTACTCACCATTTTTAATAATTAGCATCATATTCTTCCAAGTGACTCGACTGCATCAATAGGAGATATTCCCTTTTTAACCAGTTCTAATATTGAATGCTCACTGGATTCAATTAAAATAGCGTGTTCTAACACATGATCGGCAAATGCATATGGAATGCATACCGTCCCCGTCATATCAGATATAATAATATCCCCAGTATTTATTATCGTATTTTCAATCCGGCACGACGCTTCAACCGACTTAACTTTATAAAATCCTTGGGTATCTGCTGGGGTCCAGTTAGACGCGACAACAGGAATGTCAACATTAGTAAGCTGTTCATAGTCACGTACAGCTCCTCCTAGAAGAACCATCTCAAAGCCAAGTGATTTAAAGAAGTTAATGCTAATGCCTCCAGCGAGCGCCGCATCGCGCATAAGTTCTCCTGAGCCAGAGACATATACATTGTCTTTTCCATACCCATTGGGTATATTGATAAATCCCTTTATTTGATCCCAGGTAGATTCTCCTTTTTCAGTAATATTCTTTTTTTTCTTTACAGGGCCCCATTCTACTGTGTAGGCAAATCCTGCAACGTATTTGCTAGACCCGGTCATTCTTTTAAGGTTATTACTGAGAACACAGTCAACATCCAACGTATCGAGAATATCGGATATCGTAGAAGAGGAAATCTTATACTTTCGAAATTGATCTAGAATTTTAGCGTTTTCCATGTACCGAGAACCCCATTTCAATTTCTCCAAAACTTTTAACAACAGAAAGATCGTGTTTATTCGCAGCCTCAATCGTTGTAATACACGCGTCGTATTTTCCTTGCTTAGTTAGTATCGCAGCATTTGAGTTACTGCTTGTTGTGTAGATATTTTCAAATTTGCTTTCAATAAGAGATATTGGTGCAGGATGACTAACAACGCGCTTTATATCCTGCACTCCATTAGCGCTAGCCAACACCATTTCATATGTATTCATTACAAAACAATCAATTAGCTTCATATCCTTCAGGTTCTTAAACACTAGGTTATGAAGATCAGGATAAACTATACATGCAAGCAAATAGTCACCTTTATCTTTAACCATTTTTTGTGCATTTTCGAGAGTATCATACAGCTTTAACTCTGCATTAATATAATTGTTGTTTGCCCAGAGTTTTGCCGCCATTTCGCAATTTGTCCCTAGCGGCCCTAAAGTATGAATAGTTGCGTCCATGCATAATCCTTTATATATATTCTACAATAAGTTCGGAATCTAGTTTTTTGATAAATTTTAAAGCGTCATTGTAATCATGGTGTGACGACTGAATAAATCCGGGAAATCCGGTAAATTTTGGATATGGTTTTACTAGATGCCCCTTATTCATAACTCTTAATATACGTCTTACACGCGAGTCTAAACTTATATTTTTTAGATATTTAATTCGAACAAATTTTCCGCCTTGCTTCCCTACTTTAATATTGTAATTTAGTGCGCATTTTCTATAAATTGGCGTATCTGAAATGGTATCAAAGTAGCTTCTATCTGACATGCATAAATCAAATACAAGGCGAGAGTAATCGACTCCAGTCCCTTCATTAACCAGATAATGGCATATACTCCCACCACCTATTCGAGCACCAATTTCAATAATATATGCACGTTCTTTATAAACTTTTAATTCTGTATGAGTAGGGCCATTTTTAAATTCGATAGAGTCTAGCGTGTCAAGTGTGGCCTTAATAATACCTTCTAGAGTTTTTTTATAAATATCAGGATTTGTAATATGGTAAGATTCTTCAAAGTAAGGACCTTTTGATTCGCCTTTTGATGCGATGGACAAAATTTTATGTTCCCCATCTATCGAAAAAGAATCGACAATAAATTCTTCGCCAGGAATATATTGCTCTTGTAAAATAGAAGCTATATTCGTCCCACTGCTATTCTTGAAATTACAAAGTGTATTGGTATTTATGTCTGAAATTAAATGATACGCATCGCTAATATTTCTGTTTGACGAGACCAGC
Source organism: Ectothiorhodospiraceae bacterium (assembly GCA_002401775.2). Taxonomy (GTDB): domain Bacteria; phylum Pseudomonadota; class Gammaproteobacteria; order SZUA-152; family SZUA-152; genus SZUA-152. The sequence goes on from NVUB02000242.1 coordinate 5,295, forward strand.
GTTACACCCATTGACCCAAATCCAGAGGAGGGCTTTAGAATATAAGGATAGTTGATATCGGAAGACGTCAAGTCTTCAATTGAAGAAATAGATTTTGATTTTGGCGTTGACTCTAGATTAGCCGTTAGCTCCCTCATCTTACTTTTATCACGTAGAGAATCAGCATTGCCTGTAGATACATATGGAATTCCTACATTTTCAGCTAACAGTGAAGTAAAAGGTATAGCCTCATCCCTATAAGTAATAATTACTTCAACCTCAAACTCTTTAACTAATTCCACTAAGTACTCCAAAGCTATCATGCTATCGCTAAAAATATCGATAGCCTCAACATGAATAACGCCCCTATAGCACTGGGTATATGGCTCGTTTGGTTTATGAATTAGTATCACATCTAAATTGTTATCATATGCCGAATCAAATGCATAAGGGAACTTTTCATTCTGATAAATAAGAAGAACTCTTTTATTTTTCATACACGGATACTCCCGCGAACGATCTTATTTTTTTATGAAATATAACTAAAGCAATTCCCAATGTTGAAACAAACATGGATGAAATTTCTGTGATCGTTATATACCCCCTATACGAAAATATATATTCGCCAATTATAATCAAGTAAGGAGTTGTTAGACCTAAAATATTTGCAGCGGTCAGACCATATGTTTTTATAACTGCCTGGTATAAAAAATAAATAGGTAATGTAAATATCACTGCCAATATCATAAAGTTCACTATTCCAGAGGTATCCCCAATATCTCTATAATTAAAGTAGGATAGAGTAAAAAACGGAATGGATAACAACACAGCAGCTATAAACGCAGACAACGAAAGGACTATAAGATTGTCATATTCCTTAAAGCTTTTCTGATATATGGCTCCATATATTGAATAAGATATGACAGCACATAACGAGAGAAATAGTCCCGCTATTGAATTCGATGCGTCATAAGATAGATAAAACACGACTGCTCCTGCTAGGCTTAATGCTAACCCTGATATTCTTAAAATATCTATGCTCTCTTGTTTCGTTAAGACTGAAAGTATATAGCCTATAGATGGCAGTAGTGCCATACACAGCCCTGTCTGCGAAGGTAAGGATATCTCTAAAGATAGAGTTATGAATGTGAAGTATAATACAAAACCAAAAACTGCTAAAAATAAAATCCCAATCCATTTTTTTTTTAGTAACTCAAACTGGTTTTTCCTGAAAAAAACACATATAAAAATGAGGGCCAGCGAGGTCAAAATAACCCTAAAATACACTGTATCAATAGCGCCGTACTGATTAATACAGTACTTTGCGAATATCCAGCTAAAGGGCAGTATTAAAGTCATTAATAGGGCGTTATGCATACTCTACTGCCTTATTACCAATAAAATCAAAATATGTATTTTCAAATACAGAGTTTCCAGAATACAAAGATTTGTAAACATGTATTCCAAGTGTTATACGGTTTTTATAAATGCCGTTAAAAATATTAAATATTTTTGTATCAACTTCTGTTGAATATGTGTCAAATAGTGTTGCTAGTATTAAGTTACACTTTGGGTTTGGCCCATCTTTGACAACAAGTTTCTCATTGTTTGGACCAAGTATAACGTATGATTTTTGAGGTATAGAAGCTTCTAATTCACATATTTTATTTTCAACGCATCTAATTAAATTAGATTCTGATGAATTTACAACATCTATAATATCTTTTTTCTTATTTTTTTTAATGAACGTACTAGACTTGTTTCTCACGCTGCTTTCGAATGCCACCTCAACATTGTCAATACTGTAACCGCTATTCTTAAGGAAATATGCATAGTTTTCTGGAATTTTATAGCTTTCTTTTAGTTTTTTTCTTTTTTCTTTTTCAATACCAATATCATTAACCCAAAGTATAAGTTTTGAATTTTCATCATCCTCGGAAAACTTCCTAACACCTTCTTTCCATGACTCATACTCTGAAAACCCATTGCTGCCTAACTCCACCAGCTCTTCATTTATACAATAATGGCCAGCAAATATAATTTTATTCATTAGATTTATACTTTCTCAATTACAAAATGTAGCTTATTGTCTATTTTCGAAGTCGAAAGTATCTTAATGACTCCAAATTCACAAAATGACTCAAAATCATCTATAGAATTTGGGTCGGTGCATACAACTTTGAACTTATCATTTCGAGTGTCTGACAATAAAAATTTTTGAAGTTCATATAGGGGTTTAGGACAACTAAGACCCTCTAAATTAAGTTCGTACATACATTCTCCTGTAAATTATTTCGGTTACAATCAACCCACTGGCGTAAAATGCATGGTTTAATATAGATGTTGTTACTAAAAATGAAGTATTATCAAAATTGCTAGCAAATAACCCCCCACCTATTGATGGATAGACTATAACCATAGAAATTAAAGTTGTAGAAAGCCCATATAGGAAAATTTTCATTAAACTAGTAGTACCAATTAGTATTATTGGTACAGCGATAATTACGCCGATAGCATAATGAACAACACCGCCCCACAAATAGCCTATACTATACTCAAACATGGGTGTCGGCGTGTCGAAAATAAAATTCAAATTTATCCATGCATTTATAAGTGAGCCGATCGCATTGTAGTTTATGGGTGAAATCAACCCAGTTGATGAAATAAAATAATTAAATACATCCATGAATATCGTCCCCATAGTTCCCATGGCAATAATAAAATAAATTTTTGACATTATTGATCAGCCTATTTTTGTTCTAAGTATTTTTGTGCTATTTCTGCGATTGCACTACAAACCTTGTCTGCATCATCTTTTGTATTGTATGCCCCAAAGCTTATCCTCACCATACCAGAGTATTCGTAGTGAAAATCATTTCTTGAGATTGTGTCGATGCGCAAAAGTTCTCTAACATAAGGATGTGCACAGAAACACGCATTTCTAACCTCTATGCCATATTCTTCGTACAATATTTCAGCGACTAGCTCATGTTCCATTCCAATTATGTTAAAGGCTATTAAACCGACGCTTTTACCCGTATAACCATATATCACGATATTGCTTATTGCAGACAGCTTTTCATATGTGTATTCCGTTAACGTTTTTTCGTGGGCATAAATTCTATCCATGCCCGTATTTTCTAATATCTTTAGCGTTTCTTTTAGCTGAATTATTCCCAGTACATCAAGAGTACCTGGTTGGTGCTTAGTTTCTACACTTTCAGATAGTATGTAGTCATACTTACTAACGTCTTCTACAGCACCTCCTCCAATAATTGGAGGGTGACTATCCCTTAATATATTTCTATCTATTACTAAAACTCCTGGCGTTCCTGGCGCATAAATTTTATGACCAGAGAAATACACGCCATCTAATCGTTTAAGCTTACTGAGCCCAAGGTTTGAATGTGCAATAGATTGAGAAATATCTAAAAAAAACGGAACATCGTTCTCATTACATATTTCTGACAGTTCGTCTATTGGGGGGTGGTGTCCTGTAACATTGCTACATGAGGTCGTAACAAAATGAGTTACTAACCCTTTCTTAATATTTTCTAATAATTCAGATACAAGATTTTTGTCAGTTGCGTTCGCGGACAACCTTTTAGGTATGTGTATTATTTTTCCTGCAATTCTGTAAGGTAGATCATTTGAATGATGCTCATATATGCTTACGGCGTATGAATTTAGTTCATTTGATTTTTTTAATAGATTGGCTAGGTAGTTAGATACAGATGTGGCTCCCTGTCCAATAAAGAGGACAGCATATTTCTCCTTTGGTAAGCCTAAAAAATTAAGTATTGTTTCTCTAGCGTTAACAATTTCATTATTTAAGGTTTTGGAATAAAGAGAGGTTGTGCTATGGGTGCTGGCATATATTTTTAAGTAGCTATTTCTTTTTTCTACCGGTTTTTTCATGCACTGAGCGGTAGCCGCAGTATCTAAATAAACCCTCTCATTCGCGGTATCAAACCCATAAAACTCCCCCTTTTTAAGTGGCGGCTCTTGTATTAGTGGTGATATAAATACATTTTTTCTTACAATTTTACTACGGTAGTCTATACTTGACTCAAAAAACTGTTCGATTTTATTTGAAATATCCGTTTTAAACACGGCCATATAGGCTTGTGAATAATTTTTTGTATAGGAAAATCTAACTAAATGCGGATATATGGCAGAGGCAGAAAGAGCATTGATACATAAGCTCCTAGAAAATTCTGTAATAAGAGACTCAAATTGAGATATATCTATTTTTTTCGAAAAAGACTCCCTCCACAATTGTATGATGTTTTCCCATTTATAACTATCAAAAAAATATTCAACTCCATCTAAATATCGTTCTTCAATCGCTCTTATTATTTCTATTGATTCATATAAAAAACCACCATCAGGATTAGCTAAAGCAGGGTATTCATCATAGTCAGCTTCCATTGAAACCGTAAACTTTACGTCAGCATTCCTGTATTTTAAAAATATTTCGACTCTCTCACAGTACGGACAATTTTCTGTGACAAGTATTTTATTTGTAATTGGCGAGTTTGACATTCATAAAAATCCTTTTTCTATATGGCGTTATTACATAAACCAAATACCAGCCTAATTCTTATTTACCACCTTACGACTATGGGCTTTAAGCCCATAGATAGATTAGAACCGGACTAAAAGTCCTATTACTCAAAAAATAATGCTCTCATCAATCTGCATTTTGTGAGTCCGGTGATGTTCAAATACCCCTAAACCATTCCATCCGTGATATTTCCCGTTGACAAAATCTATAGCGAATTTCCCAGAAATACCCGCCCCAGTAGCGAATTTTCAAATTCGAAAATGGCATCCTGTAACCTCCTTGAGATTCTTCCCTTTGGTCACCTCAGTAGATCGTTTACTGACAATTTTTATAGATACTCTAATGTGCATTTGAATATAATTTTTGCTAAGTAGTCTCTTCAATTATCGCACTCTACTCTGCAATTTTTTATTTGTAAATACTCAATTTTACCTAAAAAACTCAGCAGTGTCCGGTTAGGGACTTGAAGTTGATAGGACACCCAGTGCGCCAAGCGAAGCTGGCGTCAAATAGACGATGAAAGTCCGTTACTCGGAAAGGGCTAGCGACCCACCGGGGCCTCGAGTCATGGGCCGTTATCCGTAAGGATAGGGGTTAAGCGTTGACAGAGGGGAGTATAGGCTCGGTATTGAGCTCCGAAATCAACTTTGAGAATGTCGACCTCGTTGGGTGACAGGGAAGACGAAATTGTTGTCAGCGTCATACGCAAGCTGGCAACAGATTCTCCGGAGTCATAGACCCGGTGCATGTACAAAAGTTTGACGTCGGAACCTGGGAGATCCTGTGTGCGATCATTGGCATTCCGCCAGTGGTCGGGTTAAGAAAAGCGAATAGCATAACCTTAGCATCTACGCGCACAGGAAGTCGGACAAGGCCATAGTAGTGATGAAACCATCGAACAACGAAGTGATGAAAAAGACTTCTGCGGAGAAGGTGGAGCAAAGGGCCTTGGCTAAGGGGAAGATATGCGTTCTCCTAGGGACTGTGACTCAGTGCACGGGATAATCTGAAGTGAGAACAAATAATCTACGATGCTCGATTGACAGAATAATCTGCATACGTTTGACCTGAAGCAGGAGCCGGATGCGTTAGTAGCGCAAGTCCGGATCTGTGCCGGGGGCCTGCCAAGCAAAGTTGTTACTTTGTGAGGTAGGGCTCTACGGCGACTCACTAAGGCTGACAACCCAACGCATCAGGCACATCATCGCGCATACAAGGAATCCTACTGGCTAAAGGAGTTAATTGTGCCTAAACCCCGTTATGCTCAAGTTTCGCTTGAGGCTACCCCTTATTAGTTGGGAACAAAGTTAAGAGCAAGTTAAGAGGACACCCAGTTTAAGAAAATGACGAAACAAAAAAATATTCCCTGATCTTGCTGTTTTCTTCCGGTGAAATGTTGACTGCACCGTGAATATTTCGAGTGGAGCGTTACTACAAAGCCCAAAATCAAGAATCATGCACAAGCATGACTCTCAGCGTAGGCTGATAGTAAAGATTTCGTGTAGAGATTAAGTTTTCGTCAGGTAGGAAGGTATTGCTTACAGCCATTTATCCCCGGCGTTCGTTCATAACCGAGTTTTTGGCAGACTTGTTTGAGTTTTTCGACGGAGCCGACAAGCCCTTTAAAGGGG
>NVUB02000243.1 GCA_002401775.2 Ectothiorhodospiraceae bacterium
GTATTGTTGGGGAAGCCAGCAGCATAAGCACTGGTGTCATAAGTTGTTTGGGTAAGGTCTTTCAAGCCGCCCTCCGTTGGGCCTGAACTGGCGGGCACTATTTGCCAGCTACTGGCGGCTTGTGCGCAAGAAGTACTTCCGTTTATGCAAGTGCTCCCGGCCACAGGGCGTTCTTTGGAGAGCCATTCCCATACACGGAAGTAACTGTCATTCAACACCCGGAACAAGGGTTCATCGCTGCTGCTGACTAATGTGGTGTTGGCAAACACGTGGCGTGTGCCGGATACAGGCACGCTGAGCGGTGAATATTCTTGAATGTCGTAACCGTCGGTGGCGACGTTGGCATATTCTTTACCCCAGCTATGGGCGTCTTGTGGAATATAGGAGCGTTCCAGTACCGTGGTGGAGCCAGTGTCAGTGCTGCGAGTGCCACCGTAAAACACCTTGCGCAAGGCGTCGATGCGCGAGGTGGTCAGGTAGTTCAGGAAATCGCCGGACCATTCGCTTGCGCCGCCACATTTTTTGGTGAGGGTGGTAGCGCTGGGTTCAAAACGGGTGGTGCCCGAGTTGTAAACGTAGCAAACATTGGAACCGAAATAGCCGTAGTAATCTATGTCGACGGGCTTGTAGCCGACATCCAGTACCCCATCACCATTCAAATCGGAGGCATCATTATAGGCTTCGTAATAGAGTTTGTGGTCTCGGCCCATGGTCATCAGTGTGAGCGGCGCAGCTGATGTGGAAGCGAATAGGGGGGCCTCGGACAGATTAAGGGCAGCGGCCTGTACAACAAAGGAGGCCGTTAACAAGCCTGTCAATATGCCCGCTTGCAAAACTGTTCGTAAACCTTTTTGTAAAGCTGTTTGCAAGCCAAGGGTAACAACATAACGGGAAAAAGTGTGTTGAGTGTTCATTGTGCTGTCCTTGTTAATCAATTCGGGCGTAGATGGTTTCAATCATGGAATGGGCGGTGGAAGTGCTACCGATCCCTACGGAAGTAATTCGGTATAAACTACGAGCACTTGATCCACTGTAAGACGTGGAATCAGCCAGGCTGTCTCTCTGGGTGCTGTGTTTTTCTATAATAAAAAGAGGTGCGGTGTAGACGACGCCAGTGGGCATGCTGCTGTAAGCACGAGCATTGGTTTGCCACCAACCAAGATCCTGGTCAGTCATGCTGGTGTAATCATCCAGTCCGACAAGATTGCAAGGAGCACTGCAAGAAGCCCCATCCTGCGGTGCCATTTTGTTGATATCTTGAGCCCTTACCCAGTTTTCAGCGCCTCGTGCGGCGCTTTCAGCGGCCTGAAAGGCGATGCCTTTATCGCGTACGTTGTTGGACATGCGTTCTTGCATGATGGTGGATTGCATACCCGATAAACCGAGTAACGTGAGCACGATCAACAACATCAGACTGACGACAAGCGCAGCGCCGGTTTGGTGTTGATGAGTGAAGATTGTGGGCTTCATGGTGGGCCTCTTTTGAACGGTGTCGTTGTTCATTACGGATTCCTGTTACGAACGCTAATGGTATTACTGAACGTGCGGCGCAGTCGGCCATCACCACCGATGGCGACAGTCGTAGCTTCGCTGCGGACCGTGAGTGTAAGGCGAATAGTCTGCACCTGATTCATGTTGAGTCCAGCCGTTCCCGCATCGACATAACGCATGGCACCAGAGACGGCATTGAGAAGCTCGCCATATTGAATTTGCATGTCCTGAATGCCTTCCACTAATTCCACTGCGGCGTTACCATTTTCTGCGCGAAACAAGGCGGGCTCGCCGCTGGCAGCATCTGTACCAATGGAATACGTTGTTTGGCGGGCCTGGAATACCATTGCCTCAGTGTCGTAGATACGGCTCAGGCTGGATGTACTGTTGCCGGGGGAAACAGCACCCCCTGTGTTATGTGTAACGGTGTCGCTTGTGGCCGGGTTTGCGTTGGTTATTTGTACCAAGTCTCCTTGAGTGCAGTCTGTTACCAACAGAATGTCGCCTTGTTCTAAGTCAGCACCACTAGTCAACAGAAGTGCGGCTGACGTGGTTGGCATTGCCGTAGTTACCGTAATACCATCACTGCGCGCGCCTTCAATGGTGATGCTGTCAGGGGTGGTACCCGCTCCGTTAGTGCCAGAAATACCGCCATTGGCGAGATAATCGATGTAACCCGTACCGCCAGGGTTGAGATTATCGGTGACCGAAATAGACTGGCTACGGCAGCCCCAAAAATCGGCCATACGTAAATCATCCGCAAGAATGCGCATGGCGGTCCGGCCGTTTTCCTGAATGCGGGCCAAAGACTCCTGCACCAGAAAGCTTTGTTTGTTAGCCTGAAATATTTGCAAAACACCTGCCATTAAAATCAGGCTGATGACCATTGACACCAAAATCTCGATGAGGGTCAGGCCTGCTTGCCGAAAGTGTAATGTGTGTGTTGTTTTCATGTTTGTTATTTCGCTGGTCTATGAAAGGGGCCTTTACAAACGGTTATAAAACACTCGATAAGCGGTCATAAAATACCTGACCTGTTACGGAAAAGCAGGTCATGTCGGTGGCGTCAGTAGAGTCACAACCTGTGCCTGTAGCACCAGTGCGTTCGTCATCCCACATAACGGTAACGGTGAAGGGTGCGTTGGCGGCGGTGCCGGTTATGATGCCGCGTCCGGAAGGAAGAGCGGCTGCCAGGTTAGTTGCCCATTCTTCGGTATCTGTACTGGCCAAATCAGCGGGTGTACAGCTGCTGCTAATACACCCAGGGTCGCCGGGCAGACTACCGGTATCAATGGCGTTATAAACGTCAGCTTCCAGCCCTTGGGGATTGGAACGCATACGGTCCAGCATTTCATAAGCTAAAAAAGTCGCCTGAGAACGCTGATAAGCGCTGTTGTTATGTTGCAAACTGGCGGCTTGAAGCCCTGCTAAACCTAATAGCCCAATGGCCAAAATCACCAGAGTGACGAGTACTTCGATGAGGGTGAAGCCCTTTTGTTTTTGCTGTGGTGAGTGTTCTTGCATGTGCATTAGGAGCCACCTCATGTCCTTTTATTCGTTTGTAATCAAAAAGTGTTGTATTAACTTTAGCCCCTATTAGGGGTGCTGATACATGTTTTAGCGGCCTCTGGTCTGGAATTTGTAACCGCTGGTCAACGTTTATATTGGGGGGGGTGTAAACGTCAAATTCTTGTGCGGAACTGTTGATTTTTATGTAGTCCGTTGAATTTATAGATAAATAATATTTATGGAGGTGTTATGACAGGGAATGAAAATCAGCAGTTGCTTGCTGGAAGCAAAAGATATCGATATTTAGGGTGATAGCCGGATAAAACGGCCTGACAAACGGTGTCGTTTATTGAGAGGTTTGTACGCTGAAACGTGACATGGACTATACAACTTGATGTTATCAAGTGCTTGTTTAAGCGGTTAACCGTACAACAAAAAACGGCTTTGACCAGTGTAAATACTAGTCAAAGCCGCGATTTATGGGGTTAGGCAGACGTGGTTAATTAGTTCGGGCGAACTTCCACCCATCGACTACTGCCTGCGCCGGCACTACTTCCTCCTCCGCCACCACCACCACCACCACCACCACCACCACCGCCACTTCCTCCACCGCAACCAATA
>NVUB02000244.1 GCA_002401775.2 Ectothiorhodospiraceae bacterium
ATGGGCACCGATTCCAGAGCAATACCTGGAAATGGGTTCGATTGAGTTCAGCAAGAAATTATTAAAAGAGGCCAAAGTGGCCGTGTCACCCGGCGTTGGTTTTGGTGATTACGGTGAAGGTTTTGTACGTTTCGGATTGATCGAAAACGAGCATCGCACCCGCCAGGCATTACGTGGCATCCGGGATATGTTCCGGGCTGATGCACAGGATGCGGGTTGATCGGGTAGCCTCCGTGAAAACACAACGCAAAGACGCGGAGGCGCTGAGAACGCAAAGATTGTTTGTGTTAATACGAAGTCCTTGCGATATTGTGGGTTAATACGAAGTCTTTGCGATATTATGGGTTAATTGATTGTGTCTTTAAAACACAACACAACGCAAAGGCGTGGAGGCGCAAAGAACGCAAAGATTGTTTGTGTCTTAATATAAAACCTCTGCGACCTTAGCGCCTTTGCATCTTTGCGTTGGGTCTTGTTTTTTTGAAGAGTAAAGTGAATGCGTGGTTATACAAAGATGGCATGTAATAGATATGGATCCTCTGCGACCTTAGCGCCTCAGCGTCTTTGCGTTGGATTTTGTTTTTAGAACTTAAAACTTAAACAAAGAATTGGTGGAGTGAAATAAGCGTGGAACCAGTAAAAGTAGGATTGTTGGGAATGGGTACGGTCGGTGGCGGTACGGTTAATGTGCTTACGCGCAATGCCGAAGAAATAGCACGACGTGCCGGTCGCGGTATTGTGGTGACTCATGCCGCTGCCCGCGACATTAACAAGCCGCGCATATGTGACACGACGAATATCACCTTGACCACCACTCCGCAGGATGTGGTGAATGATCCTGATGTGCAAATCGTCATTGAGCTTATTGGCGGCGATACACTGGCGCGTGAACTGGTCATGGCGGCGATTGCTAACGGTAAACATGTGGTTACTGCCAATAAGGCATTAATCGCAAAACATGGCAACGAGATATTTGCCGCTGCGCAAAAGCAGGGCGTTGTGGTTGCTTTTGAAGCTGCCGTGGCCGGGGGCATTCCCATCATCAAGGCCTTGCGTGAAGGTCTGGCAGGTAATCGTGTTGAATGGCTGGCCGGCATTATCAACGGCACCGGTAACTTTATTCTGACGGAAATGCGTGACAATGGCAGTGACTTTGGCGATGTATTGGCCGAAGCACAGCGTTTGGGTTATGCCGAAGCTGATCCTACCTTTGATGTTGAAGGCATTGATGCTGCGCACAAACTCACCATCCTGGCCTCTATCGCCTTTGGCATTCCGCTGCAATTTGAAGCCTGTTACACCGAAGGTATCACCAAAATTACCCGTGAAGACATCGTTTATGCCGAAGAGCTGGGTTATCGCATCAAACACCTGGGGGTCGCACGTCGCACCGACGCCGGTGTTGAACTGCGGGTACATCCCACACTGATTCCTGAACGCCGATTGATCGCCAATGTCGACGGCGTAATGAACGCCGTGTTAGTGAAGGGCGATGCCGTTGGGCCGACCCTGTATTATGGTGCGGGCGCGGGTGCTGACCCCACCGCTTCGGCCGTGGTAGCAGACGTGGTGGACGTAGTCCGCACCCTCACTTCAGACCCGGAAAATCGCGTACCGCATTTGGCTTTCCAGGCCGATTCACTCAGTGATTTGCCCATTTTGCCGATGGCTGCGGTAGAAACCGCGTACTATGTACGTCTGCAATGTGAAGACAAACCGGGCGTATTGGCAAATGTTGCCAGTATATTGGGCAACTCAGAAATCAGCATTGAAGCCATTCTTCAAAAAGAACCGGTTGGAAATGCACCCGCGACCATCATCCTGCTGACCCACCGGGTTAACGAAGGTAAAATGAACCAAGCTATTTCTACCATTGAAGGCTTGGAGGCGGTGATAGGTGACGTTATGCGAATTCGTCTGGAACATTTAGACGCTGATTAAGGGCTAAGGGCTGAGAGACAAGTGCCAAGGGCTAAGGGCTGAGAGACAAGTGCTGAGTGCTGAGAGACAAGTGCTAAGAGACAAGTGCTGAGAAATTTGAGTGAAGAGAGTGCGATGTTAACTCCCTCTCCCCCTTGGGGGAGAGGGTTGGGGTGAGGGGGTGAACCCTCCGCTCTATCACAGCCCTTTTATTCCTCAGAGGTATACCCTCAGAGGAAAAAAAGGGTAAAAAAACAAACAAACGAGAGTAAAGACTATGCCATTCCGTTCCCGATATATCGGCCTTATCGATAAATACCGTGACCGCCTGCCCGTACACGATGACACCCGTATCATCAGCCTCGGCGAAGGCAATACACCACTGATCCGGCTCAATAATATCCCTGGCATACTGGGTAAAGAGGTCGATATTTACGTCAAGTACGAAGGTCTGAACCCGACGGGCTCTTTTAAGGATCGCGGCATGTGCATGGCGGTGACTAAGGCCGTGGAAGAGGGCAGTAAGTCCATTATTTGTGCGTCTACTGGCAACACTTCAGCTTCAGCAGCAGCCTATGCTGCTCGCGCCGGCATTACTGCCTATGTGTTGATTCCTGAAGGCAAAATTGCCATGGGCAAACTGGCTCAGGCCATGATGCACGGCGCAATTGTTATCCAAATCAAAGGCAACTTTGATGCCGGTATGCAAATCGTTAAAGACGTCGCCGAACACGCACCTGTCACCATCGTAAATTCCATCAACCCTTACCGGTTGCAAGGGCAAAAAACCGCCGCCTTCGAAATCGTCGAAGAGCTCGGTGCCGCGCCTGATTACCATTGTCTGCCCGTCGGCAATGCTGGCAACATCACCGCACACTGGATGGGTTACCGCGAATACCACGAAAATGGCATCGTCAATAATCGCCCACACATGGTCGGTTATCAGGCCGCCGGTTCCGCACCCTTTATGCGCGGAAAAATGGTAGACGACCCTGAAACCATTGCCACCGCTATTCGTATCGGCCACCCCCAAAGCTGGGACAAAGCCTGGGTGGTACGTGAAGAATCCGAAGGCTGGTTCGATGAATGTGCCGACGAAGAAATCCTCGCTGCGCAAAAAATGCTCACGGAAAAAGAAGGCATCTTCTGCGAGCCTGCATCAGCCACGTCATTGGCCGGTGCCATGCGTGATATCAAATCCGGCAAGATTCCAGAAGGCTCGAAAATCGTCTGTACCCTCACCGGAAATGGATTGAAAGATCCAGACAGCGCCATCGCACAATGCACATCACCAATGATCACCGTCGAAGCCACAATGGATGCTGTTAAGCGCGCTATTTTGGACAATATGGATTAACCAAACGGTACAGATGCGAAAAAGAATGAGTGAGGAACGGTTACCGTGCAGAGACAGGTAGACGACGAATATGACCGAAAAAACGAATAACCTGAAACACATAAAGGTTGAAGGCTTTAAGTCTATCGCCAAGCTCGACCTGCCAATAGAGAACATTAATATTTTGATTGGCGCAAATGGCGCAGGCAAAACCAATCTGATTTCACTGTTTACCTTTTTAGGTTTTTTATCGCAGGGAAAATTAAGAAACTATGTATTAAGCGATGGTGGTGCTGAACGGTTTTTTCATTTTGGAACCCGACAAACCCATCAGATTACGATTGACCTGAAGGTCGGCGTGAATGGGTATCATGCGGAGTTTTCCCCCAACCTGGATGACGACTCTCTGGTTTTCAGCAAGGAATACTGCACGATTACGTCATCGTCTAAAAAGTGGAACCTTTATCCCAAGAAAGGTGAAAGCGGGTTTGTATCGGGAGAACAGGCAGACAGCGAGCTTGTAAAAAAATACACACGGGAATTTTTAGAAAAATGCAGGGTTTATCACTTCCACGATACCAGTAATCAGGCTTTATTTAAAAAAACCAACAAGCTGGATAATCATTATTTCCTGGAAAAGGATGCCGCGAATATTGCACCTTTCCTGTATTCTCTCAAAATCTCCAAAATGGAGATCTACAGGCAGTCATATCAGCAAATCGTTTCAGCGATTCAAACCGTCGCGCCATTCTTTCATGATTTTTATCTTGAACCGACGGGTGAAGAAGGAGATAAAAACATCCTGCTTCGCTGGGTACACGCTCAACATGACGCGCCGTTCAGTGCCAACCTGCTTTCAGATGGAACGGCGCGATTTATCTGTTTAGCAACTCTCTTTTTGCAACCGGCATCCCATCGGCCAGCCACCATTATTCTAGATGAACCTGAGCTAGGATTACATCCGGCAGCATTGGCGGTACTGGCCGATATAATGCAAGCCACCGCTCGTGAAACGCAGGTTATTTGCTCAACGCAATCTGTGGAATTCGCCAATTTTTTTGCGCCTGAAGATTTTATTGTTGTGGACGCGAAAGAGGGCGTGTCAACGTTCCAACGGCTTGAAAAAGAGCCGCTTAAACATTGGTTGGAAGATTATGGAATGGGTGATATCTGGGTAAAAAACCTGATTGGGGGTCGCCCAGCATGGTAAGACTTGCGATATCCGTTGAAGGACAAACCGAAGAAATTTTTATCCAAAAATTGTTGGTTCCGTATCTGCAAGACAGAGGGATATATGCGCAACCGTTATTGCTGGGCCGCCATGGCGGTGATGTTTATTTACCCAGAATCAAAAAGGACTTGAATAACCTTGCGCGTAGTTTTGATAAAGTCACGACACTTTATGATTTCTATGGTTTTAAAGGCAAGGACCAGTCCGAGAATAAGGCAACACTAGAACAGAAAATAGTGGATTGTGTCGCGCCCTCTTTACGTGAACAAATTATCCCCTATGTTCAGATGTATGAATTTGAAGGGTTACTCTTTTCGTCACCGGAAGCCATTGAGGATACTATTCATCAAGCTGGGCTGGAGGATTGGGCGAATGGCGTGTTGAAGAAATTTAATGATAATCCTGAAAAAATCAATAACTCCCCCCAAACGGCACCGTCGAAAATATTGCTCGATAAATCAAATTACATAAAAACGGTGCATGGTCCTGAAATAGCCAGACAAATAGGGCTGGATGTTTTACGCGAAAAATGCACTGGTTTTGATGGTTGGATGAGTCGTTTAGAGGCATTGCAAGAGTGAATTCTCGCTCTAATGATTGATTATGAAATTCGATTTATTGAATACCGATGGCCCTGCCCGCCGTGGCCGTCTCACTTTTGACCGTGGCACGGTAGAAACGCCGGCTTTTATGCCGGTAGGTACTTACGGCACCGTTAAAGCCATGACCCCGGAAGAACTTTCGGGTATGGGTGCGGAAATTATTCTCGGTAATACTTTCCATTTAATGTTACGTCCTGGCACTGAGGTCATTAAGGCGCATGGTGACTTGCATAACTTTATGCACTGGCAGGGGCCTATTCTGACGGACTCGGGTGGTTTTCAGGTGTTCAGTTTAGGCAAAATGAGGAAGATTACCGAGGAGGGCGTGACTTTTCGTTCACCCGTAAATGGTGACAAGGTATTCCTTGGCCCTGAGGAGTCTATGGCGGTTCAGCGAGATCTAGGCTCGGACATTGTGATGTGTTTCGATGAATGCACGCCGTATCCGGCGGATGAACGCCAGTCGCGGGAGTCCATGCAAATGTCGCTACGCTGGGGGCTTCGTTCAAAAGAGGCCTTCGCTGACAACCCCAATGCCTTGTTTGGTATTGTGCAGGGTGGCATGTACGAAGCATTACGTGACGAGTCGGCAGCGGGACTGGTGGATATTGGTTTTGATGGCTACGCCATTGGTGGTTTGTCCGTGGGTGAACCCAAGGACGATATGATGCGGGTACTGGAGCACACCACCCCCTTATTGCCGACCGATAAACCGCGTTATCTCATGGGGGTGGGCAAGCCGGAAGATCTGGTGCAGGCGGTGTTGCGCGGCGTAGACATGTTCGACTGTGTGATGCCGACCCGTAATGCCAGAAACGGTCACCTTTTCACCCGTCAGGGTGTGGTAAAAATCCGCAATGCCTGCCATGAACTCGATACCCGCCCACTGGATGAAGCTTGTGGCTGCTATACCTGTCAAAATTACAGCCGTAGTTATCTCCGCCACCTGGATAAAACGGGTGAGATTCTCGGTGCGCGACTCAACACCATTCATAACCTGCATTACTATCAGGATGTTATGCGTGGCTTGCGGGACGCCATTACGGCCAATGAATTGCAGGCATTTGTGGATGATTTTTATACAGGCCTTGGACAAGAAACACCGTCGGCACAGTAATCACCCTCTTAAACCTCTTAAAGTAAATAGGGTGGGCAGGTTTTTCATGCCCACGGGCGCCCATCGCTTGCAATCGGTGCAAATGCCCCCACACTGGTGGTGAGAAAGTGCTAAGCGCTAAGTGCTAATAAGTGCAAAGCACAATATTAGTGGGACGTGGTCAGTTCCGAACCTATCGCCATAAAATCCGTAAGTGTGTAATAATAACGCCCTTTTTTAGTGAGGCAGTGTTGTGTACGACGTGATGTGCACGGACTGACTCGCAATAACCGTAATACAGGAAATTAATCCATGAGTTTTTTCATTTCTGATGCCTTCGCCGAAGGCGCTGCTGCTGGGCAATCTGATAGTGGTTTGTTGGGTATGTTGCCACTGCTACTGATTTTTGTATTGTTTTATTTCATGTTGATCCGTCCACAGAGCAAACGTGCAAAAGAGCATAAAAACATGGTGGAAGCGTTGTCGAAAGGTGATGAAATTGTCACCAATGGCGGGTTGCTGGGGCGTGTCAGTGACATCGGTGAAAATTATATGAGGGTGAAAGTGGCTGATGGTGTTGAAGTGAAAATCCAGCGGTCTGCGGTTTCCGCATTAGTGCCAAAGGGCACTATGAAATCTGAGTAATGAAATCAGAGTAATGAAGTCAGCGCACTGAAATCAGCGCACTGTAGTTTGTGCTCGCGAAGTATAAAAATAGACTGTTATAGAGATAAGTTCACATAAACCGAATAATAAATCGGTAACCTCGTTGGATGTAAACCCCAAAAACATTCTTCAGTCGTTACTCGTTTTATTATATTTACTGCTTAATCATCGCAACGGATAGAACACATGTTGAATCAGTATCCTGCCTGGAAATACCTTCTTCTTATCATTGTGCTGGGCACCAGTTCTTTGTACGCATTGCCGAATTTGTACGGCAATGATCCTGCCTTGCAGGTGTCTTCCACGCGCAATACTGCGGTGGATATCAGTACTCAGGAGAAAATGCGTGAATTGCTAACGGCGGCTGATATACCTTACAAGAGTATTTTGTTAGCCAACGAGCAAATCCTGGTGCGTTTTGACGACACAGAAATTCAGCTCAGGGCCAAAGATGCAGTGAAAGATGGGTTGGGCCGAGGTTATGTCGTGGCACTGAACCTGGCACCGAAAACGCCTGACTGGTTGCGCGCGATGAATGCAGCACCGATGTATCTGGGGCTGGATTTACGCGGTGGCGTCCACTTCCTCATGGAAGTTGATGTCAATGCGGCGGTTGATCAGTCTGAAGAACGTTACATCGGTGATTTTCGCGGCCTGTTACGCGAAAACAAAATTCGTTTTGACAAGATTGGACGGTACATCGGTAATGAGGGTGATACCGCAGTCGAAGTCAGGTTCAGGACCACGGAAGCGCGCGACAATGCGCAGTTGTTGTTAGATAGAGAATACCCTGATTTGTTGATCGATCAGGAAGATCGTGCAGGTAAGTTCTTTATGCTGGCGCGGTTGGATGAAAAAGAAAAACGCGAAACCCGCAAGCTGGCCCTTAAGCAAAATATCACCACATTGCGTAATCGTGTGAATGAACTGGGTGTGGCAGAACCGGTGATTCAACAGCAGGGTGATGAACGCATCGTTGTGCAGTTGCCCGGCGTACAAGATACCGCACGTGCCAAGGAAATTTTGGGCGCCACAGCGACTCTGGAGTTCCGCCTTACCGATGAAACCCACGATGCAGAAGATGCTGCCCGTACCGGCCGAGTACCTGCGGGCCTGAAACTGTATACCCAGCGTGAAGGTGGCCATGCGCTACTGAAAAATCGCGTTATGCTCACGGGTGATTACATTATCGATGCCTCCAGTGGGCTTGACCAACAAAGTGGCGGCGCTGCGGTGTACATCACACTGGATGGCAAGGGGGCCAGCATTTTCAGTAAGGTCACCGGCGATAATGTGAAAAAACTCATGTCGGTGGTGTTCATTGAGAAGAAAACCGAGACACGTATCGTTGATGGTGAGCCGGTAAAAACCAAACGTACCCTGGAAGAAGTGATCAATACTGCCCGCATTCAGGAACAGCTATCCAAACGTTTCCAGATCACCGGGCTGGACAGTACCAAAGAAGCCCATACCCTGGCATTGTTGTTACGTGCTGGCGCACTGGCTGCCCCCATCGAAATTGTTGAAGAACGTACCATTGGCCCGAGTCTTGGTGCTGACAATATTCGTCAGGGCTTTACGTCGGTCATCATTGGTTTTGTATTGGTGTTAGTTTTCATGGCCGTGTGGTATCGCGGTTTTGGATTAGTGGCCAATCTGGCTTTGGCTTTTAATCTGGTGGTTATTGTCGCCGTATTGTCCATGTTGCAAGCGACATTAACACTGCCGGGCATTGCCGGGATCGTACTTACCGTGGGTATGGCTGTTGACGCCAATGTACTGATCTTTGAGCGAATACGGGAAGAGCTGCGCAACGGCATTAGTCCGCAGGCCGCTATTAATTCTGGTTATGCCAAGGCCTTTTCCACCATTGCCGATGCTAATATCACCACGCTGATTGCTGCCGTTATATTGTTTGGTTTTGGTACGGGTCCTATTAAGGGGTTTGCAATAACGCTTTCCATTGGCATTATTACTTCCATGTTTACGGCGATTCTGGGTACGCGTGCTGTGATTAATTTGATCTATGGCAATCGTCGAGTGGATAAACTGTCCATTTAGAATGACGCTGTATTCATCTAGAGCCCCGAATACGTTAATTTTAGTTTCACTTATTTTAGGAATGCATCATGCAGCTGTTTAAAAAAGCGACAACGTTTGATTTTATGAGCAAGCGTAAAGTAACGATGCTGTTATCTGCCGTATTGATTTTGATTTCTGTCGGCTCCCTGGCAACACGCGGCCTGAACTTTGGTTTGGATTTCACCGGCGGTACCTTGATCGAACTGGGTTACTCACATCCTGTGGATTTAACGATTGTTCGATCCACCCTGGAAACGTCAGGTTTTCCTGAAGCCGTGGCACAGCATTTTGGAACCGCACGAGATATCCTCATTCGTATAGCACCGCGGGAAGGCAAAAGCGATGCGGACATTAGTTCAACCGTGATGTCTGCATTACGCAATGTTGACGATGGGGAAGTCACCATGCGCCGCGTGGAGTTTGTGGGCCCCCAAGTCGGCGATGAACTGGCCAATGATGGTGGTCTGGCGATGATTTATGCGCTGATCTGTATTTTGATCTACGTAGGATTCCGCTTTGAATATCGTTTTGCCATAGGTTCTGTTGCCGCCCTGGTACATGATGTACTAATCACTCTGGGAGTCTTTTCATTATTTCAACTTGATTTTGATTTAACGGTACTGGCCTCAATACTGGCGGTCATCGGTTATTCACTCAACGATACCATTGTGGTCTTTGACCGGATTCGAGAGAATTTCCGCAAAATGCGTAAAGGCTCAAGTGTTGATATCGTCAATGCGTCATTGAATCAAACACTGTCTCGCACCATAATGACATCCATCACCACGTTATTAGTGTTAATGGCACTGTTTATCGTTGGTGGCGAGCTGATACACGGATTTGCAACCGCATTGATAATCGGTGTGGTCGTCGGTACATATTCGTCAATCTATGTCGCCAGCTCCAGCGCCCTGAGCATGGGAATCAGCAAAGAAGACCTCATGCCCGTAGAAAAAGAAGGCGATGACCTTGAGCATATTCCGTAGGTTTACATAGAATACGGGTTATCAACGTCGAAAAGCCACTGGATACCGGCCTACGCCGGTATGACGGGGGGTGGGGTTTTAATAGGTTCTGTGTTGAAAATGCAAAGCTCGCAAAGTACGCAGAGAAAGATGAGTGTAGGTTTTTCACTTAGCCCTCAGCACTTAGTCCTCAGCACTCAGCACTCAGCCCTCAGCCCTCAGCACTTAGCCCTCAGCACTTAGTCCTCAGCACTCAGCACTCAGCACTTAGCACTTAGCACTTAGCACTAATCCCTATCAATTAAACGGTTTAATCAACTGCCGTATTACGTCGTATTCCGCGTCACTGGTGGCGGCGAATCCATCGTATTTTTTATCGACGGCTTTGATGATTTTTAAATGCGCCGGGTTGTTTTTGTCGAGGCTCAGGAAGGCTTCTTTGAGCATGGCCAGGGTTTCATCATCGACGTCGCCACTGGCGGTGATATTGTAGGGCGGTAGGTCGGGGGATTCTGCCAATATACGTAATCCCTTGCCTTGCCACTGAAATGCCATGGTGTCTTTTAGTATGCCTGCCTCAAAGTCTCCATTGACGACGGCGCGGGCGATATTGTCGTAGTGGCCGATAAATTTATATTCTGAAAAATCTTCCATGTTGATACCTGCGCCAACCACGGCAGCGCGTTGCAGTAGGGCTTTTTTATCGCCGAACGCAAAGCTTTTACCTTTCAGATCCGCAACGGTTTTGTAGGGGCTGTTTTCTTTTACCACGATCATTAATTGAAATGATGCTTTACCTTTGGTGACAGTCTTGGCTACGATTTTTGCGCCACCTCTGGCGCGTGCTTTGAGATAAGCGACGGGGGTAAGATAGGAAAGATCGACTTGCCTATCGGCCACTTCTTTAATCGCTGCGCCCATGTTGGGGGAGAGTTTTAATGACACGGGACGGTTGAGTTTTTCGCTGAGATAGCGCGTTAACGGTCTTAATCGTTTGTGCATTACCGCTGGGATATCCATGGCGACTGAGCCGAATAGCAATTCCTTTTTACCTTCAGCTGCGGCAAAGCCTGGGAGCAACAATGCTAAGCTTAGTGTAGTTGCGGTAAGGGTGATTATGGTTTTCATGTGGGTCATCTTCCGTAGGTAAACGACATTAACAACGTTGTCGATAGGGGGCGTTGATTCTGGTCATCAATTCTGGTCATTGATTCTCGTCATTGATAATGTTATCGACACGATAAAATTATTCTTCAGGGGTTTCGTGATGGAGATCGCTGACGTGGGTGACAAGGTTACGCCCATTGTTTTTACTGTAATACAGCGCGGTGTCGACATCCTTATAGAGCTGTTTGGGGGTGGTTTTGCCATTGTTACCCGGCACACTGGCTACACCGACGCTAATGGTGATTAGCAATTCATCATCTGATTCCGGGAGCATTGGCGTGGATTCAATAATAGCCCTGAGTTTTTCAGCCAATTCCATGGCACCCTCTTTATCGGCTCTTTTGCAGAGAATGGCGAATTCTTCACCGCCGATCCGGCAAATGGCATCAGTATGGCGAATATTGTCTTGTAAGGTTCTAGTGAGTGATTTCAACACGACATCGCCGACATAATGGCCATAGGTATCATTGATGGCTTTAAAAAAATCGATATCGATGAGCAAAATACTATTGGGGTCCCCGTGGCGATTACTCATGCTGACTTCCGTTTCCATAAGCTCATCAAAGTGTCGCCGATTAAATAAACCGGTGAGGGGATCGGTGATGGACAGCAGTCTGAATTCATCATTGAGCTGTTTTAATTGTTGATTGGTTTCCAGTAGTCGTCTATCGGCCGACTCTATTTTGGAATGCAGTTTATCATTGGCATGGTTAAGTTGCTTGCTAAGGGAATTAAATTGGTAGGCTAGTTGGCCAAATTCGTCATTGCTGACCAGTGGGATATTGCCCGTCAATTGGCCTTCTTTATCGATATTCTGTTGCAGGAAATTGGCTATTTTGCCGACAGGACGAACAATAATGTACGAGAGCGCCAGGAATTCCCCCAGTGCAATCAGCAGGATGATTAATGCTTCTCGTTTAAGGAGGGTGTATTTCTGGCTTTCCAGACGGGAAAGAATATGTTCTGTACTGAGGCCGAGGTAGAGCGTGCCTACGGCTTCATTGTCAATTTCGATGACGTTGGTAAACATCACCAGGCCTTCATTGGCCGCTTGTTCGACACTGATCCCCAAGCTGGCTGTCCCGGATTCGCCCATGGCGGAGCCTTTGACATTAGCGACTTTGGCATAATCTATCTCAGCTGATGACGTCAGTTCATCCAGTAATAACTGGATAGTGTGATAATCATATCCAACTACGCTATAGGCCATTGATTTGGCAACAAAGCGCCCTATATAAGAACCGCGCTGGTCGATTTCTTGTAGTAAGTTTGCCCTTTCTTCACGCAATGCGAACCAGCTGCTGACGCTCAGAGCGGTTAGTAGCACGGTGAGTAGCACTAATAATACTTTCTGGCGTATCCCGAGTCGAAAACGAGGTATCGCCAGTTTAGAGTTGGCAGTCAATTCGGTCATTTTGCCCCGGTTTATCCATTTTCTGGATGTATTGTCGGCCGGATACTGTGCAAACTATAGCGGGTAGGGGTGTTTTTTCACTGTGAAGTAACGGTGGAGCAGGCTGGGGCGAGTGGTGAATCATGTTATAATCTCCCTTTTTACGTATATTTTTGGAGCTGTTTTCTGAACGACTTTCAGAACTTTTTTTAGAACAATCGAGTAGGGGAAGATAATGTTTAGCAAAGAAATGCAAATTGCTGGTTTCGATGATGAGTTGTGGGCTGCCATGCAAGCTGAAGAAATTCGTCAGGAAGAGCACATCGAACTGATCGCTTCTGAAAATTACACCAGTCCCCGTGTGATGCAGGCTCAAGGGAGTTTGCTGACCAATAAATATGCTGAAGGTTATCCTGCCAAGCGTTATTACGGTGGCTGTGAAAATGTCGACGTTGCCGAGCAGCTCGCCATTGACCGCGCTAAAGCATTATTTGGCGCCGATTACGCCAATGTGCAGCCCCACTCGGGTTCACAAGCCAACGCCGC
>NVUB02000245.1 GCA_002401775.2 Ectothiorhodospiraceae bacterium
ACATGGATGTCGCTGTCGAGCTTACAGGGGTTCATTTATTAAGGAGTACGCGCGCCTCAAATTATAAGCAACTGCACCACTTCCCTTCAGATTGGCACACTTTCAATCCGAAAGTTAACGTATTACTGGATATCACCCGCAGTGAATTCCAAAAACAGACAAATAATGATCGTTTTACTCTTTATTGGTAGCCCATTTATTGATTTTTGCACTCGATTTATGCAACTGTATGGTTGACTCTTAGTGCTGATAATAGTTCAGCGGCTAAAGGACTGGAATATTTATTGCTGTTGGCCTTTACGTATCCGGTTAATCGCCGCCGCCAGTTCGTGTAGCCGGGGCAAGGCAAGGTTGCCGACTTTATAAGGACTGAAGGCATCGAGGCCATGTTGTTCAGCGTGATGTATGACTTTTTTCAGGCCGTTAATGAAGGTGTCGTCGGGTGTTGAATGATGTTGAGAATAATAATGAATCATCAGCCCGATGCTGCGAGTTTGTCCGATATTAATCAACTGCTCCACACCGGATAGATCAATCGAGTGTTCACCATATAACAATTCGTGGGTGCTTCGGTTGGTAATTTTTATGGCGCGCTGGCCCCGCGCCGGGTTAAGTGCTCCCGCATCGGGGTGACGTTTGGTGGGTGGGTAAAATGGTGGGTAAAATGGCCGGTCGGGATGGTTGTAAGGCTTGGTGGGGAAGGCGAGTGCTTTGGCCGCGGAGGTGACATCCCGTGGTTCGTAAGCTTCCATCATAATGACGGTATCGGCGACATCAAAATAATCCCCTGAGCCACCCATTACAATGACCGATGACACCCCATAGTCTTCATATAATTCACGCACACGATGGATAAACGGCGTGATGGGCTCCTTGTCTGAAGAAACTAATGCCTGCATTCGCTCGTCTCGTATCATAAAATTTGTGGCGGAGGTATCTTCGTCAATAAGCAATAATTGACTGCCGCATTCAAGAGCCTCAATAATATTCGCCGCCTGAGACGTGCTGCCACTGGCATTTTGGGTGCTGAATTCCACGGTGTCTCGCCCGAAGGGGAGTTTGTCGATGAAAGGACTGATGTTAACCCTGGTTATCGCACGGTTGTCTTCTGCTCTGATTTTTACGGCATTATCCACGCAAACTACACGCTCTCTACCATCATCAGGTATATGATTGTACACACCGCATTCAAGGGCCTGTAAAAGGGTAGATTTGCCGTGAAACCCACCGCCGACAATCAGCGTAATGCCGAGGGGAATGGCGAGACCACGTAATGACCCTCCATTGGGCAGGTTAACCGTATGCGCGAGCGATTCAGGAGCGCAAAAGGCCAATGCATCGGTGCGGAGTGGGCGATCATCAACACCACTGGCGCGGGGTAGAATAGCGCCATCCGCGATGAAGGCGGCGTGCCCTGATTGATGCAACCAAACTCGCAGCGCGTCCTGATCCTCAATGCTCTGAATATGTCTGAGAACACGTGCTTCATCAAGGTGGTGATAGCATAAAGCGGTATCAACCACCCCCGGTAATTCTTCAAGCATCATCGCAATCGCTTCATGTCCTGCCGCGCGCCGTCCATGTGCGGGTAAGCCAATAGTCAGGCGTATTTCAACAAATTGATCATTAACGGTAACGGCATTACGCATCAATACCTGCTGCCCGTTCACGGAAATCGCGAATTCACCACTACCACCGCTGCCACGCTGCCCTTTAACATGCTGATCAATGGCCTGTTTGACGCCACGGCCAATATAGTCCTCCAGGGCAATGCGACGAGAGGTTGTTTGCCATAGGGCATAAGGGAAACCCGCATGATTGGCATCCATGCGAATACTGATGCGAGAAGGCGTCGCAAATGGGTCACCTTGTACGTGGTCAATACTCAGTATGAAATTCGGAAAATGGTAGATTCCGGATAGGGTCTTGTAGGCCTTGTAGCTTTTGGTATCCAGGGCCAGCAGTTTTTTACGCAGTGATTCCATCGTCAAATAATAAAAGAGTGAGTAAATTTCCGGTTAATGGGAGCGATATCAAGATCATAGTTTATCTGAGTAACATAAAAATTGTCGCCACAAGTGTGCCGCCCAACACGACCAGAATGGGTTTCGGTGAATTTTGAGACTAAAGCATAGGCTTTTATTGGCGTTATCACGGGCCGTGATATTTGCGGGGGATAAATATTTAACCTTAGGGTGATACTTTTGTTATTTCAATTTGTAATATTTTACCGGTTGAAGTATCGAAATGTCGAATAAATACAATCTGAATCTGAATAATACAAAATGAACATTAAATGCAGGATATTAGTTTTTATGTGGATTCAATGTCCAGTATGAATTTTTTTGGTTTTGATGTGTGGCACATCGAAAATATTATTTCGGGTAGTACGTTCTAATGTGCCCTCGGATTCAAGAATTAATTAATATGCGGGGAATTTTTATATGTTAGTAGGTTTACTGTTTCTGGCAACGGTCTTTTTAGCCTATACCAATGGCGCGAATGATAATTTTAAAGGCGTAGCCACTTTGGTCTGTAGTGGCGTTCTAAAATTTAAAAGCGCGCTCGTGTTAACAACAATAATGACGCTCGCAGGCGGTTTATTATCCGTATATTTTGCCGATACCCTGGTTAATACTTTTAGTGGTAAAGGGCTTATGCCTGAAGATTTTACGATATCGGTCGAATTTTTGCTGGCCATTTCCTTGGGGGCCGGGGTGACGGTACTTATTGCGACATTACTCGGGTTACCCATTTCAACGACCCATAGTTTAACGGGGGCATTGGTCGGTGCAGGTTTTGTCGCGGCGGGAAGCCAAATGAATTTTTCTGTTTTAGGGTCGGCATTTATGTTGCCACTGCTCATTAGCCCGATAATTGCGGTGCTTTTGTCGGTATCGATTTATTTAGTATACAAAACGGTGAAAAATGTATTTTTTACAGAGTCTTCTTACGGGGCATTTGCAACAGAAACCAACAGTAGCGAATGTGCAATACCGGTCGACAATGCACAAATGGGCAATACACGAATGGACAATGCTCGAATGGACAATGCACTACTGAGTGATAGTGGTCACCCGAATAAAGGCATGAATACCCACGAGACTAGTGATGGTGATGCGGGTGGCGGCGGCAGCCATGCCGGGTTCAGTTTAACTAATTCAGTGCATATATTAAGTGCAGCCGTTGTCTGTTTTGCGAGAGGACTGCATGACACGCCAAAAATCATCGCCCTTATCGTTATTATCGAGTGGTTGAATATTGAAGCAGGAATATATGTGATTGCCATCAGTATGGCGGTAGGTGGCGTCCTGAGTATTAAAAAGGTTGCTACGACATTAGGCCAAAAGGTCACGACACTCGAACCCAATCAGGGGGTTATCGCAAATCTGGTTACCGGTTTTTTGGTACTTTTTGCCAGTAAACTGGGCGTACCTGTGTCGACCACCCATGTGTCAGTAGGGGCAATGGCAGGAATAGGCTTGTTAGTTGGGACTGCGAATACACGTGTATTACGCACAATAGGCTTGTCCTGGTGTTTGACATTACCCATTTCAGCCGCGCTGGCTGCCATTATATACCTGGTTATTGGTTAGGAACGGGCACGCAATAACTTCCCGGTTTAACTTCCCGGTTTAGCATCCCGGCGCCGCCTACTGTTGGTGTCGCCCGTTCCTCAATCATAAAATCTCGAAATAGAATGACTATTTCTGCGCTTGTGTTCAAAACTTCCGCATCCTGCTCACGCCCCTCGGCTAAGAACGGCTACTTTTGGTGCCTACGTCCTGTAGGCAATCAGACGAACGAATACGAACTACATCCGAGCGCCAAACAAGGAGGTTATTACGTGCCCATTTCTTAACAATCTTTTAGAGGGGACGGGATTTTTATCTTTTTAGTGAGTGCTGCCGGGTTAACGTATTCCTTAACCCTAACGTTGTATAAAATAACGCACTTTGAACGTGCACCACTTCCTTTAACTTTGGCACACTTTCAGACCGAAGGTTAACGTACTTCGGGATTTCGCCCGCACTGCATTTCAGAAATAGACACATAATGACCCTTTTGTACTTTATCAGTCGCCTATTTATCCCTCTTCACATTCAATTTATGCAACGGTAAGGTCTACCATACTGTAAAGGGGAGAGGGTTATTCAACAATGTCATTCACCTTTTTCTTGTGACGTACATCGTAAAGTACCGCGAGACCGATAACGCCAAATTCCACCGGAACTACCCACCACGCCAAATCATAGCTACCCATTTGTACATCATTTAGTTGTAACCCAGTGACATAGGTTAATAACACGCTGGCGCTGGCGACCCATACCCAGGTACCACGAAAGATGACGCCAAAAGGGAGGAGCCAGATTAAATACCATGCATTAATAACGGGAGCGCATAATAAGAAGGCTCCCAAAATCCAGTCGCCGCGAGGAATCGCGGGATTTCCAGGCTTATATGTTCGTAGGTAATGTCGGAAATATATCCCGTAGAACACCAGGAAAATACCCGCACAAAAGGCTTTTGCGTAAATGCCAGGCATTAAATAGGTTGCCAGCGAATAGAGTGCAGAATTAAATTCAAAGTCTCTTGCAAAGGATAAAAGCCCGATAAAATCTGAACCGTTGAAGCCTATAAAGGGAAAATAGAGTGCCGCCACGACGGCGAAGAATAATGCGCGCTGTTTGTTGGTGCAGTAAAAAAGAATAAAAGGTACAAATAACCACGCGAATATTTTTGCGCAAACACTCAAAGACAAAAAAATGACAGCGTAATTTTTCAAATGCCTTACAAAGAAAAACAGCGCCGCCATTAATAACATCACTCCAACGATATCAGGGTGGGCTGTAAAGATGATTTCTTTAACAACAAGCGGTGACCAGGCGTAGAGTAATACCCGATTTGGTGTGGATAAGGTTAAAAGTATCAGTATTAATGCAATGTCAATGAATGAGTATAAAATTTGTAAGGCAATAACATTTCCAGGTGCGAACAGATAGGCGAGTAAAAAGCTGTACTGTAATGTTGGCCCATAGATTGTAGGGATATCCGGGTTATTGATTAAACCAATAATGTGCTGGAATATTCCGGGTAAATCAGTGTTTAAGAAATGATCGCTAGGGGGAATGCCATAAGGTGTTCCATAGTGATAGAACAGGTACCCATCCCATAAATACCGATAGTAATCATCCTCATACAGTGGCACTCCATAAATACCAATAACTCGAATAATAATGACACTGATGATCAAATATTTTACGGGAAAGATAATTTTTTCCGTTTCCAGATACCTGAAAAATACCCCTATCGTTATCAATGTCATTGCGGATAACCCGTAAAACACTAGCAGAGAGCCTTCTTCCTGACGGCTGAATACCCCCAGACTGAAGTAAAGGGTGGAAATGACAAATACTGCCGCCAAAAAAATATTTCTTTGCGTAGCGGTCAGTGGTGTTGTGGAGACGGAAGTGACCATTGCTTTATCCAATTGTAAATAACAGTAATCCAAAATGTTGAGTAATCAGTATTCGTCAGAGAGTCGTTAATACATGATGTAATTGATGGCCACTCTGTTTTATAACGTCCCATAACGTCCCATAACGTCCCATATTTATAGCGATAATCGTAATATATTATCAGTATAAAATGTATTCAATTTATCACAATCAACATGTTACAGAATCGTTATACCTCCGTGATAACTGCACCGCATCCATCGACTATCTTCTTGTCAACTCCAATAAATACGGAATAATAACGCTTCTTTTTGAGTGGTTATATTCAGTATTGATGAGTTAAAACACTGTTAATAATTTTACAAGGAGTAGGTCTGTGACTAAACAACTTTTATGTCGGTTATTGTTTATCGCCTTTGCAAGTGCAAGCTTAACTGTCGTATCTGCTAGTAGTTTTGCGTCGGGTTCATTCAGCAAATCATCAAGTGGCAGTCTTCAGAATTCATACAACCATGGTAAATCGATCTTTTATAAAAAGATTATATGTAAGAAATGCCCGCTACCAAAGGCATCAGTAACAATGGGAGTAGCGAAGGAAGTGGTTGCTGCAATGGATTCTGACAAAATGCTGATGAATAAATTGTCAGATAAAGAACGTGGAGCTGTAACCCACTATTTGAAAAAACGTTACAAGCTTAATTAATAACTTAAAAAAAATTAAACATTTATAGGATGATAGAGGAAAATAAAGTGAATCGTATAATTACCGCAAGTGTGCTGATGGCATTATCATCGACTGGTTTTGCTGAAGGCAACCCTTGGTTGTTAACGCCGGGCGATGTTGACATTAATATATCGTATGTAAACCAGGACGCCGATAGTTTTTATTTGGCGGACAAAGAAACAGATATTGATATCGTTCAAAATACAGTGTGGTTAGGCGTTAAATATGGTATTTCGGATGATTTAGCTTTGGATTTTAAAACAGGTTATGCAAAAAATAAATTTAAAGGAGCCTCAGACGTTAGCGATAGAACCGATTCGACATTGGGCCTGACCTGGAGATTTAATGATGAATTTATCAGTGATAATAACTACCCAAGTGCGGCGTTACGTTTTGCCATTATCGCAGCAGGTAGTTACGACGTCGGTACGGTAAATGCTATTGGAGATGGCGCATCTGGTTTTGAAACATCCTTATTATTAGGTCGGGCTATTACCGACAAATTTGCGGTCTCCGGAGAAATTGGTTACCGCAACCGTGATAACAGCGTCCCTGATGAATTACTGCTGACGGTAAATACGTTTTATAACGTTTCAAATCAGTTTTCTGTGAGCGCGGGTTATTATTATGTTGACTCTGATTCAAACCTCGATATTGCAGGGCCAGGGTTCTCTCCTGACAAATTCCCTATTGTAGATGAAGATTCGGAAACCGTTAGTCTTGGAGCCTCTTTTCAAATCAATGATTCAATGTACATTGGTTTAGATATTGCAAAAGTCATTGATGGTCGTAATACCTCCAAGAATGACATAACAGCGATAAATTATGGATATACGTTTTAGTTTTTTCCATTAAGGAATCTTAGTGCCAAAAGGGAGCGTCCTTTTGGCACGGGTTCAAAGTGAAAATATGATGACATTTTCATCCCTGTTTACGATTAGGTGCTTAAAATGAACAAAACAAAATTTGTATTACTCATGGCTATAGTGGGTATTATTGCCGCATTTTTTGCATTTGATGCTCAGCAATTTTTAACACTTGAATTTTTTAAAGCGCAACGTGCAGATATAACGCAGTTGTATCTTGTGTATCCGATAATATTTATTGGTGGGTTTATGGCAGTTTATGTCTTATCCACGGCGCTTTCTCTACCTGGAGCGTCCTTGTTGACCATATTCGCTGGAGCGCTTTTTGACTTAACTACAGGTGTTATTATTGTTTCCTTTGCCAGCACTGTGGGAGCGACATGTGCCTTTTTGATTACTCGTTATTTTCTGCGAGATACGGTCCAACGTAAATTTGGTGACAAACTTAAAACCTTTAATGATGGAATTAAAAAAGAAGGTGCTTTTTATCTATTTACCCTAAGAATTGTCCCTGTAGTGCCCTTTTTTGTTATTAATATTTTGATGGCTTTAACGCCCATAAAAACCTGGACATTCTTTTGGGTGAGCCAGTTAGGCATGTTGGCTGGCACCATCGTTTATGTCAATGCAGGCACTCAGATTGCAAAGCTGGACTCACTGTCAGGCATCATTTCATTGCCATTACTCGGGTCGTTTGTATTGTTAGGCGTCTTTCCTCTTGTCGCAAAGAAAATACTGGAATCTATTAAGAGAAGAGCCGGAATGAAGAAGTTTTCTAAGCCTAAATCATATGATGCCAATTTGGTGGTTATCGGTGCAGGTGCCGCAGGGTTGGTCAGTAGTTACATTGCTTCGGCGGTAAAAGCAAAAGTGGTTTTGATTGAAAAACACAAAATGGGCGGTGATTGCCTCAATACGGGCTGTGTCCCAAGTAAGGCATTAATCCGTTCGGCAAAAATTGCCAGTTATATGTCTCGTGCGGAAGAGTTTGGTCTCGAAAAGGTTACACCAAAAATTGCCTTTCCTCAGGTAATGCAACGGGTTCAACGTATTATTAAACGTATAGAACCACATGACTCAGTACATCGTTACACCAATTTAGGCGTTGATTGCATTCAGGGAGAAGCTGAAATTATTTCGCCATATTGCGTGAGGGTTAATGGTCGAGAGATCACCACTCGTAACATTATTGTTGCTACCGGTGCACGTCCGGTTATTCCAGAAATTGAAGGGCTTGAAAACGCTAATTATTATACATCGGATACTATTTGGGGAATTACTGAATTTCCAAAACGACTTATCGTCCTGGGTGGCGGGCCTATTGGTTGTGAGTTAACACAATGTTTTTCACGATTGGGTTCACACGTAGTCCAGGTAGAGCGGTCACCACGTTTGATGATTCGTGAAGATGAAGATGTTTCTACCATTATCCATCAAAAATTTATCGATGGAGGTATCGATGTAAAAGTGTCGTCTGAAGCTATTCGTATAGAAGGACGAGAAGACGAACAATATTTGGTTTGTCGCGATAAAGAAGGCGTTGAGTCATTTATTCCTTTCGATGCCTTGCTGATTGCCGTTGGCCGTCAGGCCAATACCACGGGTTTCGGTTTGGAAAATATTGGAGTGGAGATTACCGAACGTGGAACCATCGCGGTTAACGAACATTTACAGACGAATATTCCCACTATCTACGCGTGTGGTGATGTTTCAGGCCCCTTCCAGTTTACGCATACAGCGGCACATCAAGCCTGGTATGCCTCGGTTAACAGTTTGTTTGGCGGTGTCAAAAAATTCCGTGTCGATTATTCAGTGATTCCTTGGGCAACCTTCACTGATCCTGAGGCTGCACGTGTTGGTATTAATGTACAGGAAGCCATTGAGCAAGGTATTGATTATGAAGTAACCCAATACGAAATCGATGACCTGGATCGTGCCATTGCAGATGAAGAAGCACATGGTTTTGTACGGGTTCTCACCAAGCGGGGTACCGATAAAATACTGGGCGTGACTATTGTTGGGCATCATGCCGGTGAAATTATTGCCGAGTATGTACTGGCTATGAAGCATGGGTTGGGCCTGAATAAAATTCTGGGCACGATTCATATCTACCCTACGTTGAATGAATCCAATAAGTATGTTGCCGGGCTATGGAAAAAGGCCCATGCACCAGAAGCCGCTTTGCGTTGGCTTAAGCGATACCACAAGTGGCTTCGTAAATCACGTTCAGAAACCCCGGGAATTCCTGAAACAGAAACTGTCATTAAATGACTTCTGCCCTGTAATTCGACTCAATTAATTATCTTCCACTTAATGTCATTGGAAGTGAGGTAAAACAATGTATAAAGGAAAAGTGGTTTCGGTCGTTATCCCTGCCCATAACGAAGAAAATGCCATCGGCGATATCGTCTCGCAATTATTAGACCTGTATGAGTTTGACTCAGCACGTATCATTGATGAAGTTGTCGTTTGTGACAATAACTCGAGTGACAATACCGCTAAAATGGCCGCTAAAGCTGGGGCCAGAGTTGTCAGTCAAACACAAGCCGGTTATGGAATTGCCTGTTTAACGGCAATTGAGAACCTCAACCAGCCTGACATTGTGCTTTTTATTGACGGTGATCGTGCCTTTTACGAAAGACAATGTCTTTCTTTGCTGGAACCGATTGCTGCGGGCGCTGATCTTGTTATTGGGTCGCGTGAACTCGGCACTATTGAATCTGGGGCATTAACGACCCCCCAGCGTTTTGGTAATTGGCTAGCCTCAAAAATGGTTTATTTATTGTGGTCATATAACATTACTGATCTGGGACCATACCGCGCAATTAGTTCTCGCGCGTTACAGCAGCTTAATATGATCGATGAAAAATATGGCTGGACCGTTGAAATGCAGGTTAAGGCAATACAACACAATATGCACATAGTAGAGGTGCCTGTTGATACTCGAAAGCGCATTGGTGTCTCAAAGATCAGTGGCACTGTTCGCGGAAGCATCGGAGCAGCACATGGGATTATTGGTACGATTCTTAAATTGAGATGGAAACAACTGTTTCATAAACCGATGGGGCGAAATCAACGGGAGCGGAAACCGTTAATTGGAAACAACCGTCACCACAAAATCTTCAGCGTCACTCCTAAAACGCATTAACTTTGAAAAAGGAATATTCTCCCATGTTTAAAAAACTCAGTAAATTTGCCGTAGTCTTTGGTTTTTTAGTTTTCTCGGTGGCACAGGCTGCTCCTGATTCAAGTACACTTGAATTCTGGAAACCTCATGTAAAGACTAATACCTCGAGCATTGATCATTCAAAGTGGCAATTGATCCTGGACCGTTATTTGACACCAGGTGATAATGGTAATATCAATCGGTTTTCATATTCACGAGTGTCAAATACAGACAAGGCTTTATTGTCGGGGTATCTGGATGACATGCAAGCATTGGACCCAAGAGGGTACAACCGGGCGGTTCAAAAAAGCTATTGGGTTAACCTTTACAATGCCTTAACCGTTGATTTGGTTCTTGATAATTACCCAACACCGTCCATCACAAAACTGGGTGATAAATTTTTCAGCTTTGGTCCATGGGACGATAAAGTTGCCACAGTGAATGGCCAGGCTTTAACGCTCAATGATATTGAGCACGGTATTTTACGCCCCATCTGGAAAGATAATAGAATTCATTACGCGGTAAATTGTGCAAGTTTCAGTTGTCCAAATTTGTCAAAAAATGCCTATAACGAGACCAACATGGATTCATTATTATCCGAGGCAGCGCGAAATTATGTCAATCACCCCAGAGCGGTGGCGTTGACCGGCAGCACATTAACCGTGTCCAGCATCTATAAATGGTATAAAGATGATTTTGGCGGCACAAACCAGTCATTGCTCGCACACCTTGTAGGGTATGCGGATGAGGGTTTAAAGGAAAAACTCAAAAATTATCAGGGTAAGATTGAATATGACTATGACTGGGCTCTCAATGAACCTTCGTGAGACTTAGTTTGTATGCACAGCTCATAAGCCACAGTACACAAATCACGGTACACAAACCACAGTTTGTCGATGATCGGTGAACTCTGGCGGACTTTCCATTATAGTAGTGCATTCGGGAATGTTTAATGAGTAATAATGACGATAATGGAAATTGCCATCATTGGTGGTGGCGCAGCGGGTTTTTTTTCGGCCATTTGTGCAAAAGAAAATCACCCCAAAGCGAATGTCACTCTATATGAAAAAACCAGGCGGGTATTAACTAAAGTAAAAGTGTCGGGCGGTGGGCGATGCAATGTCACCAATGCTTGCTCGTCCATTAATGAACTCAGCCAATGTTACCCTAGAGGTGGAAAGGCCTTGAAAAAGGCCTTTCGTACTTTTAGTACTACACAGACGATGGACTGGTTTGAATCTCGAGGTGTTCCACTGACTGTTCAGGATGATGACTGTGTATTTCCGGTCTCTCAGGATTCACAAAGCATTATCGACTGTCTTGTTAATGAAGCAAAGCATCTAAAAGTAGGCATTAAGATCCGTTATGGGGTGAAATCTATAAATCCCGTTGGTGAGCAATTGCAATTGTGTTTTGTCCCTGAAGACAGCTCACCAAAAATGTTTGACAAGGTCATTGTAACGACCGGCGGCTCTCCTAAGCGACACGGACTTCAGTGGCTTGAAAATTTGGGCCATGAAATTGAAGACCCTGTACCCTCATTATTTACCTTTAATATGCCCAATGAATCCGTCACTGAATTGATGGGCATTGTAGTGGAAAGTACTCTGGTGAATATTCAGGGTACCAAACTTAAGTCTGAAGGGCCTCTGTTGGTGACCCATTGGGGTATGAGTGGGCCAGCGATTCTAAAATTATCGGCATTTGGTGCGCGATGGCTCAGTGAATGCGACTATACCTGTAAATTACAAGTTAACTGGGTGAGTGAGAAAAATCATCATGTGGTGATGAAGGACCTTGCCAGCATTGTTGATTCCCACCCCCAAAAAATACTGTCCAGTATTCGACCCTATTCACTGCCGGACAGATTGTGGCGATATCTGCTGGATAAATGTGGCTTGCCTGTTCAGAAAAAATGGGCTGAGCTGGGTAACAAGGGGCTGAATAAACTGGTGGGTGTGTTGACTAACGATATTTATTCCGTCAGCGGAAAAACCACCTTCAAGGAAGAGTTTGTGACCTGCGGTGGTGTGAGTCTTAACAGCATTGATTTTACCACCATGCAAAGTCGGGTCTGTAAAAATGTGTTTTTTGCAGGTGAAATTATTGATATCGATGGCATAACTGGTGGTTTTAACTTTCAGGCAGCCTGGACTACGGCCTATATTGCAGGCAAGTTACAGTAACCTTATCGTTGCTCAATCGAGTGTAAAAAGTGATAAATAAGCGACCGGGAAAGTGAAAAACGGTCATTATTTGTCTGTTTCTCGAATTCACTGCGGGTGATATCCAGAAATACGTTAACTGTCGGATTGAAAATGTGCCAATCTGAAGGGAAGTGGTGCAGTTGCTTATAATTTGAGGCACGCGTACTCCTTAATAAATGAATCCCTGTAAGCTCGTCAGCGACATCCATGTCGCTGACGGCCTCAAATCATAAGCAACCGCACCACTTCTGAGGCATGTTCAAAGTACTCTATTTTATGCAACGTTAGGGTTAACTGGCAGTAAGCTCACGATTTCTCCAACAAACGGTGTTTGAGTACATTAGTGGTGAATTACTGGTTGCGTTACCTACTAATAAACCAGTAGAGAAGGATGCCAGTAGTAATATTACTGTTGTATAAACCGAGTGTAAAAAGCGATAAATAGGTGACCAGGAAAGTGAAAACCAGTCATTATGGGTCTGTTTCTGGGCATGTTTATAATGCGCATACTTTATGCAACGTTAGCGTTAATACACCGTATTACACAAAGCGGTGTTTCTATTTAGTCGCGACTGTTGGACAATCGGCGTCATTTAATAAGCGACGGTTGCTGTGAAACTTCATCCCCTGAATAAATCTATTGTTGCCTGGGCTTTGTATGACTGGGCAAATTCCGCTTTTGCCACAACGGTTATGGCTGGTTTTTTTCCGATATTCTTTAAGCAATATTGGAGTACGGGTGTTTCCAGCACAGAAAGTACCTTTTATCTTGGCGTGGGTAATTCTGTGGCGAGTTTGGTCATTGTTCTGGCAGCCCCCTTGTTAGGCGCAATAGCCGACCAGGGTGGGCTACGTCGGCGGCTTTTAATGTTGTTTGCCGGCACAGGAGTGGTCGCAACGGCGGCGCTTTATGGTGTCGCCCAGGGGGAATGGCTGGCGGCGTTGGTGTTATTTGTGACGGCGACCATTGGTTTTATGGGCGCGAATATTTTTTATGATGCGCTGTTGATAACCGTCGCTAAAGAATCGCAATGGGATTTTATTTCAGCACTGGGGTATGCGTTGGGCTACCTGGGGGGTGGCTTACTGTTTGCCGTGAATGTGGCGATGACCTTATCTCCTGAAAGCTTTGGTTTGCAGTCAGCTTCCGAAGCTGTACGACTTTCGTTTATTTCAGTGGCTATCTGGTGGGCGGTGTTTTCGCTTCCGTTATTTTTATGGGTTAAAGAAAAACCCGCTAACCAGGACAAATTAGACGCCGTTTCCCCTTGGAGGGTGGTACAGGCGGGATACCAGCAATTAATTAAAACCTTTCATCAATTGCGTCAATTTCGGTTGGTGGTGCTATTTCTTGTTGCCTACTGGTTGTACATAGACGGTGTTGACACCATTGTGCGCATGGCGGTGGA
This sequence comes from Ectothiorhodospiraceae bacterium, assembly GCA_002401775.2. Taxonomy (GTDB): domain Bacteria; phylum Pseudomonadota; class Gammaproteobacteria; order SZUA-152; family SZUA-152; genus SZUA-152. The sequence goes on from NVUB02000245.1 coordinate 13,832, forward strand.
TTATGGTTTGTCTATTGGTTTACAGCAGGAAGACTTAATTACAGCGTTGTTGATTACGCAATTCGTCGGCCTGCCGTCGACCATTGCTTTTGGCTGGATGGCACAGCGATATGGTGCCGAGGGAGAGGGAGCCAAAAAGGGTATTTTATTGGCGCTGGGGGTCTATGTGCTGGCGACCATGGGTGCTTTTTTTATGGACAGCAGCGCAGAATTTTATGCATTGGCCATTACGATAGGTTTGGTGCAAGGCGGGGTACAAGCGTTGAGTCGTTCGTATTATGCGCGACTTATTCCTAAGGGCAAGTCAACAGAGTTTTTTGGTTTTTACAATATGTTGGGCAAGTTTGCCGCAGTGTTGGGGCCTTTAATGGTGGGTGTGATAAGTCTGGCCAGTGGTAGCCATCGCTGGGGTATGCTGTCGATAGTGTTGTTATTGGTATTGGGTGGTTGGGTTTTGACAAAGGTAGATTACCCATCGGCGAATGCAGTCAATAAGCCCTGAAAGCCAATGAAGGTTTAACATCGTCGCTCTCAAGCTTATTTTATGTGCGTCGATGAGGGGTATGTGGTTGAACTTTGTGAGAAGGTTCCGGCATTTGTGTGTGTGCTCTGATATGCTGCCATTACCGTCTGAAAAACACTAACTGATTGATTAACCGGGTAATTGCGTGCCACTCGCTGAAGAAATACCATCATGATGCTGTTGTTTGCCAAGCATCGCTGGTGGACGCTGTTATTGGGCTTGAGTCTGCTGGGCTGGAGTTTTATGCCGGGTGCCCAGCAATTGGAATTCGCGCTATACACCCGCATGGCACAATTAATGCCGGTAATGAAGGCGCCGGATAATGTCGTTGTGATCACGTTGGGTGATGATAGTGCTTACCTCAACAATGCTTACGTAAAGAGTCGCGATGCAACCCATTCTGATTCACTCAGGCAAGCTGCTCATCATTTTTATTCCTATGAACAATTAGCGGCAGTATTGCAGTACTTAGGAAAAGCCAAAGTGGCCGCCGTGGGGGTTACGGTGCCTCTGGATACTTTGCAGACCCGCATTGACAGTAAAGCACTTTCTCAACTTCAACAACGCCTCGTTTCACCCGGTGACGCCGCGATTTTGCAACAATTAGATCCCGATTCGACTTTGCGGTCTGCGTTGCAGAATTTTCCGGAAGCGGTGCTGGCAACGTCCTCGGTAACTGAACTCATTGCAGGGCCGGGAGGATTGCTAAATGTAGAGGCGCCAGAAAACACGCTGGCATTAGTCTTACCACTCTTGTTACCCCCTGAATTGCATGATGTGTCCGTGGCGGCCTCAGCGGTTTCTGCTCCGTTGCCGATATTTTCGGAGAGTGTCAGTAGCGCGTTGTTTGCCGATGACCACAGCACCGTGAGAGCCGCAGCGCCATTGGCCTTGTCGGTTACCCGAACGGCAAAAAACCAGAATGAATATGGTCAATTTTTGCCCAGCTTTGAATTGCTGCTCGCGGCCCGGGCACTGCGGGTACCCATGGACAGTATTAGCGTGCATCCGGGACAAGGCGTGATGTTGGGTACGGTCTGGTATGACGCAGATGCCGGGTTACGAATTTACCCACGTGTACGTGATGTATCACAACCTATAACGGTTCTGTCGGCGCACCATGTGCTGGAAGATGCCGCCGTGCGAAAACAGTTACGTGGCAAAACCGTCATTGTGGGGTTAGCCAATGGGCCGTTGTCACTGCTCGTTGACGTGCCAGGGGGGGGTAATAGCACGGGGTTGCAATGGTCGGCACAGGTCGTTAACGCCGTTATTAATGAATCTTTTATCCGCGTTCCCTATTGGTCCTTAGGGGTGCAACGTGGGGCGTTGGTTGTCATCATTTTATACTTATTGTTGTTACCCATACGCCTGCGCGGCAATTTGGGTTTAGCGATGGGCGTTGGTGTCGGTTTTGTTATGCTCAATACCAGTTTGTTATTAATGATTGTGCAAAACACCTGGTTACCTTTGGCGTTGCCGGTATTGTTGTTACTGTCCGGACAAGTTCTGTTGAGACTGCATCATTGGGTGAACTGTCATCATTTTGGTTTGGTGGCGGATCGAGACGCTGCATTGGTGGAACTATCTACAAACCTGCGGACTCAGGGTCAGTTTGACCGGGCTTTTGAAAAACTTGGGGCCTGTGTGGCCAGCCCACCATTGCGTGAAGCACTGTATCAACTGGCGCTGGATTTTGAGCGCCGTCGTCAGTTCAGTAAGGCACTGGCGGCTTATGACATTATTGCAAAGCAGGATGATAATTTCCGGGATATTCGTGAACGCCGGGCGCGCCATCAGCGTGTGCCCGAATCACCTCGGGCAAGTTCTTTAGCGTCCACCACGATTTCTTATGCATCCACCAAGCTGGTTGTGGACGACCCAAACGTAGAACGTCCGCTGTTGGGCCGTTATGAAATTGAAAGTGAGTTGGGTCGTGGTGCCATGGGCACTGTGTATCTGGGGCGCGATCCACGTATTGGCCGTACCGTCGCGATAAAAACCATGGCGCTCACGGAAGAGTTCGAAAGTGAGCAACTGGAAGAGGTTCGCCGCCGTTTTTTTCAGGAAGCCGAAACCGCCGGGCGTCTTAACCACCCCAGTATTGTTACCGTTTATGATGTGGGCGAAGAACATGACCTAGCCTATATTGCCATGGATTACATAACAGGTAATAGTCTGGAAAAGCACATTCGTACCGATGAGTTGTTGAGCATTGAGCAAGTGTTCTCCATTGGCATTCAGGTTGCCGAGGCTTTGGGGTATGCCCATGAGCAAAAAGTAGTACACCGGGATGTGAAACCCGGTAACATTATCTTTGATGCGGCCAAGAGCCAGTTAAAGGTGACGGATTTTGGTATTGCCTGCCTAACGGATAATAGTAAAACACGGACGGGCACGGTGCTCGGCAGTCCATTTTATATGTCACCTGAACAGATCGCGGGTAAAAAAGTTGATGGGCGTTCAGACCTGTTTTCCCTTGGCGTTACCTTGTATCAATTATTTACCGGATATCTGCCCTTTGAAGGGGATTCGCTCACCAGCCTGATGTATCAAATTACCCACGAAAAGCCCAAAGGCATCCGTAAATTACGACCAGAGTTACCTACTTGCATGACACGGTTAATTAACAAGGCCTTGGAAAAAGAAACAGACAAGCGATTTGCCACTGGACAGGCAATGGCCGACGCTATTAAACGCTGTTATGAACAGATATGAACAATGGTTAACGCAACGGCGTCAGACAGGAATGCCCCGCCATTAACCGAAAATATTCCAAAGACTTACTATAAAGACCTATTTAAATAACGTAAAAAATAAGCCAATGAACCGAAATGGGGTAAGCGCATGTCTGCAAACTCAATGAAAGGAATGCCAGGTAGTTCTTTGCCAGATAGTTCCTTGCCGGGTAGTTCCTTGCCAGGTAGTTCCCCGCCAAGTAGTTCCCTGTCTCGCAGTACCCTGCCACAGTTCAATGTGACAATTCAAGGCTTGACGGACACAGGCCGGGCCAGAAGCCATAATGAAGATGCCATCAGTTGGAATGCTGAATCAGGGCTTGCGCTGCTAGCCGATGGCATGGGTGGTCATAATGCTGGGGATGTCGCCAGTCGAATGTGCATTGAACAATTGACGGAGCTGTTAATACCCGCACTCGGTAAAGCCTTGCGATTAACGCCGAATAAAGGCAAAAGTAAACATGCCACCCTGGTGTATCGGGCCGTGAGCAAGGCTAATGCGGCTATTTTTACAGAAGCCAGTGTGAATGCTGATCGCCAGGGCATGGGGACTACACTGGCAATGGTATTGTTTTATAATGATAAAGTCGTTGTGGCCCATGTCGGAGACTCGCGTGTCTATCGACTGCGGGGTCGGCAACTAGAACAGATTACCGCAGACCATTCATTGGTGCGTGAATTACTGGAGAAGGGGGTTATCTCTGCTGAGGAAGTTGAAAATAACCCGTATAGTCACGTTATTACCAAGGCCGTGGGTAACCGGGATAAAGTGGTCGCCGAAGTGCAGGAGCTGGATGCCGAGCCGGGAGACGTCTTCCTGTTGTGCTCCGATGGGCTTACGGATTTAGTGGATGATGCCGCTATTGAAGACACACTGGTTGCCGCCGCGGGTAACTGGGCTTCGGCGGCACAACACCTGATAGACCTTGCCAACCATCAAGGTGGGAAGGACAATATATCCGCCGTAGTGGCTGCCTTGGGTGGGCCACGCTGAAGATGTTATTCATGAGTACCAATGGTACGCATTAGTATGTCCAGACCAAAAAATTACATTGTGCATCAGTCTTTATATCGATAAGATTTTATGAGGTTTACTACCATGCCTAAACTTGTACACAGCCGTGACGGCCAGTTTATAGAAGACATTGAATTGAAAGAAGGCCGTTGGCTCATCGGTCGTAGGCCAGAATGCGATATTCGGGTGGATGATGAAACCGTGAGCGGTAAACATGCGCTTTTAACGGCCACCAGCAGCGTCTATATGGAAGGACTTCTGGACATCCACATCGAAGACAAGGGCAGTACCAACGGCACCACCGTCAATGGTAAAAAAGTTAAACGCCACATGTTAAAACACGGTGAGATTTTGAAAATTGGCGAGCATGAATTTGCAATGGTAGACGAAGCAACACGAGGTTTTGAAACCACCACAGTGGTTCTTCCGGATTAAGACAAGTGCTGAGTGCTAAGGGCTGAATCCACTCCAATATCCGATCACATAACCATTCGTTTTTGGTAGGTCAGGTTACGCAGTTACCTGACGGCTGAAGGCGGTAATATCAACCTGAATTGTGTTCTGCGTAGGCGGTGGCTTTGTGATTTTTTTAGGGACGGCTAAGGACTGAATACTAAGGAAACAACGCATTTTTTTACCGCGTTGCTGATGCCACGTATTCCTTGTTACTAGTACCTTGTTACTAGTATCTTGTTGCTACGTCAGTCACCACTATTCAACCTTAAGGTTAATAAACGTTCCTTATTGAAATAAGAAAATCTATTAATTCAATCAATGAGCGAAATTGAAATAAAGAATGGCGACTGAAATCGAACGTAAATTCCTGTTGGTTGATACCCGCTGGCAATCGGAAGCCGATGCGGGTGTGCTCATGCGACAGGGCTACCTCAACGGGGCGGCTTCGACGCATGATGCTTCTGACCATGAGGCGTCAGATTACCCGGTTAAGGCTTCCGTGCGTGTGCGTATTGCCGGTCAGCAAGCTAACATTAATATAAAAAGTGCCACCATAGGTATTACCCGGCAGGAATACGAATACCCCATTCCTCTGGGGGATGCGAATGAAATGTTGGATGCCTTGGCCGATGGCCCGTTCATCGAAAAAACCCGGTACCATGTGACTTATGGTGCGCATACATGGGAAATTGATGTCTTTACAGGAGATAACCAGGGGCTGGTGGTGGCCGAAATCGAACTGTCTGCCGCAGACGAGGTTTTCAAACGGCCTGATTGGCTGGGCGAAGAGGTTTCAGATGACCCGCGCTATTACAATGTCTGCTTGGTTAAACACCCCTATAAAAACTGGTAACGCCCCCATCTTTTACACGCCTCGTCGTTTTGGTATTCCAGTAATACTACCGTTAAGATTTTTGCTAATGGCATGGCTGGGCATTATGGCGTTGACAGCCTGCGCGCCTTCCGCCGACGACACTCTGCGCATCGGCCTGGCCAGTGCGCCAGTGACACTCGATCCGCGATTTGCCACGGATGCGACATCTAGTCGTATAAACCGGCTATTGTATACACGCTTGGTGGCGTTTAATGAACTTCAATTGCCTGTCCCCGGCATCGCCCATTGGCAGCGCGTATCGCCAACACATTATCGCTTTACCCTTAATACCGTAGAAACGAGTACGGAACGCGACTTTCATGACGGGAGTTTGCTGACCGCAAAAGATGTAAAAGCCACCTACGAATCCGTTCTCAATCCGGAAAATGCGTCGCCACATCGTGCGACCTTGTCCGTTATTGAGCGAATTGAAACACCTGATAAAAACACCATCGATTTTTATCTTAAGAAGGCGGACTTGTTATTTCCCGGTTATTTGGTCATCGGTATTTTACCCGCAAGTAAAATTGCCGAAGGCCATCCTTTTAATCAACACCCCGTTGGCAGTGGGCCATTTAACGTCATCGCCTGGCCAGAAGATGGTCGTTTACAATTGCTACGGCGACGAGATCAACAGCGTATAAGTTTTATACGGGTGAGCGATGCAACCGTGCGCGTACTCAAATTACTGCGTGGCGAAGTGGATATGCTGCAAAATGATTTGTCACCGGAATTAGTCACCTATCTGGAACAAAAAAGTGATATCACGGTCACTCGCGCTAAGGGGTCCAACTTTACGTATCTGGGTTTTAATCTCGATGATGACATTGTTGGTATGGCTGATGTGCGTCGCGCCATAGGGATGGCGATAGACCGACAAGCCATTATTCATTATGTTATGGGTGGGTCAGCTCGCCCGGCAAGCGCGATGTTGCCCCCTAACCACTGGGCGGGTAATCCGGCATTGGTTGGTCTGACATTTAATCCCCAAGGTGCGCGTGAATTGTTGGCCAAACATGGCTACGGCCCGCAAAACCCTTTGAAGATAACCTATAAGACCTCCACAAATGCCTTCCGGGTACGTTTGGCAACGGTATTGCAGAGTCAGTTAAAAGACGTAGGCATTGACGTGGATCTGCGCAGTTATGATTGGGGCACTTTTTACGGCGACATTAAAGCCGGAAATTTCCAAGTGTTCAGTTTGTCGTGGGTGGGCATCAAGACGCCGGATATTTTTCGGTATGTGTTTCACAGTGAATCAATACCGCCCAATGGTGCGAACAGAGGGCGTTACCAAAATAAAGAAGCGGATCGCTTGATCAACCTGGCAGGAAATGCAGAAACACTCGAAGCTCAGGCCAGTGCTTACCGGAAATTACAGCAACAGTTGTTGGATACATTGCCTTATGTGCCCCTGTGGTATGAAGATCATGTCTTCATCGCCAAAAAAGGAATCAAGGGGTACACCCTCGGCTTGGACGGCAACTATGATGGATTAATTACGGTTCAGATGAGCAGATGATAAAAACCCTTTAAAGCATTTTTAATAAACCTTTTCTTCTGATTAATGAATAAGTGGGTAAATAATGAGATAGATACAGACAAACCCTTGGAGGGTGGCATATAGTACTGAGGATATTATCCATATGACAAAGGAATGACTTATGCGTAATAATACTCCACATCAATCTGTGTTTTTCTGCTCGTCCATTTTTTTCCTCACTTCTTGCGCTTATATCTCCCAGGGGCCATGGCCCGATGCTGACAGAGGAGCAATTGCGACATCGAATGATGTTTTTGGTGATACCGTTGAAACTATAGTTTACCCCGATCAAAACTGGGGTAGGTCAGACAGCATGTGGTATTACAATACGACCCAGGGCTCTGATCTGTTGCCCTACGACGTCTATTTGCACCTGGAGCAAGCAGACAGTTCTGCGCTGTTTCGCGATATTGATAACATGCTCAGGTTTCGTTACTTACCTCAACGTCCAACCTGGGATAATCCGGATGGTTTACCCGTAGGCTGGACAAAAGACAGCCATGATGGGGAAGACTATATTGGTTTTACCTGTGCGGCTTGTCATACCTCACAAGTTAATTTCCAATCGAAAGGCATTCGCATCGACGGTGGCCCCGCGCTGGCAGACATGGAAACAATGTTGGTATCGTTGTCGAAAGCGGTAAATGCGAGTTTACGGGGTGAGAAATTTATTCAGCTTGCAAAAAATGTACTGGATACCGATTCGCCCACGCAAGAGCAATTGAAATCATTTAAAGAGTTGCTTACCCGTTTTGATCATAAAATTGCTGAATATGTACGCGTCAACGAACCAAAACACGAATCTCAGGACAAGCTGGTACATTATGGATATGGAAGGTTAGATGCGTTTGGACGGATATATAACCGGGTATTGATGCATGTTACTGAGGATGCAAAGACAAACCCGGCAAATGCACCTGTCAGCTATCCCTTTCTCTGGGACACACCCCAGCACGACTTTGTGCAGTGGAATGGTGTCGGGGACAATGGCTCGGCACTCGGTCTGGGCCCTTTAGGCCGGAACACGGGCGAAGTGCTGGGTGTTTTTGCGACACTAAAAGTCACCCAAAATGCTTCAGGAAAAGTCAGTTATCACTCCTCTGCGGAATCCGGTAATCAGGTACGTCTGGAGTCCCGCCTTGAAGATTTATGGTCACCCTCCTGGGAAGAACTATCAGAGCGTGGGGTATTGCCCGAAATTAATGCTGAACGTGCTGCCGTGGGTAAGAAGGTCTATACAGAATATCAGTGTGACACCTGCCATGCTGAGATTGACCGAACGGATAGTAGCCGAATAGTTGTGGCTCAGTTTGCCAGTGTCGACTGGATCGGTACCGACCCACAAATGGCCTCAAATGCCATTCGTTACTGTGGGGAGGTCGGTGTGTTGAAAAATGTGACAACGGGGATGTGTCCTTCTGATCTGCACGATGTAAACACCTCCAGTGTTCTCCCCATTCTGTCAGATGTTACCGCCGGTGCAATGACAGAGGGTATATTTCGAAAATTAGGTTTATTTTTTACCTCGATATATACCAACCCCTTAGGCTTCTTTAGAGCGAACCACAAAACTCAGCGTCATGTGGAGCTTGAGATATCCAACAAATCCTATTTAAATGCGTATAAAGGGCGGCCGCTAAATGGTATCTGGGCAACGGCACCTTATTTGCATAATGGCTCGGTCCCCAATTTATATGAATTACTGCTGCCAAGTTGTACTGACAGGGAGATTCAACAGGGGAAACAGTGTCGTTCAAAAACCTTTTCCGTAGGAAATAGGGAGTTGGACGTCAAAAATGTTGGTTATGTACAACTGAATAACCCTGAGCAATTCACAAACCCTCCATTATTTATATTCGATACGACGCTGCCCAGCAATAGTAACAAGGGACATGAATATGCCGCAGGTAATACGCCGATGCCGAAAGTTGTTGATGGTAAAGTGGTTCGCGATGAGAAAGGGCAAATCGTGAAACATAAGTTTGAGCCAATGAACCACACTCAGCGCATTGCGTTGGTTGAGTATTTAAAGACGCTGTGACAGGATATTTGAGACTTTAGCGCTATGCAAAGTATATGACCTTGTACATAAACCAAAATGGTGTATGGGCCTGTAATTAATGACGAAAATCCGTGAATAATTAACAATCAGACGTGCAAAAAAGACAGACGGTTTGTGGACTCAGACGATAGCTGAGGGCATGAGCCGTTTTTTTGCCTTGTATAGTGAATTGGTCACTCAAGAATAGCTGAAATTAGAGGGTGGTAGACGAAAATAAAGACGATTTTGTTGCATCAAACTTGTAAATTGGGTAATTATAGGATTTTATACTACTCTGTGGTTATGTGTAGAATCTACATTATCGTGTAATAGTGTTTAATAGGCTAAGCTACTTAAGGTGCGAAGATGAAGTGGTTATTTTGTCTGACGTTAGCATTGTGTGTATTGCCGATTAATACCCATGCTGCTGGAAAGTGTTTGCATGTTATGTCTTACCATAAAGGATATGCCTGGAACGATGGGATAGAAAAAAGTGTAGCACAAACCCTGGAGGGACATTGTGAACTTAAAAAGTTCTATATGGATACAAAAAGGAATTCAGATTCGGCTTTTGCGAGGAAAAAAGCGGATGCCGTGAGCCAGCTTATTTTAGAATTTAAGCCGGATATTGTCATTTCCTCTGATGACAATGCCGCTAAATACGTAGTAATGAACTATAAAGATGCCCGTCTTCCTTTTGTGTTCTGTGGCGTTAACTGGACCGCAGAAGCCTACGGGTTTCCATATAGTAACGTCACGGGAATGGTTGAGGTCGCCCCGATTTCACCCATGCTCGAAATAATCAGGAAAAATGTAGACCATGTTAGGCATGGCGTATACCTGTCAGCTGATGTCATAACTGAGCATAAAGATTTTGAACATTTTCAAAAGGTCTATTCTAAAAAAGGTGTGCAGTTAACGGGTAAATTTGTAAAGACCATGTCCGAATGGGTTTCAGTATATGTTGATTCTCAATCGGCAGATTTTGTTATTGTGAATAATAATGCTGGAATAAATGATTGGGATACTGCGGTTGCATTACAAACAGTCAACACTAAAAGCCGCAAATTTTCAGTGACTAATTACGCATGGATGATGCCATATGCCATGATTGGATTAACAAAAAGCGCAGAAGAACAAGGACGGTGGGCTGGTGAGGTCGCATTGGAAATTTTAACGGGAACATCGGTAAGTACAATACCCGTGACTGTAAATCAAGAGTGGCATTTATATTTGAATAATGACTTGTTAAGTAATACTAGTATAGTACTGGACAAAATTACCAAGAGACGAGCCTCGTCTGCCTGGTAATGTAAATTGATAATAAAACCACATACTGAAAAAATTGTTATTTTTATTGGCGCAGCAATAAGTACATTTTTGTTTTTCGTCACGTTGAGTTATGAGATTGAAAAAGAAAAATCAACCTTTTTGAGTGAGGCAAATAGTGCCTTTAACAAGGTTGAGGCTGTATTTGAATCACTTAAACGAATTAATACGGAATTTGCATCCCGATTTTATCTGGTCGATGAACTTAGCAAGGATGAGTTCACTTTTTTCGCAAAATCACGCATTAACCAAAATAATTTTATTGAAGAAATCGTGTTTGCTGAAAAAGTGGCGTTAAAAAATAAACTTCTATATGAACTGAGTATTCGGAATGAAGGTTATGCTGGGTTTAAAGTAAAGCCATTTTCTGAACCCGTATTAATAAGCTCCCTTTCCCCGGATATTTTGTTCCCCGTTAAATTCATTGAGCCATTTAATGTTAAAAACTCTCGCTGGTTTGGCCGGGATATTTTGACGTACTCAGATGTAAAAAATGCGTTGGAACTGACAAAATATTACTCAAACGCATTAGCATATGCACCTATATCAGATGACCACAATAAAGTGTATGCCGTCCGTGCGTTGTATGGAGGGCATTCTGATCGATCAAATAATAAAAAATTGCGAGATGTATTTGGCGTTATATTGTATAAAATTAACTTCGACCACTTAATTCCAATGGACAAAAATGATTATATTTCCATAGTTATTAATGAAAATATTGTTTGGCAAGAAGGTGCTGTAGTTTTCACGGGATTATTTGAGAATACATATACGTTAGTATTAAATCTTGGTTTGTTAGGCCATGTTGCATCAGTAAAATTTGAACGCACAAAGGGTTTTTTATCATCAAGTATAATCTATCCAATGTTTGCTTTTTGTTTAGGATTGCTATTAACAGGTGCTGTTTGGTTTATTATTCGATCGCACGTGAAAATAAATATACTGCTTTTTCAGCAGAACAAGATCATAGAGAATGAAGTCAGGGACAAGACTTCTAAGTTAAATACGAAGGCGGAAGAATTAACGGCGGCATATCATCGGCAACTCATGTTAACCGGTGAGCTAGAGTCATTTTGTCATTCTGTTTCCCACGATTTACGGGCGCCCTTGCGCAGTATTAACGGCTTCAGCCAAATACTGAATGAGGATTATGGAGAAAAATTAGATGAAGAAGCGACAACATGTTTAACGAGAATATGTGCTGCCGCAGAAAAAATGGGGTCAATTATTGATGATTTATTGAATTTGTCGAGAATTGCCCGAACTAAGTTTACAACACAATATATTAATTTGTCTGAAATTGTGGATAAATCACTATTAACATTGCGGGGATATGACTCTGCTCGAAAGGTTTCTGTGACGATTCAAAAGGATATGTTTTGCCATGGCGACGCTAAGTTTTTGCAAATCGGGATCGATAACCTAATGAGTAATGCCTGGAAGTACAGTAGCACTACTCCAAAGCCAGAAATTGAGTTCGGTGTCGAGCAACAGGAGGGTGAGAATGTATTTTTTATTCGTGATAATGGCGCTGGATTCGATATGCGTTATAAAAATAAACTATTTGTCGCTTTTCAACGGCTACATAAAACGTCAGAATTTGAAGGAGTTGGTGTTGGGTTAGCAACCGTTCAACGTATTATCCACAAACATAATGGAAAGATATGGGCGAATAGCACGGTGGGTGAAGGGTCAGTATTTTATTTTACATTAGGTGATGTGGCGGAAAGCCTGAACAGATAAAATATGATCGCGTTTAATGACAGCGAATTTTATCAGAGCCTCACAACCTCAAATTTCATCTGATCATTGGCCAAAAATAGGCGTTACGTTTTTGGAGTATTAAGGTGTGAGAGAATAATGTATTTTCAGAGTGATTGTGTGAGGTAGCCAAGATGAAGTGGGTAATACAATTCAATACAACACAATACAACACAACAGAAGGGATTGGGAGGGTCGGGAAATTTAAAAAGTTAACTATTTTATTTTTCTATATTGCTCGCAATAACGTTTTGGATGAGTGATTCCATTATTCATTATTATTTATACGGCGAGAAAAGTTTTGAAATTATTCCTGGAGATTTTAATGAACTGTGGATGAGGGGCGTTATTGTTATTCTTCTCGTATCATTTGGTGCTTATGTTGAAATATCGACAAAAAAGCTTATCGAAAAAGAAAAGCAACTTGAAGCCAGTCTCATTTATCATTCGATAGTACGGGCGAGCCATCACATTCTGAATAATTTACTAAACCAGATGCAGCTGTTCAGAATGGAAGCCTTAAATAGTCATAGTTTTGATAAGGAAAAAATTAAATTATATGACAGTGCAATGGATGAAGCGTCAAGTCTGATAAAACAATTATCCGAAGTAAAAAATATTTCAGATGAAAATATACGCGCATCTGTCGCCCCTCGCCGGACGATACATAATGAAGTTGTGAATATGGTTGAACGCGTTTGAAAGTGAGGTTGATATTTCAGTTGAGAGTGAGGTTGAGAGTGAGGTTGAGAGTGCGGTGTGAAGACGCGAGGTAGAGTAAAATTGATTATACAGACAGCAATGTACCCTTAAGGGGGAAACACGATGTTATAACGCGATATTCAGACTTTTATAAATAGTGAACCTTTCAACCCTGCCGAAGACTATCCTATACAATTTTTCGTTATTCCCATTTTATACGCCTGAAATATGTAACATTTAAAGGCCATTAGTGTTCGGTATATTACGTGTCAGGTCGATGGGGTTAGCCCCAAGTAGACTAAGCAATCAGGCGGTAGCCTGTCTCTGGCCTTATTTAGAATTCGTTCCTCCTGCTCTGCAGTTAGGGTGGATTTTCCTTCGCCAATTTTTCCTTTACGAATAAAGCCTCCGGGCTTAAACATGGGTTCATCTGTATTGTTTTGCCGTGCAAAGCGTATGCTGTTTTCTTTCATCCAGTCGAATGAGCACAGGTGCAATACACGCTGTCGCTGCTCATCACTAATCTCCCATTTTAGGAAATACAGAATTTTATCAATTTGGTCATTGAAGTGTAGTTTCAGATCTTCAAAACGTAGCCACAAAATATTATTATCATTACGGTGAGGCCACCAGCTTGCCATATTCCGATACCAGCTTTCGTAATGTAACCATTCATCCAGAAAAACCTCGAAAGTTTGATTCTCTGTGATACCCATCTTGGCCTTTGCCGCATCCGTCATGTCCTGCTTGTGGTGGTAGAAACTGATGCAGCAATCTCTAGGGTCACGAGAGGTAAGAATAATGCGGGCTGTACTGTTATTGTTGGCGCTTATGCCGGGTGTTTGTGGGTAGGTACAATGTGTTTTAAATACGCGGGGATCGGGAATCTGCTCATACGCTGCCAATACAACTGACCAGTGTTTTCCATCTCGGGGAACCTCCAGCCAGGGAACGACACTGTCGATGGAGTAAAAATTTTCATCGCCTCCCGTGCGTAGTTGATGAAGTATTTGCTGCATCCAGGTGGTACCTGCCTTCGCGGCTGTGGTGATTAATACGTCAGTAGGCCGGGCCCGGAAGTTTGCCAGGGCATAGGGGTCGTGTGTGGGATCTGGGTTTCCCCATTTTTTGTCGATTGTGGTGTCCATGGTACGTTATCCTTTTAAGTCTTTTCCGGCCATCTTCATGCTAATCGTCTTGCTCGCGGTATCTATTGTAAGGTATCTAATGATTTTGGCTTTTTATCCGAAGTGTTATTGTGTAACTACTGGGCTACACTGTCTAAATATTTGTAGATACTACCGGTACGCAAGAGAAGGATACCGGTATTCAGAAGACGCCGTAAATACATCCCTGCGGTTAACGCTTTTGAATACAGAGTCTCTTTATTTACTGGTTTATTAGTATGTGAATTTGGTCGGTGAATTTGTTTTCGGTGATTTTACAGCAGGGCGGTAGTTTTGAAGAGTTTAATTGTTATTAGTATCAAAGATCAACGTTTACAGTTACGCATTGATAATGCCATTGAAATGGATGTGGCTATCTCTAGCGCAAAAAATGGCCCGGGAGAGCAAGCGGGGAGTGAGTGTACCCCCCGTGGCTGGCATCAGGTGCGTGCAAAAATAGGTGACAAAGCGGCCGCAAACGCTGTTTTTGTGGGGCGTCGTGAAACGGGGGAGATTTATTCAGAAAATCTGCGGCGTGAACACCCTGATCGAGACTGGATTCTCACCCGCATACTCTGGTTGTCAGGCTTGGAACCCGGCAAAAATCGACTAGGAGTGGTTGATACCATGCGGCGATATATTTACCTGCATGGTTGTCCAGATGACGATGATATGGGAATTCCTAGCTCACATGGTTGCATTAAGATGCGAAATTCAGATGTTATTGCCCTGTACGATAAAGTGACACCAGGAATGAAGGTTAATATTAGCGAAAACGCCCTGTCAGACAAGACATGGATCTAACAAGTCGTCGATGCAGTATCTTACGTCATATCTTTGGGTAATTTATACCCCATAGCCCTTAAATAGGGCTTGGAAACAGGGTTGTGATAAAAATACTACGTGGATGTGCTAAAAATACTAAAAGGATAGCGATAGAAGGGATGCGATAAAAAAGAATGCAGAAAAAACGAAAAACGAACCCGGCGAATGACGGGTTGTACATCATGTTGGTTAGTGTGCATGGGTTGGTTAGAGGTCACAATCTGGAGTTAGGTCGGGATGCTGATACTGGCGGCCAGATAAAATATGTCGTGGAACTGGCTCGTGCACTGGCTGAACATCCGGCTGTAGGGCAAGTTGACTTACTCACTCGACAAGTTTTTGATGCCAAGGTCAGTGATGATTATGCGGAACCCATGGAATCTATCCATATTACCGGCTTTGGCAAGCCGCTAAGTGATAAAGCACGGATCGTCCGAATTCCTTGTGGGCCACGCCGTTATTTACGCAAAGAAGTGTTATGGCCGCATCTCGACGGCTTTGTCGATAACGTATTGCAGCATGTGCGCCGCGTAGGCCAGATTCCAGATTTTATTCATGGGCACTATGCTGATGGCGGTTATATTGCGACACGTTTAGCGCAATTGCTCGGCGTTCCGATGGCATTTACCGGGCATTCACTGGGGCGCGTTAAAAAACAACGCCTGCTAGCGAAGGGTCTGAAAGCATCCAATATTGAAGCTCAATACAACCTTACCCAGCGTATCGAAGCAGAAGAAATTGCCCTCGGCAATGCCAATCTGATGGTTACCAGTACTCATCAGGAAGTTGAAGAGCAATATAAAATTTATGAGAACTATCATCCACGTCGTATGACAATCATTCCGCCAGGAGTCGATTTAAGCCGTTTTCATAAGCCCCGTGCATTGGAAAGTGTTTCGCCGATGAAGGCCGTGTTATCACGTTTTCTCGATCACCCTAAAAAACCGATGGTATTGGCCATCGCACGTCCTGACGAACGGAAAAACCTGGCGACGCTGGTACGCGCCTTCGGTGAAAATAAAAAATTACGAGATATGGCAAATCTGGTGATTATCGCTGGAAATCGTGATGACATTAATCAGCTGGATAAAGGTGCTAGAGAAGTCCTTACCCAGTTGTTGCTGTTGTTCGATAAGTACGACCTCTATGGTTGTGCAGCCTATCCAAAACATCACGAATCAGAGCATATTGAAGACCTTTTCCGCATGGCGGTTAAAACCAGAGGCGTGTTCGTCAACCCGGCATTAACGGAACCCTTTGGGCTCACTCTTATCGAAGCAGCGGCATGTGGTTTACCCATTGTTGCGACAGAAGATGGTGGGCCACGCGATATAATTCGACTTTGCAAAAATGGCGTGCTCATTGATCCGCTTGATGCCGATGCACTCGGGAAATCAATTCTCAGCTCCCTCAGCAATAAGCGACGCTGGAACCAGTGGTCTAAAAGCGGGCTGGCAGGGGCGCATAAACACTTTTCCTGGGAAAGTCACGCCGACAATTATGTGCGTATTATTAAACGTATTATTGATAAACCGAGACGCGCCAATCATGTGGTGACGACGCGCAACAAATCCCGATTACCGATACTGGATCGTATTCTTGTTTGCGATATTGATAATACATTATTGGGAGATGACAAGGGATTAAAAGCCTTACTAAAAGAACTTAAAAATAGACGACACACTAATGGCCACCATAAAGTAGGCCTGGCTTTTGCGACGGGGCGAAGTCTGGAAAGTGCGCAAGACGTTATTAAACAGGAAAAGTTACCGGTACCGGATTTTTTAATTACTTCTGTCGGCAGTGAAATTCATTATGGACATGGGATGTTAGAGGATGACTCCTGGACGAGACACATTGACTACCGGTGGAAACCTAAGGAATTACGTAAAGCATTAATCAATATGCCCGGATTGCGATTACAACCCGGTAAGGATCAGCGTGCCCATAAATTAAGTTATTTCATTAATACCA
Organism: Ectothiorhodospiraceae bacterium; assembly: GCA_002401775.2. Lineage (GTDB taxonomy): Bacteria > Pseudomonadota > Gammaproteobacteria > SZUA-152 > SZUA-152 > SZUA-152. The sequence goes on from NVUB02000245.1 coordinate 30,782, forward strand.
CCAAATCACCGTCTATTCGTGACATTCAGGCACACTTACGCCATCTTGATTTACACGCAAAACTGATTTATTCACACGGGAAATTTTTGGACTTGTTGCCGGTACGCGCGTCCAAGGGGCTGGCCATTCGATATTTGTCTATCAAGTGGGGGTTGCCTCCTGAGCGAATATTGGTAGCAGGTGATTCCGGAAATGATGAAGAAATGTTGCGGGGAAACACCCTTGGCCTGGTGGTGGGCAATTACAGTCCTGAACTGGCCCGTCTGAGAGGACGAGAACGTGTGTATTTTGCTGAAGGAGAATATGCCTGGGGCGTGTTGGAAGGTATCCAGTTTTATGATTTTTTGGGTGAGCTGGTTATACCTGGTGGTTGAGGGGAATCATAATAATGAATAAATCAACAACAGGAAGACCGATAATATTTGGCGAAGTGTTATTTGATCATTTTCCCGATGGTCAATCAATATTGGGTGGAGCGCCCTTTAATGTCGCATGGCACTTGCAGGGCTTAGGGTGCTCTCCATTGCTGCTCAGCAGTGTGGGTAGTGATACTAATGGTGATAATGTCAACAACACCCTGCGTGAATGGAAAATGGATGTATCGGGTTTGCAGCGCTGCCAAAATTACCCGACGGGACAAGTGACTGTGCAACTGGAAAATGGGCAGCCCAGTTATCACATTGTGCCCGACCAAGCTTATGATCATATTAGTAATGAGGAAGCATTAAGGGTCGTTAAAAAAATGGCCACTTCCAGTCTGCCACCCTCAATGATTTACCACGGAAGTCTCGCATTAAGAGAACCCCATTGCCGGAAAACGCTGGATATTTTATTAAAAGAAACAAATGCCCCTGTTTTTCTGGATCTTAACCTGCGTGAGCCCTGGTGGGAAAGCTCATTTGTAGAAAGTATGTTGAAACGTGCTACATGGGTAAAATTGAATGATGAAGAATTGTGCGAGGTCACAGGCCATGAAATGACCGATGGACCAGGTTTGCAACATCATGCAAAGGAATTACTGACCTTATGCGGGTTTGAACGCCTCATTGTTACCCGGGGTGAGCGTGGTGCTTTTGTATTAACGGCGGATGGTATTATTGAAGGAAGCCCTGCACCCGTTGATCAGCTTGTCGATACGGTTGGTGCGGGGGATGCCTTTTGTGCCGTTACGATGGCGGGGCTTCTGCAAGACTGGCCTGCACAGGTGACTCTGGATAGAGCATTGGCATTTGCATCCGCCATTTGCCAGCAACGCGGGGCAACCCAGAATAATCCTGTGCTGTATAACATGTTCGAAGAAACGACATTAAAATAACACTTAAAAATAATTAATGAGTGATTCCAAAAAATATGGCGTCTTGCAAAATAAGCTTTTTGCCTGATTCATTCGTCAGTCATTACTACGGCATAAACTGTCAATCTTTTGATCCGAAACCCAGTGAGTTCTGAGTCGCTGGGCCTAAACTGTAGGAGCGGCTTCAGCCGCGAATGATGCACCACTATCGCTATCGCGGCTGAAGCCACTCCTACACGACATGAAAATTTTCAACCAATACAACGTGCTGGAATTTGGTAGGGTAATTTCCACCTTGGGAGTGGTAAACGCAAAGGCCGCAAAGACGCAAAGAACGCAGAGAAAGATGAGTGCGGGTTTTCAGTACTTAGTTCTTCGCTCTTGCGTTAGGTAGCGGCGCAACCTGACAGGTAATTTCCACCTTGGGAGTGGTAAATGCAAAGGCCGCAAAGCCGCAAAGGACACAGAGAAAGATGAGTGCGGGTTCTCAGCACTTAGCACCTAGCACCTAGCTCTCGCGTCAGGTAGCTACGCAACCTGACCTACAAAAGATGGCCGTACTGCCCATTGTTGGATTGATTGCACGGGCCCAATGTAGGTCAGGTTACGCCGTTACCTGACAGTTATTTCCACCTTGGGAGTGTTAACCGCAAAGGTCGAAAAGACGCACAGGACGTAGAGAAAGATAAGTGTGGGTTCTCAGTACTTTAGCTTAAAAAAATCATACACTTGAACATTTCCGTAAAACAAATTTAAAGTGCGAACTTATCTGAATAGCCATTGAGAAATATTTTTCGTGATGAGCTTGTAGTCGATGATTTTACGGTTATACTGATATGTCTCTGGAGACATTGTTATCGTTATCTTTGCGACGATTTTGTGTAGAATATTTTATGAATACAGGTTTTGAAAATGTATTTTGAAAACACTAATTGATGTGTGCGCCAAAATAATATTGTATCACCAGACGTATAGACAGACGTATAGATAATTTTAAAAATCACTAAAATCAATTATTACAATAATTTTGACGTTATTTGAATGGAATCGTTGGCCTTATTACTCGAGAGTAATGGCTGGCCAAGCCGGAGGACGAAATGAAAGTCTCACAGATCCAAGCCATTGCCAGAAAGAAGGATATCAAACCCGGAAAAATGAAAAAATTAGAATTAATTCATGCCATACAGAAACAGGAAGGCGCTTTTGATTGTTTTGCCTCAGCGTTTGAAGGCGTGTGCGATCAACAGGCCTGTACATGGCGTGAAGATTGTTTCAGTGCTGCGCAAATGTAATATGGGCGTTCTGTTAACCGTACCTTATGTCACTCGATGCTGCTTGGTTTGTACCTTTTCTCTGCATCTTTAATCTGACTTTATCTTCTATCTCGCGGATTTTAACAAGCCTCGATAAAGTTCTGCATATCGGCGCGCACTGCTGCGCCAATTAAAACATTGCGTCATACCTGTCTTGCACAGTTTATTCCATTGCTGGGGTTGAGCGTATAAGGTAATGGCTCTCTCGATACTTTCCAATAAGGCATCAGGTGTTGCCGGTGAAAACCGGAAACCCGTCGCCGCCCCTGCCTTGAGTGCTGCACTGCTACTGTCGACGACGGTATCTTTGAGCCCCCCCACAGAATGCACTATGGGCGGAGTGCCATAACGCAAACTATAGAGTTGGCTCAATCCACAGGGTTCAAAGTTTGAGGGCATGAGAAAGGCGTCTGCACCCGCTTTAATGCGGTGGGCGAGCCGGTCGTCATAGGCAAAATGTACGCCAAGGGTGTCAGGGTATCTTCGTGCGGCGGCCCGTAAAGATTTTTCGAGGTGTTTGTCACCGCTGCCTAATAGCACACATTGTACATCCAGTGCGGCCAGTCGACCAATGATGTCTAATAACAGATCGATACCTTTTTGCTCCGCTAACCGTCCTACAGAACCTAACAATAGCCGTTGTCCATTGTCGGCCGAACGGTTTTTTGACGATGTCGCTGCTGAGGCGTTAACGGGAAAATGAAAGTCTTTCAATAAGGCTTGTTTGTTGTGGCTTTTTTTATGCAAAGTATCAACGGAATAGGTTTGGGTGATGTGCTTGTCTTTTTCCGGGTTCCAGGCTTTTTCATCAATACCATTGAGAATACCGGTTAATACGTGGCGTCGATAATGCAACAAACCTTCCAGGCCACAACCACATTGTGCTGTTTGAATTTCTTCAGCGTAGCTGGGGCTGACAGTGGTAATGTGGTCAGCAAATGCCAGCCCGCCTTTGATGAAAGAAAGCTTACCGTGAAATTCAAGGCCTTCAGGTGACCACAGGACTTCAGGCAACCCTAAAGCCTGAAAGGTTCGAGCCGGAAACAAGCCCTGATAAGCCAAATTGTGAATGGTAAATACCGTGGCTGGGCGAGGTGATTCAGTGCTGAGCAGGGCGGGTGCCAGGCCGGTTTGCCAGTCATTGCAATGCACAACATCAGGTATCCAGGACAGATTGGCACGGCCCTGAGCGATCTCCACCGCACATCGTGACAGCAGTGCGAAGCGTTCCGCATTATCGGGCCAGTCAGTGCCATCGGTTTTCGCATAGGGGTTGCCCGCTCGCTCGAAAGCGGGTGCGTAGTCCACCAGCCATACCGGAAGATTTGCACCGGGCAAGTGACCCTCCAGTATTTTTACTTCTCCCGGGGTGCCGCGTAGATGCAGTGTGGCAATGAGCCGAGTGGGGGCGGCTTGCTTCACTGCTTGAGGATAAGCGGGCATCAATAGACGAACCGACCAACGCATCGCTTTCAGGGCGACGGGGAGACTTCCGCAGACATCGGCTAATCCCCCCGTCATAATGAGTGGCGTCACCTCACTGGCAACGAACAACAATTTAGACATTCGCGTTACGGTGTTATGTTTTTAATGAGGGAATGGTCTTCTATATTGTTCGTTAACGTCAAAACGAGTCCCGCTAATGGAGGCAGGGTGAGTTGCAGTGAGCAGGGGTGATCCATCCAGGGTTCGTTGTCGATACTGATGGGGGCGCCACTACCGGCGTTACTGCCCGCATAGTGTGAAGAGTCAGAATTAAAAATGATGCGGTAGCACGTTTTATTTTCTTCACGCTGGTTGGAATCTATGCCGTTGGGCGCGGGTACACCGATACGGTAATTTTCGCGAACTATCGGAGTGAAATTGAGTACCACAATAATGTGATTGCCTTCGGCATCCTTACGCAGGTAGCTTATTACGGATTGCGAAGCATCGTGGCAGTCGATCCATTGGAAACCCTCTTCTTGAAAATCAAAATAGTGTAGAGGCGTTTCTTTTTTATAAAGTTGATTGAGATCTGCGACTAATGATTGTAAACCTTGGTGGAGAGGATATTCGAGCACATACCAATCGAGCTGTGTGTCGTGATTCCATTCGGAGCCCTGGCCAAACTCATTGCCCATAAATAACAGTTTTTTACCAGGGTAGGTGTACATTAAGGTATAGAGCAGACGCAGATTGGCAAACTGCTGCCATTCATCACCGGGCATACGATAGCGTAATGACCCTTTACCGTGTACCACCTCGTCGTGAGAAAAGGGCAGCACAAAATTTTCGGTGAAGGCGTAAAGCAACCCAAAAGTAAGTTGGTCCTGGTGAAAATGGCGATGCACAGGGTCTTTTTTGAAATAGTCGAGAATATCGTGCATCCAGCCCATATTCCATTTCATGCTGAACCCCAGGCCGCCTAGCCAAGTGGGGCGTGAAACTTGCGGCCAGGCGGTGGATTCTTCGGCAATCATTAATACACCGGGAGTGCGTTGATGTGCGGCAATATTGAGTTGACGCAAAAAATCGATAGCTTCCAGGTTTTCATTGCCGCCGTGACGGTTCGGCAGCCACTCACCCTCTTCGCGCGAATAATTGAGATAGATCATCGATGCCACGGCATCCACCCGAAGGCCATCAATATGGAATTCTTCCAGCCAAAACAGCGCACTGGCGACAAGGAAGTTTTTCACTTCATTGCGACCGTAATTATAAATCAGCGTCCCCCAATCTTGATGTTCCCCCAGACGTGGGTCTTCGTGCTCATAAAGGGCACTGCCGTCGAAACGCGCGAGTCCATGAGCATCCTTTGGGAAGTGGGCTGGCACCCAGTCAAGCAAAACGCCGATGCCTTCCGCATGGCAACGGTCAACAAAGGCTCGAAACTCATCGGGCCTACCAAAACGGCTGGTCGGTGCAAAATAACCGGTGGCCTGATACCCCCAGGATGCATCCAGTGGGTGTTCGGTAATGGGTAAGAGTTGCAGATGGGTAAATCCTTGTGCTTTGACGTAAGGGATGAGTTTTTCTGCGAGTTGTCCATAATCGAGAAATTGCGTATTTTTCGCTGACTCTCCGAGCGCCGCAGGCGGCGTTAAAACATTCTTGTTTTCAGTAATGTCGTCAGCGACATTTGCTTTGAGCCAGGAGCCCAGGTGAACTTCGTATATCGATAAGGGTTTATGTTGCCAATCATTGTCGCGACGGGCAAGCAGCCATTCCTCATCTTGCCAGGGGTAGTTTGAATCAGCCTCAATAATGGCAGCGTTGCCAGGGCGCAGTTCAAATCGACGCCCATAGGGGTCCGTTTTGAGATGAAGATTGCCTTGCGGGTCCCGAATTTCAAATTTGTACAAGGTGCCAGCACTGAGGCCCGGTACAAACAGTTCCCAAACGCCACTCCCCCCACGTGAGCGCAGAGGATGGCAGCGCCCATCCCAGTGGTTGAAATCGCCGACGATGCTGATTCGTTCTGCATTGGGTGCCCAAGTGGCAAATAAAACACCTTCGACGCCTTCTACAGTACGGCAATGTGCACCCAGGATACGATAAAGCTGCTCATGCTTTCCTTCGCTGAATAAATGCAGGTCGAGATCACCTATTTGTGGTGAAAAACAGTAGGGATCATAAATTTCGTGTTGATGTCCTTCAGAATCCAGCCAGCTGACCCGATAGGGATGGGACAGTACGGTTCGCGCACCTCGCCATTGAAACATATCGGTGTTATCGATGCGTTGCATATCATATTGAGCATCGAGTTGCACTTTATGGGCGTTAGGCAAGAATACCCTGACAATATCCTTGTCTCCGTCAACGTGGCGACCCAGTACTTCAAAAGGGTCATGGTGACGAGCGCTCAGGATTTTTTCCCGTGCGTTGTCAACAAAATTACTTTGAGTCTTTGTGCTAGTGATATTGCGAGGGGGCGACGCTGGCTTCATCGTATTTTTTGCATCCGTTTTCGGGTCACTCTTTATAAGAGTACCGGTAAAAATCAAGGGTGTTATCAATACAGGCCTGCATAAGATAGCATCATAGCCCCAGGTTTTGGTAGAGACTTTTACGGGTTTTCATATTTCTCAGCTTTCGGGATAAATTGTAACGATGATTACCGTTAAGATACTCATCAGGGTTGTTGTTCAGAAATGATGGCGAAAACGGAGACTGTCATCGTATTTTAATATTGGCAGTGTAACTGTCTACGTTTAATCGTTGGCATTTAAGGGTTATTAATTTTTTTGTCATTTAACGGGCGCTTAACGGTAGCCTAACAACGGTCGTTCAACTATGGTTATAAACCCTTATGGTTATAAGCCCTGGTTTGGACAAAAGGAGATTGTCGTGATTGAATGTCAGACGCCGAGATATGTGAGTCACTTGACGCGCGATACACTGGCATTAATTCTCGCGGGTGGGCGCGGTACCCGATTAAAGCAACTCACTCATTGGCATAGTAAACCGGCTATTCCTTTTGGTGGGAAATTCCGCATTATTGATTTCCCGCTTTCTAACTGCATCAATTCTGGTATTCGCCGCGTTGGAGTGTTGACGCAATATAAATCGCATTCACTGATTCAGCATGTGCAAAAAGGCTGGGGGTTTTTACGCGGTGAATTTGGCGAGTTTGTCGAATTACTGCCCGCCCAGCAACGGGTTCAAGACGGTTGGTATTCAGGAACCGCAGATGCCATCTACCAAAATTTGGATATCATCCGTAATTATAATCCCAAATTTGTACTGATTCTGGGTGGCGACCATGTTTATAAAATGGATTATGGCCCGATGATTGCCGCCCACGTGGCAACAGGGGCTGATCTCACTGTGGGTTGCGTTGAAGTGTCGCTGGATGAGGCAAAGGACTTTGGTGTGATGACCGTGGATGATGAGGCGCGTGTGATTGGCTTTTCTGAAAAGCCAAAAGAACCCGTACCATTGCCAGGCAGAGACGACGTCGCTTTGGCCTCCATGGGTATTTATATATTCAATACAGAATTTCTATTTGAACAGCTGATTCGCGATGTGGACACACCAAGTTCAAGCCATGATTTCGGGCACGACATTATTCCCATGGCGGTTGACCGGCATAAAACCTTCGCCTATGCCTTTAATGATCCTCAAGGGGGCGGTCAGGCCTATTGGCGTGATGTCGGTACGGTCGATGCGTATTGGCAAGCCAACCTTGAACTTATCGGCGTAACGCCGGAATTAAATTTGTACGATGAGTATTGGCCCATCTGGACTTATCAAGAACAGCAACCCCCGGCGAAGTTTGTTTTTGATGATGACGACCGTCGAGGAATGGCCGTAGATTCGATGGTGTCTGGCGGCTGCGTGGTGTCGGGGGCCAGTGTGCGCCATTCGATACTGTTTTCTCATGTGCGAGTAAACTCCTTTTCCCACGTGGAAAACAGCGTGGTTTTACCAGAAGTAGAGATTGGCCGTCATTGCCGGATTCGTAACGCGGTAATTGATCAGGGCTGTAAGATACCCGAAGGCACCATCATTGGTGAAGACCTTGAACGGGACGCAGAGCATTTTCATGTGACTGAAGGTGGCGTTGTCCTGGTGGTTCCAGAAATGCTGGGCCAGGAACCGCATAGTGTCCGATAGTAACTTATTCATAAACCAGTCGAGAAGGAACCCTGCCTTTTAGAAACGTCTGCCTCAGGAATGTATTTACGGCGTCTTCTGAACACAGGGTACCTTCTCTCGTGTACCTGTAGTATGTAAACGAATTCTCAAGCCATGAAAACTACATTGAATGCAAAATAACACTACGCCCGCCAATCCGGTTCCTAACAGACTTAAGGTCGTGCTGTGCTGGCATATGCACCAGCCACAATACCAACAACGACCTAACGGCGAATATCAATTGCCGTGGACCTATCTGCACGCCATCAAAGATTACACCGATATGGCGGCACACCTGGAAGCGGACCCACGCGCCCGCGCCGTCGTTAACTTCGCTCCGACGTTGTTGGAGCAACTCGACGATTACCGGAAACAAGTCGCTGCATTTTTGGCCAATGGTCAGGCGATTGGTGATCCATTGTTAGCGGCCTTGGCTGAACCGGTCTTACCGGTAGATTCTGGAGCATCACTCGCGTTGATAGGCAATTGTCTGCGGGCGCATGAAACGCGGCTGATCCAGCGATTTGCACCCTTTGCCCGTTTGGCCGACATTGCACGTAGTTTTCTCGCCCATCCTGATACGGCTTTTTATCTGAGTGAACAGTTTTTGGTGGATTTGTTAATGTGGTACCACCTTGCCTGGCTCGGTGAATTTGTGCGCAGGGATGATGCGCGCATCAAGTATTTGATTAAAAAGGGCAGTGGATTCAGTTTGCATGATCGCCGTCAGCTATTGATTGTTATTGGTGAGTTATTAAATGGTGTTATCGGACGTTATCGACGATTAGCGGAAACCGGTCAGATAGAGTTGTCCGTTTCACCTTACGCGCACCCCATCGTGCCACTGTTACTCGATCTGGAATCAGCCAAAGAAGCCATGCCCGAAGTTAGTCTGCCTAATTTATCACATTATCCGGGCGGGGAAGAACGTGTGCGTTGGCACCTGAAGGCTGCTATTGAGACGTTTGAGCATTTTTTCGGTTTCAAACCAAAAGGCTGCTGGCCTTCAGAAGGCGGTATTAGCACCGCATCGTTATCGTTTTATGAACAGGCAGGTTTTCACTGGGTGGCGAGTGGTGAAAATGTGCTGAGAAACACCTTGGCGTTAGAGGACGAATCCGATTCGGCAGCGGTCGAGCATTGTCGGCATCTGCGTTATTACGTCAAAGGTTCTGAAATAGCCTGCTTTTTTCGTGATGATGGCTTGTCTGATCTCATAGGCTTTACCTATTCGGATTGGCATGCTGATGATGCCATCGCAAATTTTATCGGCCATCTCGAAAATATTGCGAATAATTGTCAGGGTGTGGATGATGCCGTGGTATCCATTATTCTGGATGGTGAAAATGCCTGGGAGCACTACCCTGAAAATGGTTATTACTTTCTTGAAGCTTTATACCGGGGTTTAGCAGAACATCCGTCTTTGGAATTGAGCACGTTTACGGACTGCCTGAACTCATCACCATCGGTGACACCTTCTTTATCATCAGCAGGTGCTTTCACCTTACAGTCTTTGGTAGCCGGAAGTTGGGTTTATGGCAGTTTTTCCACCTGGATTGGCGATGCGGATAAAAACCGTGCCTGGGATATGCTGGGCGATGCAAAACATTGCTTTGACGCCGTGGTCAGCCGGAAAACCTTAACTGAATTACAACAGACGATAGCAGAAAAACAATTGGGAATTTGCGAAGGGTCGGACTGGTTTTGGTGGTTTGGCGATTATAACCCGGCCGAAAGCGTGAGTGATTTTGAACATCTTTTCCGTCAACAATTAACTACCTTGTACCAAATGCTGGGTGAAGAACCCCCTGAATATCTCTCGCATGTCTTTGCTCGAGGTGGAGGCGAGCCGCAACAAGGTGGAGTGATGCGGCGTGGTAGTTCGTAATTGCCGCAGGTAGAAGCTTACGAAATATTCATGAACCCGTAGAAAATAATACCCTGTGTTCCCGTCGTAAGTTGTTCAAAATGAAGTAATAGTGTGTTGACTGATTGACTAAAGTGAGGCCGTACTGAGTGCAGATGGTAAAGGAAAACCGGGTTGTACAGGAAGAGCCACAGGCGACTTCTACATCATTCTCTTGTGCACTACACCAGCGCCGTGCCGGTGTCTTGTTGCATCCAAGCTCCCTGCCAAATACTCATGATTCCACTGTTGAATCGAACGATGAGCGAATAACGGCATCCGTGCAGGATGTACCCCGAAGCAATGAACTCGGTGAACTTGGCCCGGAAGCGTTTCGTTTTATTGATTTCCTCGCCGCCGCCGGTTTTAGTGTGTGGCAGGTCTTACCATTAGGACCCACCCACTCGGACCTCTCTCCTTACATGAGCCCTTCTGCCCATGCCGGTAATCCGCGTTTGATCAGCCTGTATAAATTACAGGAATGGGGATGGTTGCAAAAAAATGATGATTTGGGGAGGGATCTCACCCCCTCCAATTCTGCCAATGCGGTAATGAGTGACCAGGACTCTCAACAGCGCCGGCGGAAAATGCTTCGGGCGGCTCGCATGGGGTTTGATGCTCATGCCAGTGAAGAAGATCGTCTAGCCATTCAGAAATTTTGTGAAATTCACCAATTCTGGTTGGAGGATTATGCAATATATCAAGCATTACGCCAGGAACACCGTGGCCAGCCGTGGGTAAACTGGCCCGAGGCCCTGCGTGATCGAGAGCCTGAAGCGATAAATGCAGCCTACGTTCGTTTGGCCGATGACGTGGCGCAAGCGCGCTTTGAGCAATATGTGTTTTTTCGACAGTGGACTGATATCAAACGTTACGCCAATCAACATGGCATTGACATGTTTGGTGACATGCCCATTTTTGTCGCCCACGATAGCGCAGAAGTATGGGCGCAACGTCAGTATTTTGATTTGGATAATAGTGGCCAGCCACGCACCGTCGCCGGAGTGCCGCCGGACTATTTTTCTGAAACAGGGCAGCGGTGGGGGAACCCACATTACCGCTGGGATCGCATGGCCGAAGATGGCTACCAATGGTGGATTACTCGGCTGCAAGCCGCCATGGAATTATTTGATCTGGTGCGGATAGATCACTTTCGTGGTTTTGAAGCCTTTTGGGAGATTCCAGCCACCGCAGAAACCGCCATGGAAGGTCGGTGGGTGCCGGGCCCAGGGGATAAGTTCTTTGCTGCGATACAACAAGCAATACCAAATTTGCCATTAGTGGCAGAAGACCTGGGTATTATTACTCCAGAAGTTGAAAAACTGCGTGACGACTATGCCATGCCCGGTATGAAAATATTGCAATTCGCGTTTGATGGCGGCCCGGATAACCCTTACTTGCCACACAACCACTGTGAAAATTCAGTGGTATACACCGGTACTCATGATAATAACACCACACTCGGTTGGCTCGAAGAACTGGAGCCTGACATGCAACAACATATACGCGATTATTTAGCCGAGAATTTGAACGAGGATCTAACAAATCATCGTCATGTGGAAATGCTTTGGGCATTGATTGGCGTCGCCCTGGATTCCTGTGCTCGCTTAACTATTATTCCTTTTCAAGACTTACTGGAAATGGATGGGAATGCCCGTATGAACACCCCCTCACAAACCGAAGGCAATTGGCGTTGGCGGTTTAAATGGACGCAAGTACCTACGCACCTTGCGGAAAAACTCGCAGACCTTATTACGCACTGTGGAAGAAAACCGTAGGGGCGTAACTCTGGTATACGTTCAGTCTGCCGCGGCCAAAAAAAATATTCCTAGCCTTGAATGTGAGGTAAAATTAAATAATATGTCAATGCAAGGAATGCAATGAATGCAAGGAATGTAGCAAAATAAACGATTATAACGAAAGAGGCTATTATAACGAAGTAAACTATTGTAGCGAAATAAACTATCAAAGGAATGATAATGAATAAAATAGTAATTTTAGTATTTTCAATGTTATGGATTGAAGCCGTCAACGCGCAGACTGTTGTTCCGAGCAACGCTAAAGAAACCTGTGTTGTCTCCCTTCAACTTTCGATGAAAAATGGTTTAATGGAACAGTGACGGCGAATGGCGCTGTTAATCCTGCTAACAGCGCACAATTTTCCGATGCCAACAAATGTGATTTTTACAAGTGGGCTTCACAAATGTTTCTTTGGCTAACCTCTCCCGGTGCGGAGGGGTATGTTTTTAATTCCTTAGGTTTTTTTGATATTTCTCCATCGGTCAATGGACAGCGGTTTTTTATAACTAACCCAGGCCCCACAGCACCAGGAAAAATGGCATCCAATAATAATACTTACGCGGTTCACTCTACTAAACCTCGTGTTCCTGAAGTAATCGGTGAGTTTGGCCAAGCAGGATCCACCAATGGCGTATTAATTCCTCAAGCAGCATGTTCACCTACACCGTGTACTTCATTAGTGTATTACGGTGTTCACGTCAATAATAACTATGCCGTTTTTGCGACAGTCTTAAAGGAACCTCTGCCCGTAGTACCCTCATTTCCAACAACAACCTCTGTACCAGCCAGAGTATTTCCAAAAAGTACCGACACCTTGATGATGGAGCTTAAAACATCCTGGGTGGATGCCAGCATTGTGAATGTCGCTGATTACCTGACCATTAATGCCACGGTGCCTAAATTTATAAAGGTTACCGATAAAAAATGGACGACTTCCGGTACGGTGACAAAAAAATTGGCATTAGTAGGAATGCACGTCGTTGGCACAGTTAAAGGCCACCCAGAAATGGTGTGGGCGACATTCGAACACAAGGGTAATGCGCCATTTGACAGTTACTATTACAAAAATGCCTCTGATGCAGTCACCAAAAAACCGTACAGTTCAGCTGGAAACTGGACATTTATGGCCACTAATGGCACAAAAGCATCGGCTAATATTGAAATGGCAACGGTCATAAATGACGATATTATTGCCACTAAAGGTAATACTATTAGCGCCAGTAATACGTACATTATGAACCCGTGGGGCTCACTGCCTGATTCGAAAAATACCAAGGACGTCAATAATAATACATTGATTATTTCTTTGAATCATTCAGTACTCAAGCAACTCAAGTCTACTGATAAGCGTGTAAATTATATTCAAACGGGTGCGGTATGGACGGATGGCACCATCCCAACGTTTAATAATATTCCTGACACCCCGCTTATTGGCTCTACACATTTGGCAAACTCCACTTTGGAAACCTACAAGCAAAAAGATAATTGTTTTTCTTGCCATAGCATTAACAATCAGGCATCAGCGGGGGTCGGAATCAGTCATATTTTTGATGCGTTGCAACCAGGCGGGCGGTTACCTTAGCAGCGTTAACTCGTGCTGTGATTAACATTATTGCAATAATCAGTTTAGACCTTTCCGCAAAAAAACATACGGCGATAACTACCATGTTATCGCCGTATGAATGTTGGACATGAGCGAGGTACTGGAAGGGGGGGCGGCCGTTAAATCCAAATCATATAACCGGTTTCAAAGCGATGGGCTAAGAGTTCGTGATAGGGGTATATGCGTAATTTGTAAATTTGTTTGCCGGGGATTTTGGTGCTGAGGTCAAGGGCGAAAAGCGTATCACCCTCGGCGTTCTTGCCATTGGCTTTCAACGCATAACTTTCCATTACCGTAAAGTTGCCACTTTTGTCTTCGGTACCGACCAGGCACTCGACCATGACATCAGTGGCGGAGAGGCCATCCAGTTTTGCGGTAATACGCAGCGGCATGTGTTCTCCGGATTTGACCGCGACCGGAGGTTGGTTGTCGAGGCGTATACCCACATTAGGCCATGCCTTGGCGATAGTGCGTTTCCAGTTGGCAATCAAGTGAGCATTTTCGGCATTGTCCTTCAACAGATTGGCATGGTGTTTTGCTGCAGGGCCGTAAAATTGCCGAATATAATCCATTAACATACGTTGTGAATTAAAGTTAGGTATTGTGGTGCGCATGGAGTTTTTAGACATGCGTACCCAGCCCTCGGAGTACCCGCGACCATTGTGTTGATAGTAAAGAGGGATGACTTCCTTCTCGATAATGCCAAGTAAATCCTGGGCTTCTTCGTGGTTGCGATAATCCGCGTCGAATTCAGGGCCGTGAGGGGTAATGCCCCAGCCATTCGTTCCATCAAAACCTTCCCCCCACCAGCCGTCTAACACGCTGAGGTTGACGGCCCCATTAATAGCGGCTTTTTCGCCAGAGGTGCCGCTAGCTTCCATAGGATATTCAGGCGTGTTTAGCCAAACATCAACGCCAGTGACCAGTTTGCGGGCCAGTGACATGTCGTAGCCTTCTAACAATAAGATGCGCCCCTCAAATTCAGGGCGACGAGAAAATTCGTGAATTTGTTTAATGAGTTCTTGGCCGGGATGATCTTCGGGGTGGGCTTTACCCGCAAATATCAGTACCACCGGGCGTTCAGGGTTGTTGATTAGGCGTGCTAATCGCTCGGGATCAGCAAACAATAAAGTGGCACGTTTATAGGTGGCAAAACGTCGCGCAAAACCCATGATCAGGGTATCAGTATCGCTGGGTTCTATATGTTGTAGCAGGCGTTTAATTTGTGCTTCACTACAGCCGTTTCGGCGCCATTGCACAAGGGCGCGACGTTTAACGCCTTCCAACATTTCCGTTTTAAGTGATTGGCGTAGGCTCCAATAACGATGGTCAGGGATTTCATCCAGTATGTGCCAATAATCTTCATTGTTCAGTTCATTACGCCATTGTGGAAAGCGCACATCTAGCAGATTGACCCATTCACGGGCCAAAAAAGTGGGGACGTGTACGCCGTTAGTCACGTAAGAAATGGGATTTTCATCCGCCGGTATTTGCGGCCAGATGTAGCTTTCCATTTGTGAGGCCATACCACCATGAATGCGAGAAACGCCATTATGGAAGCGCGAGCCACGCAAGGCGAGAGCGGTCATGTTGAACGCGCCTTCGTTCCCTGAGCTGTCGGCCAGCGACATAAATTGGTCGATATTAATCCCCAGCTCGCGGATAAACTCAGTGAGATAATGTTCTATCATACCACGGTCAAAAATGTCATGTCCTGCCGGTACTGGTGTGTGAGTCGTGAATACCGTTCCAGAGGCAACTTGCTCAAACGCTTGCTCAAAACCATTACTGTCGTTGATACGTTGACGGCAGCGTTCCATTATCTGGAAAGCAGAGTGACCTTCGTTGATATGCCATACCGTGGGGCGTAAGTTGAGCGCCCGCAATGCCCGTACGCCACCAATACCGAGTACGATCTCCTGCTGTATACGGGTGTTTTTATCACCACCATAGAGACGATGGGTGATGGAGCGGTCATCCTCATGGTTTGCTTCATGATCCGTGTCGAGTAGATACAGTGTGATACGACCGACCCGTGCCTGCCAAACTCGAATATGGATCTCTCGCCCATTGGTTTGAATCGCAACCGAAATGGGTTTGTTCTGGGCATCGGTCGCTGGAGTGATGGGTAAATCAGAAAAATTTGCCGTGGCGTAATGCGCGGCTTGAGTGCCTTGTTTGTCGATGGTCTGTTTGAAGTATCCCTGGCGATAGAGCAGGCCGATGGCCACAAAGGGAATGCCAAGGTCACTGGCGGCTTTACAGTGGTCACCGGCGAGAATACCAAGACCTCCAGAATATATCGGCAGGCTCTCGTGCAGGCCAAATTCAGCACAAAAGTAAGCCACTAAATCATGGTTGGGATCGAGTTGCGTTATTTCAGAACGCATAGGCCGGGAACGATAGGCATCATAGTTGGTTAATGCACGGTGGTAATCGTCCATAAAAATACGGTCGTGGGAGGCGGCCTCTAGTGTATTTTGAGAAACACGCCGCAGGAATATCTTCGGGCTATGGCCCACCTCTTCCCACAAGGCATTGTCCAGCCGATAGAACAGAGAGCGGACGTTTCGATCCCAGGTGTATAGCAGATCGTTAGCCAGCTCTTGTAAGCGAGCGATTTTTTTAGGCAGCTGAGGCTGAACTTCTAACGTAAAACGTGTCCCTGTCATGGTGGAAACATGCTCCTTGGAGGGTTAAAAAGTGTTGATACCCATTGGCGGCAGATTGTGTGGTTTCCTGAACGTTTTTAACGGATGTGGACAACGAAATCCAGTATTAAAATAATGGCGTAATTTATTTATGGTTATTGGCGCAATGAACACCCATAAACTCCAATGTCATTAAGTTAACAAAAGTGCGTTGTATTGTAGGTTGGCGGTGACGCAGGAACCCCAACAAAATGGGCGATGTTCTGGAATATGCGCACTCACATCAGCCTACAACAAATAGAATAGGCGGCTTAACTTAATGACATTGCCATAAACTCGGTATTTATACCCCAGCGCTGCGCGTTAGCCCTAAGCCACATTTTCGACATAAGTAATGTGCATTCTTATAAACGATACGGTTATGTCGAACGGAGGTTAGTTCGTGTTCCATACAGCCACAGTTATAACTAAACCGTCGCTGCTGCCGCACAACAATGCCCGAGAGATCATAATTACCCGTTACTTGGGGCTCTACCCCTAGTGACTGCATAATCGCCTTCCACTCATTGCCGTGGGGAAGAATATTTTTAAAGCCAAATATTACATCGGACACATAATGTGCAACTTCATGAGGCACCGTCGTAGCCAGGCTATCTTCAAAATACTTGGCGAAAATGAAAGGATTGAAACGCAGGTAGCGTTGCCGGTGTTTGATCACATACATACCCGAGGTTCTTCCGCGTAAATCAAACCGGCTATCGATGGGTTTGAGCGATACATCGAAAAGCGCTTCACATTGCACTAGCAAATTAGCAACACGGTCAGTCACCTGTTGTTGTTGGCTTAGGGTTATAGGGGCGATCATAAAAAACGATGCGTTATGTGTTTCATTGATAGTGATTTCAGTTATTGGAGGTAGTGGGTATTATATATTGAGCGGCAAAGGCAACCACAAGGGATTGTCCCTACGTAACAAACCCTTTTAAATAAGCGTCACGTAATTTACGGTTGACGTAATATAACGCTTTGAGCGTGGCCAATGTGGCTTCTCTGTGCCGGTTTTCAGAAAATGGTGCATAAATGCCTGTTTCGATTTCATATAACGGAAAATATTGAATATCTCCAATGATGACAAGCAGTTGTGGATGGCGGGCGAAACACGCACAATGCAGAAAATCTTTTTTGAGGACAGGGTTTGCCGCTTTTACTTTCTCGTTTAGCCAGTGCCGCCGTGGTGATCTTCGGTGTGCTGGTGCTGGTGTTTTTGCTAATCCACATGGTGCCGGGCGATCCGGTAGAGGTGATGCTGGGTGAATCGGCGCAGGCGGCGGATCGTGAGGCGTTGCGGCAGTCATTGGGGTTGGATAAGCCCCTGCTGTCCCAGTTCTGGACTTATCTCGGCAATATCGCGCAGTTTGATCTTGGTACATCTCTGCATTCAAAGCGACCGATCTTTGATATTTTGGTGGAACGTCTCCCAGCGACCCTGGAGCTGACGCTAGCCGCATTACTGGTGGCGGTGCTGATCGCCTTTCCATTGGGTGTGTTGTCTGCGGTAAAAAAAGACTCCGTCTGGGATCACGGCGCTATGGGCGTATCGTTGCTGGGGGTGTCGATTCCCAATTTCCTCATGGGGCCAATCTTAATATTAGTGTTTGCGTTATGGCTAGGCTGGTTTCCGGTGACGGGGCGTGATGGTCTGGCGTCACTGGTGTTGCCTGCGATTACCCTCGGCACGGCGATGGCGTCGATTCTCTCACGAATGATCCGGGCAACCCTGCTGGAAGTGCTGGGTGAAGATTACATTCGTACTGCGCGCGCCAAAGGCCTCGGCCCTGGCACGGTGATTTGGCGACACGCCTTGAGGAATGCCCTGTTGCCGGTAATCACCTTGTTGGGCCTACAACTGGGCGCACTGTTGGCCGGTGCGGTGATTACCGAAGCGGTATTTTCCTGGCCGGGCATCGGCCAGTTGGTCATCGAGGCGATCCAGCGCCGTGATTATCCAGTGGTACAAGCCTGTGTGTTATTAATCAGCCTGACTTACGTGTTGGTCAACACCTTCACGGATCTCGCTTACGGTTGGTTTGACCCGCGCATACGATTCGGCGCCTCAAATGCAGGCCGCGCATGAATAGTGCTGTGGCGATGAAACAAAATCGATTCACTTTGTCCCGGATATTGGGGTTGTGGTTACCGATGGCGGTGATTGTGTTGTGGACGCTGGTATCGCTGACGGCATCTATTCTGCCCTTAACGCCGGACAAAATTGCGCTGGAACATATCCTAATGCCCCCCGGTAGTGAATTGTTACTGGGTGCCGATGATCTAGGACGCTCACTGGCAGCACGGGTGTTGGCGGGTGCGCAGACGTCGTTTATCGTTGCCCTGTGGGTGGTGTTGGTTTCAACGGTTTTAGGCACCTGCATCGGTGCTTTTAGTGGTTATCTCGGTGGGCGTGTCGATTTACTCGTGGTGCGTATTATCGATATCTTTCTCGCCTTTCCCGGTATTTTATTAGCCATTGCACTCGCGGGCATTCTTGGCCCCGGTATTGAAAATGTAGTGATTGCGTTGAGCGTTGTAGGCTGGGTAGGGTATGCACGCCTGGCGCGGGCACAAGTATTGAGCCTCAAACACCGCGAGCACGTACAGGCTGCCATTGCCCTGGGTGCCGGCACCGGGCGTATCGTGTTTCGGCATCTGCTGCCATTGTTGATGGCTCCTCTTATCGTTGAAGCCAGTTTTGGCGTCGCGGGAATTGTGATTGCTGAGGCAGGGCTGTCATTTTTGGGGTTGGGTGTGCAACCGCCTGAAGCCTCCTGGGGCAGTATGATCCGCGATGGCGCACGTTATCTTTTGGTGGCACCGCATATGGTACTGGTGCCGGGAGTGTCCTTAATGCTGGTCGTGTTGTCCGTCAACCTGCTGGGTGATCGATTGCGTGACAAACTGGACGTGCATAACCGGAATTAGTTTTTAGGGCGAGTATGGTCTCAGACTTCGAATATACCCGTAACGATTGAAAGTTAGGTGTTACTACGGGTTCATTAGCAGGCTTCGAAGACACTAGCAGGGCATAAAGGCCTGCCTACCAATCTACTGCGGATAACATTATGCCAAACCCGATAGCCTTACAACTCGAAAAAAACAAAAAAAATGCGGTGGCCTTTTACGAACTCATGTTCAATCAATGCCAGCCGGCATTGGCCATGGAGCAGTTCGTTGGGGATGAGTACATTCAGCATAACCCCCATGTGGGCGACGGCAAGGCTGCCTTTATCGACTATTTTACCCGCATGGCGAAGGATTTTCCCGGCAAGCATGTGACGTTTAAACGCATCATTGCGGAACAAGACTATGTTGTGTTGCACTGTTTGCAACAGTGGCCGGGTGACTCAGATTACGCGGGCATTGATATCTTTCGTTTTGATACCGAGGGAAAAATCGTTGAACATTGGGATGTGTTACAAACGGTGCCGGAAACATCTGAAAATCAGAACACGATGTTTTAATCGGCGTTTGGTTTATTGCTGGCAATCAATTCCGTGGGGTGAACAAAGTGAACCCCAACGCCTCATCAAATTTCAGTGTTGGGGGGGTGCTCTACGCACCCCAACCTACAAACTTCAGAGGTTCCTAAAAAATGTCACTAGGCCCTATTATGCTGGATCTTGTTGGTCTGGAAATCAGCGCACAAGAGCGTGAAATATTATTACACCCGCTGGTGGGTGGCGTTATTCTGTTTACCCGTAACTATGAGTCACCTGACCAGCTTCAACGCTTGGTTTCTGATATCCATAGCCTGCGCGAGCCGCATCTATTAGTGTCGGTCGACCACGAAGGCGGGCGGGTACAACGCTTTCGAGAGGGATTTACGGCGTTACCCCCAGCGGGTGTGTTCGGGGAAATATATGCAGATGATCCCAAACGTGCCAAGCAACTCGCCGAAACCTGTGGCTGGCTGATGGCCGCAGAGTTACGTGCTGAAGGCGTGGATTTCAGCTTTGCCCCGGTGCTGGATCTGGATTATGGGGTTAGCAGTGTCATTGGCGACCGCGCCTTCCATCGCGAACCGGAAATAGTGGGTGACTTGGCCATTTCATACATGTTGGGTATGCAACGCGCGGACATGCTAGCCACGGGCAAGCACTTTCCGGGGCATGGTGCGGTGGTGGCAGATTCACATGTTGACATGCCCGTAGACCAACGCCGTTATGAAGAAATTTATGCGCAGGATGTGAAACCCTTTGGGCGATTAATCCAAGCGGGATTAGACGCCATTATGCCTGCCCATGTGATCTATGAGCAGGTTGATGACAAACCCGCCTGCTTCTCGTCATATTGGCTGAAAACAGTATTACGAGAACGCATGGGATTCCAGGGGGTCATTTTTAGTGATGACCTCACCATGAAAGGGGCGCATGTGATGGGTAATATTGTGGAGCGAGGTCAGGCAGCACTGTCGGCAGGTTGTGATATGGTGCTGGTGTGTAACCACCCCGATGAAGCCATCCAATTGCTAGACCAATTGACCGTTATCAATGATCTCGTGTCTTATGCACGGCTCGCTCGGTTACCGGAACGCCATAAGTTTGACCGCCAGCAACTACAGCAGACCCCTGGCTGGCAGCACGCTGTAAGTACGGCGCAGGCCTTGTGTAGCAAGGGGGCAGGCGAACTGGCAATGTAGGGAATCTTTATTGAGACTCGCGGTCTGAGGTGCTGGTCGTACCAGAATGGGCGATCAGGGCGAGTTTCAGTTTTAGCGTTATGTGCCGTTATCAATTTACGATTAAAATGACCAATTCAGGTTAATCGGGTTTTAGTAACAAACAGGGGTTAAACGCGTCGAATCTCTGGGTATTGGCTTTGAAGGCAGATGAAATAAAATTTGTCACAGATAAAATGATGAGATAGCATCCGTCAGGTATTTTGTGAGGAAGTCAGTATTGAGTTGTGATAGATGCGGGATAAATTCCTGCCTTAATGTACTTGTAGAGCTTGATAACTATTTATTTGGGTTGTACTCATACAGAATTTATATAACTGATGGAGAATATCGATGAAAGCACTGAAAATAACGAATATCGCTTTAGCCGTAGCGGCTGCTGGCTTGTTTGCAATAGCACCAATGGCGACTGTTATGGCTGGAAGTGGTCATGATAAAGTACATTGTTACGGCGTCAACAAATGCAAAGGCAATAATGATTGCAAATCTGCTGACAATGCCTGTAAAGGCCAAGGGTCTTGCAAAGGCCAGGGCTTTGTTGGAATGTCCAAAGCAGCTTGCGACAAAGTTGGCGGTAAAGTCGGCGACTAGTCTTTAGCCCGGAGATTTCATAAATTTGCGCAAAGATCGCGCAGGATATTGGTTTCACAGGGAAATTTTCGAAAGAGACACGTATCATTGATTACGGGCGATAGAGGAAATATTTCCTGTGGAATCAATAGACAAGTGAGATTGTGCATAATTTATGAATTATCCGGGTTAGTAGTACGCATACGTAGCCGGTGTGGCAAGGGCGTTAGTGACCTTGTGACACCGGCTTTTTTTATGCTTCAATGCTTATTTTTTTACCACGAAGTGTGGACGAAACAAATAATTAGCAGTGTGTATCTGGTTACAGAAGGTGGGTGAGTGAAACAGTTCGATAATAAGGATAAGCCATTCCTTGGCTATGGATTAGGTCTTAGGCCGGAATATTACGATACCATCGTTGAAACCCGGCCCGATGTAGACTGGTTTGAAATATTATCTGAAAACTATATGGTTGATGGCGGAAAGCCATTGCATTTCCTTGACCGGATTCGGGAAAATTATCCTGTGGTGATGCATGGCGTATCGATGTCCATCGGCAGTACCGACCCTCTTAATAAAGAATATTTGAAACAACTCAAGCAATTGATTGCTCGTGTGCAACCACGCTGGATATCGGACCACCTGTGCTGGACTGGGCAGGGTGGTCAAAATTTACATGACTTGATGCCGTTACCTTATAACGAGGAGGCAATCGCACACGTTGTGGACAGAGTGCAACAAGTGCAGGATTATTTGGGCCAACGCCTGTTGCTGGAAAATGTATCCAGTTATGTGACTTATGTACAATCAGAGATGACAGAGTGGGAATTTTATAGCGAAATTGTAAAGCGTGCTGACTGTTTGATGTTGTTCGACGTCAATAACATATACGTAAGTGCGCGAAATCATGGATTTGACCCCCTGGACTATATTCGCGGCGTGCCGGCAGAGCGTGTCTGGCAATGCCATTTGGCCGGGCATTCAGATTATGGTGATTATGTCATCGATACCCATGATCACCCCGTTGCCAAGCCTGTGTGGGACTTGTATGCCGAAGCCTTGAAACATTTTGGACCAGTGTCCTCCATGATAGAACGCGATGATCAATATCCACCCTTCGATGAGCTGCTGGCAGAATTATCCGAACTGCGTGATATCGCGCAGAGAGTGATCGGTAAGGTTGAGACAACGTCATGCCCAACCTGAAAGAACTGCAAAGCGCCTTCCAGCGTAATGTGTTGACCGGAGACAAAGAATTTGTTCCGCAAGTCGTCAGCAGCGAAACGGTTTCCAGTCATGAACGCCTGCTTATTTATGCCAATGCATATTATTCCCGACTGGAAGAAGCACTGGAAGCTGATTACGGGATAGTGAAGCAGTTACTGGGTGACGATGTCTTTAGTGAAACCTGTATTGCTTATACACACAAATATCCCTCCCACTATTATTCGTTGCGATGGTTTGGACAAGATTACCCAACATTTTTGGGTTATAAAGCAGACAGCGGCGAACATCACTGGCCTGCAGAAATGGCAGAGTTTGAGTGGAACTTCACTGGTGCCTTTGATGCAGCCAATGTTAAATCAGCCACAGAAGAAGATGCCGCAGCGATTGCCCCCGATGCCTGGCCAACATTAAAAATGTCATTTCATCCATCGGTACACACCGTGGTCTTTTGGTGGAATACACAGGATTGCTGGAGAGCCGCAAAAGATAATAAACCCGTACCAGAACCTGTGCGGCTATCGGCACCAGGTTTGTGCCTGTTATGGCGTGATGGATTAACGACGAGTTATCGATCTGTTGAGCCTGATGAAGCGGTGTGTTTGCAAGCCGCACTGGCAGGTGCTGATTTTTCAGAAATATGCGGAGCACTGGCAGAAGAAATGCAAGATCAGGTGATGGTGCCAATGAAAGCCGCAGGATTTCTGAAAAGCTGGTTGGCTGTGGGGATGATTACTGGTTTTCTGGAGTAACTTTTACATTTTTTATGGCATTAGCGTTTAGGGATTAGTGCCAAGTGCCAAGTGCCAAGCGAAGAAGACCCGGGTTAATCTTTCTCTGCGACCTTTGCGTTTACCACTCCCAAGGTGGAAATAACCTGTCAGGTAACTACGTAACCTGACCTTGTACGATCAATGTCAGTTACTAAAAGGTTATGAGACAGGGTAAACACCTGTCATTATCGAGTACGATGAAGAAGTATCCGGGAAGGCCGTCCTGACCTTAAGCCATGAGCTTGTA
>NVUB02000246.1 GCA_002401775.2 Ectothiorhodospiraceae bacterium
AAGCTCTTTTTACTCCACCGGGTAATGTCGACTGGTTCGGGACTAATTTTGGTGATATCGGTGGAGAAGGTGTTGCCATAAAACAGGGGCTGGCGATGTTCAACTGGGTGCAGCGCCTGTATGGGCCAGCAGGTTTACCAGTAGATCAATATACCTATAATGATGATGGCACGATCACCACGTCCAACGGTATTGCAACCGGAGAGTTGTTCGGGCAAACAGCGTCGGTGTCCGTTGCTGGTCATTCCTTGGGTGGGCATCTGGCAATGATGCTGGGGCGGATGGCCCCCGGTATAATCAATGATGTGTATACCTATAATTCCCCGGGTTTTGATGGGTTCGGAGCAGACTTAACAAGCACCGTTTTTTTTGAATTATTGAGCAGCGCCTCAGTGCCACTCACTGGTGCCATCGGCACTGATTGGAATACCAGCGGTGTTAATACGAATGTAGACAGTGATATTGTTCATATACTTGGGGATGCGCCGGGGAATTCCGGCACTATATTCTCAGAAAGTAATAACCAAGGGCCACTTGATTCACACGATGTATGGCCAATGACGGATGCCCTCGCCGTCTACAATTTGTTTGGCTCTCTGGATGCCAGCCTCTCTATAGAAGATATAACCCCTTTCCTCGAAGCCGCCTCTTTTCAGCTTAACGAGAGTCTGGAAAATATCGTCAATAGCTTTAGCGTACTTTTTGGTGTCAGTGGCAGCGTGGCCGTCGATAATCGCGATGACTTGTACACACAAATACAAACTATTCAAACCAGCGCACTTTTTGAAAGCTCAATCGGTGCCGTCAGTATTGTTGATACCAGTAGTCTCAGTCGTTTCGATCAAAGCAATACCGTCGAGGGTTATGCTTACCGTTATGCTTTAGTGAATCTCACTCCTTTTGCTATCAGCGGTAATGCCGGGCTTTATTTATCCAGTGAGTGGGGTGTTGAAAGTTTCACCGAGCAATACCTGGATGACCGCGCCCATATGCTGGATCGTTTGATCGAAGCCAACACCGCGGATGACTATCTTGAAGAAGTTAGGTGTATGGCGATAGAAAGGTTGAAGGAAGCCGCGTGAGGGAAAAACAATCATTTTTCCATTATATTACCCGTCCGAAATTTTTTGGACTAATGGCAATTACGATTTTTCTTTTGATCTGGTGGGGCATCCCCGCATTCAACAAATGGCAGGCGGATAAAATGGTTGATGGACTTTGTGCCAAGGATGCTGGAATCAAAGTTTATGAAATTGTAAAGTTGCCCGCAGAAAAATTTAGCGAATCTAATAGGTACAGTAAAATTTCTGGGGTTTATGTACCATCACAAAAATATGCAAAATCGACGGATGAATATTACTACACAAGCGAAACCCAATGGATTATTCCAGACGGCCCGCAGATCGGCGATCTTGATTTGCGGCGATACCATACAAAATTATATAGGGTAAAAGACGGTAAGTTGTTGGCAGAAGGTGTGGGTTATTCAAGACGAGGGGGCGATGCAGTAGGTCCGTGGCACCCATCGTCTTATGGCTGTGTTAGGGCACCTGGAACTAAAAATATGAATCAACAAGTATTCATTCGTGAATAAGGAGATTAGAAAATGAGCCAAGTAAGTGAACTTTTAAAGCAAGCGGATCTTGCTTTTGCCGCATATGCGGGTTTTGGAGCTACCGATTTAGAGGAAGATTTGAAAGATGCTGGTATGTCTGATACTCAAATCACTGAATTCCTAAGTAACTGGACTATCATCGACCAATACACCGATGCCTCCGGCGTATCCGCTACCGTTTTCCAGGAAAATACTACAAGTAACCGGTATCTCGCTATACGCGGCACCGAAAGCCCTGGTGATATTAATGCGGACTATATTTTAGCCTTGGGATTTCCATCTTACTTAAATCCACAATTCGTCAGGCTACAGACTCAGGTACAAACCTGGATCGACAACGGTGACTTGACTACCGGGTTTTCCATTGCGGGCCATTCTCTCGGGGGATATTTGGCAACGGCGATCGGTACCTGGTTTAGTGCCGAATCCAGTGAAATTTACACATTTAACTCCCCAGGAGTTGGCGGCCTTGTTGGAAATATTTTTGACGCTTTTCGTGAAATATTTGGTTTTTCTGATACAGCAGTGGTTGCCGGAGTCACTAACGTTCGGGGGACTGCCGGTTTTTCTGCTATTCCTGGTTTGGGTGCCCAGCTTTCACCGCCGCTTTTTATTGAAACAGAAAGTAGTCTTAATCCTATCGAAAATCATAGCGTCGTAGGATTAACCGACTCCCTCGCTGTCTACAACCTCTTTGCCACCCTGGACACCAACCTCAATGCCAATGGCATAACTGACATTAACAATTTCATAAAAGCCAGCACCGACTCCCATGCAGAAAGTCTTGAAACTACGGTAGATATGCTGGGCAGCATTTTCGGTGTGGCAGGCACTGTCGCCGTGGGAGACCGTAATTCCCTGTACACACAAATACAAGCTATTCAAACCAGTGCACTTTTTGAAAGCTCAATCGGTGTCGTCAGTATTGTCGATGCCAGTAGCCTCAGCCGTTTCGATCAAAGCAATACCGTTGAGGGTTATGCTTACCGTTATGCTTTAGTGAATCTCACTCCTTTTGCCGTTAGCGGTAATTCCGAGCTTTATCTGAGCAGTGAGTGGGGAATGGAAAACTTCACCAGCAACTACCTCGAAGACCGCGCCTATATGCTGGACCGCTTGATCGAAGCCAATACTGCAGATGTGGATTATGTGCCTCAAGTAAATGGTCAGTCTGAATATTTTTACGACTATGCGTCGGATACTGAAGTGCTCGACACGGATTTTTCAAGCGTTTTTAGAACAGGCCCTCTTATCGATAGCCCCGAACTTCGCGCCGCAGCCATCAACACTATTTTTGGTGATGCTAACGACAACACCTTTGCAGGTGGTGATCTGGCCGATAGCCTCTACGGCGGCGCTGGTAACGACACTCTCACCGGTAATGGCGGAGACGACTACCTCGAAGGCGGTATGGGTGATGACACCCTGAATGGTGGAGCCGGGCGTGATGTTCTGGTCGGCGGTGCAGGAAATGATACCTACCAATACACCGAAGGTGATGAGCAACTCACCATTCGTGACTCCGATGGCAGTGGCAGTATTCAGGTCACTATCAATGGCGTCATGCAAACGTTAGGCAGTGGTGTTATCGAACAGGCGGGCAGCGGTTCCAGCGCCTATCAAGACGAATATGGTCACCGTTACGTGCTGACGGGCGACCAATTGGTGATTGCCTTAAGCGATGGGGGGTTGATTACCGTTGAGCAGTTTAGTGCGGGTGATCTTGGTTTAACGCTGGACGCCTATGTTGCCGAGCCTGACCCTGTGGCGGGTGGTTCTGTTTTTAATGTTGATATCGATAATCCGCCATCCAATATGGGCGTTCCCGTGGGTGAATATATACCGACATATGGTCTATATGATTCGCAGATTGCCGGCTACCTTGGCGGATTGGATTGGATGAGCCCCTATACCACGTTGGCTGCCGTTGGGAGTGAAACGATTAATCTTCAGGAAAGAGACGGAACCGGCAGCGGAGGTGGTTTTTTTGCCGGTGGCTGGGTAGGCGGTGGTTATGGTGATAGTGACATCACCGGGAGTAGTCAAAGGGATTTTTTGGTGGATGACACCTATAACCTGAATGATTTTGGTGATTGGGTAGAAGAGTTTCATCCTGCTGAAGTGGAAGATGGTGTATCTTATGATGCCTATACCGATGAACACCAACTGATGACGACCGCCGCCTGGGCGCGTTTGAATGTATACGGTAACGACGTGCTGAATGGTGGTGGTGGAAATGATATTCTCTTTTCAAACCTGGGGGATGATGTACTGCGCGGTGGTGATGGCAGTGATTTTCTGATCGCCGGC
>NVUB02000247.1 GCA_002401775.2 Ectothiorhodospiraceae bacterium
AAATTCGTTAAAATTCGTTAAAATCGGCTGAAATCGGCTGAAATCGGCTGAAATCGGCTGAAATCGGCTGAAATCGGCTGAAATCGGCTGAAATCGGCTGAAGTCGGCTGAAGTCGGCTGGAATATATTCACGTCTGCTCATACTAATTCAACTAAACCTGCTAGTTGCCGATAGGCTGTAATGCAGGCACACATATCACCTGCCATACTCAACTGACTCAATAATTTACCGGCCTGGTAGGGAGCCCGTAAGCGATGGCAACATCCAATAATATTCCTCAGCCTGCTGCCTCTAGCGGGCCCAAAAAATATCCGATACCCACCATTGCCACGGTCATCCTTGTTATCTTGGCAGCATGGCTATACCCATCACTCACCGGTATTCAATGGATAGCGACCTTTGTTTCCGTCGTTGCCGTCGGCACACTACTGACTTGGCATAACCGCAATCAGCAACGACAATTGAGGCTACAGTTACGTAACATTGCCCGTAAACTAGCCCCGCTGATGAAGGATGACGAAGCACCTCGAGATATCGACACTAACAGTGATGTCGACACGTTGGCCAGACACATCGACCTAGCGCTACAGCAATTTTCAGAAACCACTACTTTTTTACAGGCCGTATCAGAATCACTCGCCACTCACGCGACATC
Source organism: Ectothiorhodospiraceae bacterium (assembly GCA_002401775.2). Lineage (GTDB taxonomy): Bacteria > Pseudomonadota > Gammaproteobacteria > SZUA-152 > SZUA-152 > SZUA-152. Next base: position 657 of record NVUB02000247.1, read on the forward strand.
CATGCACGATATTAGTGAACAGGTGACGCTGGATTTGATACAACAAAAAGTGGAAACCATCGGTGCCCATGAACAATTAGAACGACTCAGCAATGCCCTTGTAGCGGCCACGGATACGGCGAATCAAACCATCGCGGTAGCACAAAAGTCGGAGACGGAAGGCAACAGCGGCAAAGTCACCATGACCAATGCCATGGGTGGCGTTATGGCCCTGGGTGAGTCAGTCAATAAAACCGGTAGCATAGTAGAAACATTGGGCAAAGACAGCGAAGCCATTAGCGGTATCGTCACTGTCATCAAAAATGTTGCAGAACAAACCAATTTACTGGCGCTTAATGCGGCCATTGAAGCCGCCCGGGCAGGCGAGCAAGGCAGGGGCTTTGCCGTCGTCGCCGACGAGGTGCGTTCACTGGCCAACAAAACCCAGGCATCCGCCCAGGAAATTCAGGACCTTATTGAGCTGTTGCTAAAAAATGTGGCCGCCGCCAGTAGCGCCATCCAAAGTAGTATGAAACTCGCGGAAGAATCCGATGAACTCATCGAAGGAGTGGTGATATCTTATTCGGAAATTGTCGGGCACATGAGCGAGGCCAACTCACTGGCACAAACCTTGGCGAGCGCAACATTGGAAGAACAACAAACCGCAGCATCAGCCTTTGAAAAACTTAAAAATGTAGAAAGCATTGCCGCTGGCTGTGCAGAGCACATCACCCAGCTCAGTGTATCGAGCCTGGAGTTACAGTCACTGGGGCAGCAATTAACGAGTTCGCTACCCCGTGCGTCAAACAACAAAAATACCCATACTTCTACGGGGAAAAACAGTAACGCTACCAATACTGGTGTCGATTTATTCTGATTTCCGTTTGCGGTTGCTGGCCGCGTATTTCAAGGCGCATTATTTTTTGAACCATATTCTAGAGCAATATTTCCTGACAACATTTCCTGACAAAATATTACCTTTCAGGCGCTTTATTCGTCGCTTCTTTTTTCAGAACCTTTGGCAAATCCGTCAACCGCGCCATGACCACTCCCCCCTTGCGATACAGCACTTCATAAGGTTCCAGCTGTGGTAAATATTTCGACTTGGTCAATACGACCTCGCCTCGTTGAGGGCGACGAGTTTCAGTAACTCGCTGCCGGTAAACGCTAAAACTAGGCATATTTAAATGCCAGCGCACCACCGTGACGTCATCACCATAGGTTTTTGCCAGCAAAGCCGCCTCTTTTACCGGCCCCTGATGCAGGCCTGCCAGCACCGGCAATAAAAACGCTGAGAGCGAGAAGGCACTGACCACGCCACTCATTAACAGTTTATCCCCCGCCAGGAAGCGGCGCTCGCCCATGCACCATATGCTGAACATAATCGCCGTAACAAAAAACAACCGGTACGTTAATGAAAAATGTGACTCATACTCGGCCAGCATTTCTTGTATGTAAACATCTTTCACCCCGGGCAACAGTCCGTCGATAATCTCAGGTAGCAGTAATAAAAGAACGAATAACACGGTTTGTGGCATAAACAACCACATCTTCGACATGAGTTTGCCCTCAGCCAGTTTGTCCAATGACAGCGCCATTACCACAAACATGCCGCTCAAACCGTACAACACGTAATGCGGCAATTTGGTACCCGACAAGGAAAAGAAACCGACAACAAACACCAGCCAGATCAGCGCAAACAAGCTCAGTTCATCGCGCATGAGCTGTTTTGCATTGAGTAACGTCTTTATAAAAACCGTGGTATACGGCAGCACGGCCACCAGCAATATCGGTAGATAATAAAAGATACCACCACCATGTTGCTCCATGGAATTACTGAACCGATCAATATTGTGCTTGAAGAAAAAACCCTGAATAAAAGCATCACCTTCTTTGAGGTACTGCACCACGTACCAAGGCATGGCGATGGCCAGAAAGATCACTATCCCCGTTGGGTTGAAGACCATTTTCAACCATAATTTGAATTCTTTTTTGAACGTAAAAAAGAGAAAACTAACGGCCAAAGGCACCAGCACCGCAACAGGCCCTTTGGTCAAAAACCCCAACCCGATAAAGGTAAAAGCCAATAAAACCCAGCGTCGTTCGCGTTCTTTCCAATACAAATAAATACAAAACAACGCACAGGCAATGAGCAGGTTAAGCAGCGAATCCGCCGTGGCGGCTTTTGCCATTACCGATACCTCAAATGCCGTGGCGGTAATAATTGCCGCTAAAAGCCCTGAACGCTCATCCCGTACTCTTCTCACAAAGGCGAACACCGCCAACACCCACAGCGTTGCAGCCAATGCTGAGGGTAAGCGGAAAGCAAACTCATTGACGCCAAACACAAACACACAGGCTGCCTGTAACCAATAAATCAAAATAGGCTTGTCGTAGCGTGGCTGGCCATCAAGAAAGGTGGAGATAAAATCACCGCGCACGAACATCTCACGCGTCGCCTCACTGAAAGCCCCCTCGTCGAGGTCAAACAAGGGGACGGCGTAAATATTCAGGTAAAAGCTCAGTGCCACCGCGAGCAACAGTATGAGCTGTAATGTTTGTAGGCTGAGTGCTCGGGGAGTCATTGCACTTGATTCATGGGCTGGGTTAAGTGGATCAGAAGTCATCATTGTTTTTTTTAATGTTATGCGTGTTCATCTAAAATAATTGCTCATCCTGCCATCAACCTACAACTTACATTTCCATGTGGCATTCTCTCGCCACGAACACCCTGGGACACATCAACCACTATCCGCTGCTGATTAGCGACCGATTAACGATCTATCGGTATCTAAGTCCGACAGACTCCTAGAGATTATGGGAAGAGGGGATTAGAATGACGGCCAACCAGATTGGGCCTGTTGTACTTTGTCTGTAAAACCCTGTCTGTATCACCTTGTCATGAGTACCCTGTAATAATACCGAGGTCAGCTTGAACACACAAACACCGCCACAACCCTCCGTCATCAACAAAAAGGCGCTGCTGAAATACGCTGTCGGCACTCTGATTTTCCTGGCGTTCGCTGTTTTTATTGAAAAATTCATCGGCTGGTCCGAATTACTGTCACCCTGGAAAGATCTCGATACACTCCACTTGGTCACTGCTGTTACCCTGATTTTTATTACCTACTGCCTGCGCGCCCTACGAATTTACGATTTTTTCCGTCCCGAAATGAATAATCATTTCACGCTCTGCTTACGGTTATCGTTGCAGCACAATTTGCTCAACAATTTGCTGCCCATGCGCACCGGCGAACTCAGCTTTCCGGTGCTGATGTCGCGCTATTTTTCCATTACGGCGGTACGCTCTATTCCGGCCTTGCTCTGGTTTCGCTTGTTAGACTTGCATACCCTGCTGGTGCTTGCCCTGTTGGTAGCCGGCAAGGATTTCCTGCCGCTGTGGTCTGTCTACGTCATTACGGTGTTCTGGCTTATGCTCCCCTATCTGGGTTTCAGGCTATACCGCCCCTGGCTGAAAAGTATTAGCCATCGCCAGGGTAAAGCGTGGTCAATCTTGCGTAAATTATTGGAAAGTCTGCCTCAAACGTCTACTAATTTCTGGCGCTCCTGGATGTGGACCGTATTCAACTGGGTACTGAAGCTGGCAGTTTTTGCCTGGGTACTGACCTTGTTCAGCGAAACCAGCTTTGCCGCCGCCTGGCTGGGCGCCACCGCCGGTGACCTTACCAGTGTATTACCTATCCATGGCATCGCTGGCGCTGGCACCTTTGAAGCCGGAGTCGTTGCGGGGCTAGTGCCTTTTGGCATCAGCGCCGCCGATGCGCTCACCGCCGCCGTAAACCTGCACCTCTTTTTACTGAGCTGTACCATAGTCTCAGGATTGCTTAGCCGGGCATTACCCAAAAAGCGTCATTCTGCGAATCTGGTTGAATCTTAACCAGAGAAACCCCCAAAAATCATCGCTGGCAATTTTGGCACGGGCAATAGACAATCCAGTCATGTTCTCCAATCAGGCAAGCGCTAATTCGCCCTGCGTCACCGTCAACCGACGACATTATTTAACGGTGTTGTTGATGTTACCGACGTTGTTGATGTTACCGACGATGTTAGTGGTGCTCATCAACATTATCTTTACCAGTGTGGCAAATGCTGCGTTGCCCGAGCAATTCACGGCCATTTATGCCGTTAAAGCGGCCGGCGTCACCATTGGCGAAACCCGGCGTGAACTCTCCCGAAAGAATGGCCAATACCTGTTTGAATCCATTACCCGCCCCAGCGGTATTGCCAAGCTCTTTACGGACGGCCAAGTAATAGAGCGTAGCCATTGGCAATTCTTCCAAGACAAGCCCCGACCACTGCAATACACCTTTTTTAACAGTGGAAGCAAAAAGAAACGCCACGTAAAGCTGGAATTTGACTGGGACAAAAACCGGGTTATCAATACCATTAATGGCGAACCCTGGAGCATGCCTCTGGAGCACAACACCTCGGATAAGTTGCTCTATCAATTACGCATCATGCAAGACTTGCCCACGAGCGCTGGATCATTACGATACCCCGTCGCGGATGGCGGCAAACTCAAATATTACAATATTGAGGTGCTCGGCACAGAGCGCATTCGTACGCCGCTGGGTGTGTTTACGACAACCCGTTTGCGTTATACCAAAGGCAGCCGCAAAACTACCCTGTGGTGCGCGAAAGAACTGCAATATCTCCCCGTGCGTATCGAACAGCGCAAAGGCGACGACAGCCCGGTCACTGCCGTATTAACCAGTGTGAAGGGAATAAGTAACGAGCTGTTAACGCAAAAACACTGATTCACTCCTGTCTTCCAAAGGATTCGGACTATACTTTTGTCACCCCTCAGCAAAAACAGGAGGTGGATGATGTTTCCACAGCTGTTACGCAGAATCTATTTTGTAATCCCTGATCTCCCCCACACGCAAGCCATCGTTGAAGAATTGGAAGAAGCCCACGTATCGCGTGAGCAACTTCACGTCGTCGGCGACGGTGACCTTCACGGCCTCCCCGCAGCCACAAAAGCACAACAAAATGACCGGGTCTGGTTACTGGAACGCCTGTTTTGGAGCGCAGACTTGATACTGTTCAGTATCGCCGTGATTGGACTGGTAGTAGCGGCAACCGCAGCGTCTATGGGAGGAGCATCACTCGCCATTGGCGTCATGATGGCCACCTTCGCACTGGGCAATCAATTTGCCACCCATATGCCACACACTCATCTGGGAGATTTACTGAACCCGTTGACTCACGGTGAAGCGATCTTAATGGTCGACGTACCAAAACAGAGAGTAGATGAAATAGAGCACTTAGTCGCTCAACACCACACCGAAGCACAGATTGGTGGTGTTGGTTGGGCAGTGAAATCTTTAGATGTTTAAGGACAGGAGCTAGGGACGAGTATCGCGGCGCCGGTGCTGAGTGCTGAGTGCTAAGTAAAAGACCCTGGAGCCTTACTTCTGAGGGTTTATAACCGACGGTTGTAGATACACGTTGCGTAGCACCGTGTCGACCATTTTTAGCCGAGAACATGTGTGCTCGATTCAGCCATTGCGTCATGGTGCTGCGCAACGTGCCCTACGGAAAGCCAGTCCGTAGGGTGGGCATGTTTTTTGCCCACGCGGAATAGAAGCAGTCACGCGTGGACAAAAAAACATGTCCACCCTACACACTTAGCACTCAGCACTCAGCACTTGGTTTTAAGCCTTTGGTAATGTTACGCCGGTTTGCCCTTGATATTTCCCGCCGCGATCTTTGTACGAGGTTTCGCACTCTTCGTCGCCGGTGAAAAATAACATCTGCGCTACGCCTTCGTTGGCGTAAATTTTTGCAGGCAAGGGGGTGGTATTGGAAAATTCGAGGGTCACGTGGCCTTCCCATTCAGGCTCTAATGGCGTCACATTAACGATGATGCCACAACGTGCATAGGTCGATTTCCCAAGGCACACTGTCAGCGTGTCACGTGGAATACGGAAATATTCCACCGTGCGGGCCAGGGCAAAAGAGTTAGGCGGGATGATGCAAACATCCGATTTCACATCAACGAAGCTTTCATCCGCGAAATTTTTAGGGTCGACAATGGCCGAATTAATATTGGTGAATATCTTGAATTCATCAGCACAACGCACGTCATAGCCATAACTGGAGGTGCCGTAAGAAATAATACGTTGGCCATCCGCTTCACGTATTTGCCCCGGTTCAAAGGGCTCAATCATGTTCTGCTGTTCCGCCATGCGGCGAATCCACTTATCTGCCTTAATACCCACTAATACTTCCCCTTCTCCGCTATAACCAACAATATGTAATAAACGCAGAGGCCGCAGAGGCGCGGAGGCGCAGAGATTTTAAATCTTTTTCTCTGCGTCTCCGCGTCTCCGCGACCTCTGCGTTAATATCCCAAAGATCAGCGATCGACTAATTATTCTGGATCACAATATTCGGGAACTTGGCACTGAATTCACGCGCCTGCAACGATAGTTTGGCCGTGGTGCGACGGGCGATATCCCGATAAATCTGGGTAATACGTCCCTCTGGGTCAGCCGCTACAGTGGGGTTGCCAGCATCCACTTCTTCACGGATTTGCTTGTCCAGCGGTAATGCGCCAATGAAATCCACATTATATTGTTCTGACATGCTTTGACCGCCACCCTTGCCGAAGATGTGCTCTTCGTGTCCGCACTCGGTACAAATATGAATACTCATGTTTTCCACGATACCCAGCACAGTCACGTCTACTTTTTCAAACATTTTCAATGCCTTACGAGCATCTAGCAGAGCGATGTCCTGCGGTGTGGTCACGATCAACGCACCACTAACAGGCACTTTTTGCGCCAGGGTCAGCTGGATATCACCCGTACCGGGAGGCAGATCGATGATCAGATAGTCCACATCAGTCCAGTTTGTGTCGTTGAGTAACTGCTCCAAAGCCTGTGTCACCATGGGGCCACGCCAGATCATCGGGGTTTCTTCTTCGATGAGATAACCAATAGACATGGACTGAACACCGTGGCCCATTAATGGTGACAGGGTTTTGCCATCTGGAGATTCAGGTTTGTCATGCACACCTAACATACGCGGCTGGCTGGGGCCGTAAATATCGGCATCGAGAATGCCCACAGTGGCGCCTTCGGCCTTTAAGGCCAGCGCCAGATTCACCGCCGTGGTGGATTTACCCACACCCCCCTTACCCGAGGCTATGGCAATAATGTTTTTCACGCCCTTTATCGGTTTTACGCCTTTTTGCGCAGTGTGTGCTTCAACTTTAGTGACGACATTGATCGTCGCACTGCTAATGCCATCAACCGTAACAACCTGTTCTGACAGCTTGCTGATCAATGCGGCCTCATGGCCTTTGGCAGGAAAGCCCAGTTGCACATCGATGGTGGTCTTATCACCCTCTATAGCGATGTTTTTGATACACTTCGCGCTCACCAGATCCTGCTGTAGGCATGGATCAATGTATTGTTTAATGGCGGTTTCAACCTGCTCGCGGGTGACGCTGCTCATGTTCAGGGACTCCTTGGATGTTATAGGGTGTTTTTGGGTGCTATACGATGAGGTTCATCGATAAGCGAACCCTCAAATAGTATCTGCAAGCGCGAATTGATCGCACTGAGATTTACAAATTCAATCTTTACAAATTCAGGACGCGAGTTTACACAATTTATCAGTGTATCGTAATATTACCTTTTGCATAAACGCCTAGCTTTTAAAGGGTTTCCTGCCGGCTTGCATTTGCCCCCCTGCGCATATCCCCTTGAAAACCCAACGCAAAGGCGCAAAGAATGACATGAAGAACTACCTGTTTGTTTTTTAATATATAATCCTAGAAAGATCAGTTGGGCGCGGAAAAGACATGCACCAACAGTAGGCGCTCTTAGGCGAGATATTGGTGTGCATAGTGAATTCAAAAATTGTGTGGTCACCTTATTGGTGATAAGCAAGTTTTTGAATTTGCTAGGTGCATTGCCTAAAGCACCTACTGTTGGCAAGAGCTTGTGTGGATTTCCGTGTTCCAACTGGTTTTTCTAGGATCATTCCTGGCGATCTTCCCACCGCCGTAAAACCTGAACCCAGCGATTTCAACAACATCCTGGATTCTGGCATTCGCCGGAATGGCAGAAAACGAAATGTATTAACGCCGTAACACAACTATTTTTCTAATGGAAAATGAGAACCCGAAAGCAATGAGTCAAGCCGCATCAGAACAAGCCCGTAAAATCCTCGTGACCAGCGCCCTCCCTTATGCCAATGGCAGTATCCACATGGGCCACATGGTGGAATACATTCAGACCGATATCTGGGTGCGCTTTCAAAAAATGCGGGGACACCAGTGTACTTATGTGTGTGCAGACGATGCCCACGGCACGCCCATTATGCTGCGCGCGCAAAACGAAGGGATTACTCCAGAAGCATTAGTGGCCCGTATTGGCAAGGAACATCGCGCCGACTTTGCCGCCTTCGACATTGGCTTCGATAATTACCACAGCACCCATTCCGACGAAAACCGCGAACTCGCGGAAATGATATACGGCCGCCTCAAAGCAAACGGCCACATCGTCAGCCATACCATCGAACAAGCCTATGACCCGGAAAAAGAGATGTTCCTGCCGGATCGTTTTGTACGCGGCACCTGCCCCAAATGTGGCGCCGATGACCAGTACGGCGATAACTGCGAGGCCTGCGGTGCTACGTACGACCCCACAGACTTAATTAATCCGGTTTCCGCCGTATCCGGTGCGACGCCTATTCGCAAGGAATCCGAGCATCTGTTTTTCAAGCTGGCCGACTTCCAGGAGATGCTCACGGAGTGGACGCGCGCGGGTCACCTGCAACCCGAAGTCAGCAACAAACTCGACGAATGGCTGAAAGACGAGCTGCGTGAATGGGATATCAGCCGTGACAGCCCCTATTTCGGCTTCGAAATACCCGGTGCATCAGGGCCTTCTGGTGAAAAAAAGTATTTTTACGTGTGGCTGGATGCGCCCATGGGATACTTCGCCAGTTTTAAAAATCTGTGCGAAAAACGCGGCACTAAAGGCCTCGACGGTCTGGATTTTGATGAATACCTGAAACCTGACAGCACCACCGAACTGTACCATTTCATCGGCAAAGACATCATCAGCTTCCACGCACTATTTTGGCCAGCCTTGTTGGCCGGTGCCAATTTGCGCACCCCAACAGCGGTATTTGCCCATGGCTTTTTGACCGTCAACGGCCAGAAAATGTCCAAATCGCGTGGCACCTTTATCAATGCCCGCCATTATCTGGATCACCTTGACCCGGAGTACCTGCGCTATTACTTTGCCGCCAAACTCACCAGCCGCATTGATGATCTCGACCTCAATTTTGATGACTTTACCGCCCGGGTAAACAGCGACCTGGTGGGAAAAATGGTCAATATTGCCAGCCGTTGTGCCGGATTCATCAGCAAGAAATGTGACGGACTCCTCTCGGCTGAATGCAGTGATCCAGCCCTGTATCAACGCTTTGTGGACGCTGGCGAAACCATCGCTAATTTGTATGAAAAACGCGAATTCAGCCATGCCATGCGCGACATAATGGCCTTAGCCGACCTCGCCAACCAGTACATCGACGAACAAAAGCCGTGGGTACTGGCTAAGGACGAGGCCACTGCCGGCCAGGCGCAAGCCGTATACTCCACCGGAGTGAACCTTTTCCGCGTATTGATGACTTATTTAAAGCCTGTGCTACCGGTGATGGCCGAAAAAGCCGAGGCTTTCCTCAATGTCGACGCCTTGTCGTGGGACAGCGGTAGCGAACCACTGACCAGCCACGCCATCGCAAAATTCAAACCGCTGATGACCCGCGTCGAACAGGACAAAATCGACGCTGTGCTGGCCGATGCGCAAAAAACATTGGCGGCCGATGCGGCAAACAAACCCGCTAGCAAACCCGCCAAACAACAAAAAGCAACCAAGACTAATATGAAACCAGCAGCCATGGAACCCATCGCCGAGACTATTCAATACGATGATTTTGCTAAAATCGACCTGCGCATCGTGCGCATTGCAAAAGCCGAACACGTAGAAGGTGCAGACAAACTACTGCGACTCACCCTGGATCTTGGCGGCGAAACACGCAACGTATTTGCCGGAATCAAAAGCGCCTACTCGCCAGAAGACCTCGAAGGCAAACTCACCGTCATGGTTGCCAACCTCGCACCGCGTAAAATGCGCTTCGGTCTTTCCGAAGGCATGGTGCTGGCCGCTGGCCCCGGTGGAGAAGACTTATGGATACTGGAACCCGGTGAAGGCGCGCAACCCGGCATGAAGGTGAAGTAACAATAAGGCAGGGGAAAGATACCAATTACCCTGGAAATTGTAGGAGTGGCTTCAGCCGCGAATGATGCATCACCTTTCATCGCGGCTGAAGCCGCTCCTACAATTTGTGCCTTGTCAGCTTGCGACTCGGTGATATATTTCTTTCAACCGGAAAGCAGGTGATTAAGACCCTCCATAATCACGACATTCTATGAAGCCCCCCACATTGGGCGCAACATTGGGCGCAACATTGGCACCCCTTTTGGGCGTTAGCGTAGTGGCTGAGGGAACTTAATGCAATACTCGCCGAACGTTCTCTCCACCAACTCAAATGTTTTAGATTTTGCGTTATTACCCCCACCCGTCCCGATCACAAATTTCTTGTGCACATTTCCTCCTCGCAAACAGCTAGAAATAAAATGAAGAAAATACTTTTTGAGATCCGGGTTCGGAAAAATCTTCATCAAAAATCCCTGAAGCTGTTGATACTCAGATGACTCGAACGAAAACTCCTGGTATTCTATCCCACAACTAAAGGACATATAATCATCCTGGCTACCGTCCCTAAACTCCCCTGTCAACAGGTCCAAAACCCCGTTTTCACAAACGAAAAGATTTTTGTTCTCATTCAAACGCTTCTTAAACTTATCATCGTACAGAAAAATCTTGAGCGTCGCGACAATCTTGTTGACGAACTGATTGGTCCTCAACCTCTTTTCACATGCATAACAATTTTTCACTTGATCCTGACGAACTTGGACTTCCTGGTCATTATCTCCAGCGGCCATCAGTCGTTGCATCTCCTCGTTAATCAGACCGGCATGCACAACAAATAGTTCGCGCATTTCGGTCATCAAGAGCCTTTTGATAATCGTAGCATCGTTAATCTGCCTCCATCGATGTTCCACGAATTCATACCAGAGATCCTTCTTCGGGTCAGCATTCAGGAACCTGTTCGTGTACTTACGCATGAAAACTTGCGCGACATCCAACTCTGTTGCCTTCGGCGTCCGAACGCATGATCGGAGCTGAGTAGAAAGCTGGCCGTTTTTCCAGACATCATACTCTTCCGGAGAGTCTTGTTGAGCCGCGCGACGAAGACTACCAATGGTACGTCCTCCGCTGTGCATCGATTTCCAATTTTTCTCGCATTCCCCGGTAACGAATTTTTCGGACCGTTTTGAAAACTCGACCCACAGTTCGCACGCCTCAGAGCCTCCCTCGCCAATACAATACAGCGTGTAGCCGATATCCATCCAACTAGCACGCCGGTCCGCTCGTTCGTCGGACAACATTGGTACTAAGATGCGAGCGGTCCTCATACTGTGTTCACAGTTTTCAGGTACAACTTTTGCAATCTTGATGTTGTAGTCTTGAACCGACGTTCTGGTATACAAAGGCTTGTTAGCAGCAAGAATACCCGGGTTAATTATCGCAGGCTCTTCTTGGAGACGAACACTCAGCACTTCGGGAAGGAAAATAACCGGATCGTCATTGCGATCGAACATTTCCTCCGCGTCAATGCACACCCCTTCCCGAATGAACATGGTCGCGATATAAGGCTCTGCGTTAGGATTCTTTGCCGAACCATACATCCGCCACAACTTCTTCGCCATCCCGGGGTCGATAATATCGATTGTTGTTTTCAACGCTTCATGATCCCACATATTTTCCTTGGAAAGATCCATGCTGACAAGATCAAGCAGATACTCGAAAACCCACCCCTCGCAGTGAAAATTCGGAAACTGGAGATGAAATCCATCTTTCCACCCGAGCTCCCCGTTTACCCGAGGTGCGGTCTTTTCAAGGACCACGCAATCCGTAACGTCGTCCGCAGCGTCTACGGTCAGATCCAAAATATGTCCGGCGTAAACTTCCACAATACGAAGCATCGTCTCGTAGTCGTACACACGAGTG
>NVUB02000248.1 GCA_002401775.2 Ectothiorhodospiraceae bacterium
AGTCATTCTATTGCAACGAATCGCACAACCAAAAGTAGGCGCTCTTAGGCGACAGTAGGCGCTTTAGGCGACGCCGCCAGCGCGGAAAAGGACCAGAATCACGCCACGAACGGTGATTGAGAACGGCCCCTAGGTATTAATGGTTGAATATTATGTGTATGTGAGGAAGAAATGGGCATAGACGTTACACAATTAGATGATGGCAATATAACCAATATTATCGTTAGGGGAAGATTTGATTTTTCATTACAGAAAGATTTTCGTGCGGCCTATAATAATGTGAATTCACGAGGTATAAAGTTTAAAATAGATCTGAGTGACACTGAATATATGGATAGTTCAGCATTAGGTATGCTAAACCTTATTCGTGTGTACGCAGAAAAACTAAATGGGAGTGTACAGATTAAAAATCCTCAGGCTGGCGTATTGAAGCTTTTACTTCTGGTGAAATTTGACCAGTTGTTTGAAATACAAGTTTCACAATAGAGGTGTCGTAACATGTTACAGGGAATCTTAGATGAAACCATAATAAAGCGTAGAGGCACAGCGTTGATTGTCGATGATGAGCCCAGCAGCCGGATGATACTAAGTAAGATGTTAACCAATATTGGCTTCGATGTTACGGAGGCTAATAATGGTGTGGAATGCATAGCACAAGTATTTTTGTGTATTCCAGATTTTGTATTCATGGATATTTCCATGCCGGAAATGGATGGTTATGAAGCAACTTCAAAAATCAGAATGATGTTTGGCGAAGTATATATTCCTATTATAATGCTGACATCCATGTCAGATGAAAAATCAATAGCAAGAGGCATAGAGTCTGGTGCTGACGACCTGCTTCATAAACCCTTTAACAAAGCCATTCTTTCGTCCAAAATTATAGGGCTAGAACGTATACGAGATTTAGTGACAAAGGTTAGACGGCTACGTGCTCGACGAGAAGAAGATGAATATCAAGCCCGACAAATTTATGATAACTATTTGACATCAAGGAATGTTGTTACTGACAGAGTGCAGTCAAATATTGTCCACACTGATATATTCGGCGGTGATGTCACATTAACCTCATGGTCACCATGCGGAGATCTTTATGTTCTTTTGGGTGATTTTACCGGGCATGGTTTGATGGCCGCGATAGGTGCCCTGCCAGTGGCAGACATATTTTTTAGCATGACCCGAAAAGGATTTATTGCAGCAGATATTCTGAATGAAATTAATAATAAATTATTAAAATTGCTTCCAAGTAATATATTTATGGCGGCGCAGTTTGTGGTGATTAATGACCGAAAAAAAACACTGTCTATCATTAATTGTGGTATGCCCAGCGCATTTATTGTGAATTCTGTTGGTAAATGCATTAAGCAGTATTTTGAATCTTCCTGTCTGCCGCTTGGCCTTGTCGAGAGAATCAATTTTAGGCGGGTGGTAGAAAATTATGCAATTGAAGACGGCGATAATTTTGTAATGATAAGTGATGGGGTGACAGAGGCAAAGGGTGATAAAGGTATTGAATTTTCTACTGAGGGGGTCGTTAATGCGGTGATGTCAATTGATGATTTTTCGGCAATAATAAATGCAATAAAAGAAACGCTATTAGTTTTCACTGGAGTTGAAAAACAAATTGATGATATGAGTATCGTCGCTATTCAATGTAATCAGAGTAAGTTTAAAAAAGATTATAGTATATACGACCACGTTATTGAAAAGGAAAAATTGGTAAATGGTCCGACAGAGTTATTTGAGGAAGACAGATATCATATAAGAAATAACCTTGAACGGTATATCGTTGGTGCAGAACTAATGCGTAGTGATCCAATACCTCAAATTATCAATTATTTTGATCCGATGCTTTTAGACAAAGAATTTAGCCATCAGCTGAGCGTTATTTTAACTGAATTGTACGAAAATGCACTAGATCATGGCGTATTGTTATTGGATTCGTCTCAACGTGCTACAGAGGAAGGGTATGCAAAATATTATCGGAATCGGGAAAAACGTCTCCAGGAAATAACAACGGGGTTTGTAAAAATTTCAGTGAGTGAAATATATAATAAATCGGGTTCTGAATGGAGTGTGGTAGTTACTGATAGCGGAAACGGATTTGATTGGAAAAGTATAGGGTTGGAAAAGGCAAAACTGACCGCGAATTACGGCCGCGGTATATCTTTATTAAGAAGTATATGTGATGAGCTTACTTATAACACTATAGGGAACTCAGCAACGGCAAGGTTTATTCACATGCAAAATTAAGGTTTAATAAAATTTTACACTGCTGTCTCGTTAACTTTTTTTCGTCATTATGGCGCAAGCCGGAATCCTGTGGTTTCAACGACTTTCTAGATTCCGGCCTGCGCCGGAATGACGGGGGGGGATATTGATTTTCATGTTTCTCATGCTACTATTTCTCATGCTACTAAGTGGTCTAATAGCGACATTTTTTGCCGCGCCAGTTAAACAGCGAAGTATATCGAGCTAACGGGACAGCAGTGAAAATTTTACACATAAACATATTTTATTATCGAGTGTTGCAGGTAGAAATATGTTGATAAATATTACGAGCTAGAAAATATGATTTCAGTAACGACATCCAGGTTGTTTTCGGTGACGATGTTTATACATCTGTTGATGTTTACTATAGTCTGTTTTGTCATTGTCACTGTGGTAGATGAGCCTCGTAGAGTGCTGATTGATACGGTTAATCAAACAGCATATGAAATTGTTAATAATATTAGTGAAATGGAAGGGGGGAATGTCAGCCGTCGTATTGAAATAATGTTAGCGCACTATGTTAATAATAGCGTATTAAAAAATGCATTAGTAGCGTCTAATAAACGTAATAATATTATGTGGCCTCCAGATATAAATTTAGGGAATGAGGGGTTTTATGGTGAATATGACGCTTCACTTTTAGATGAGTCATTATCTGTTCTGAATCCAGGCTTTCAAACTGTTACTGTCAATTTTATTGGGCCAGATGGGTTCGAAGAATTATCTTTGGCTGTTAATTATGATGAACATTCAGTTAGTGGATTGATAAAAAATATCCGGAATGTAACGATAACGGCATTGATGCTATATGTCTTCGTATGCGTATTTGTTGTATTTATAGAGAATCGAAAAATATCTCAATCTATTCTAGGGTTAAGGTCTTACGTTAAAAAGTTAATAATTAATGAAGAGTATACAAACAATGTTCATAAACCATTACATAGCGACATTAAAGGCTTGGCTGATGACATTGAAAAAATGCATCACGTTTTACAGTCTAGAATAGAAAAATCAAAAAATGCGACTCAAGCTAAATCGGGATTTCTTGCGACGATGAGCCATGAGATTAGAACTCCAATGAATGGAGTAATCGGAATGCTTGAGTTGTTGAAATATACAGCGTTAGGCGAGGATCAGATGCGTTATGTCGAAACAGCTTCGCGATCTGCTGATAGCTTGTTAAATCTCATTAATGATATTTTGGACGTGTCAAAAATCGAAGCGGGAAAAATTGAAATTGAATATATTTCGTATAATTTGTACGATGTTATCGATAATTCTGTTGCGCAATTGGCCGATTCAGCACATACAAAAGGTCTGGAATTGTTATGCCAAATTGATATTGCATTGCCTGAAATAGTAATTGGCGATCCAATTAGAACAGGGCAAGTACTATTGAATTTGATATCCAATGCCGTTAAATTTACAGAGGCAGGTCATGTCATTATTATTGCTACATGCAAAAGTATTGTTGGTGAAACCGTAAACGTTGAAATCAAGGTATCAGACACAGGAATTGGAATTGATGAAAAGCAACAGCCCTTGTTATTTAATTCATTTACCCAGGCGGATGAATCTACAACACGACGGTTTGGAGGATCAGGGCTAGGGCTAAATATTGCAAAAAAACTGGTTGAACTAATGGGGGGAAGTTTATCAGTGAATAGTGTGATTGGAGAAGGTAGTTGTTTTTGTATCGATATCGGGATCAATTTTGACTATGTTGAAAGCGACGTTACTGAAAACGATGATATCAAAGACAATGAACGTGATGCGTTAATTCAGAAGGCGAAAATACTCGTCGTTGATGACAATAGCTTTAACTTAGACATCGTGCAATCTTACCTTGCTCAAATGGGTTGTGGTTCAACGATATGTACTAGTGGTATGAAAGCGCTTGAACGTATGGCCGAGGCACACTCGCAGGGAGCTGCTTATGATCTTGTTATTGTCGATATGATGATGCCCGTAATGGATGGGTTTATGTTAGCGGACAAAATCCGAAGTAATGAACTATTTTCACAGGTAAAGCTTATATTATTGTCGTCTGCGGGTGTATCCGTTGTTCGCGCAAAAAAACACGGTTTTGATACTTGTCTTGATAAACCCGTCAGGTTCAATCAATTAGATGATGTTGTTGGTAAAACCCTGTCGGGTGAGTTGCTGAAAATAAAACCACTCTACGCACCGCAAGATGAGGCGTTTCGCGGAAGGATTCTGCTCGTTGATGACCACGAAGTTAATCTAATGATGGCGCAGGCATTGCTGAATAATTATGGTTTTAGTGTTGAAGTTGCTGCTGACGGGCAGAAAGCCTTTGACTCATTTCTCGCTGGAAAATTTGATTTAATCCTAATGGATTGTCAAATGCCAATACTTGACGGATATAAGGCATCTGCTCTTATAAGAAAGCATGAAGCAAAAATGGGTTCACAAAAGACACCAATAATTGCGTTAACTGCCAGTGCGCTGGCGGGAGAAAAAGAAAGATGTTTGGCATCGGGCATGGATGACTATTTGTGTAAACCTTATCGTAGTAACGATTTATTGATAATATTTGAACGTTGGATACCGGAATGCGCATTGAATCAGAATGTAGACACCCAATTATCTATGACCTCAAATGACCATGAATATACTTACCTAGACAAAAATCTTGCTAATGAAGCAAAAGCATTAATGGGGGATAGTTATCTTCTGTTTTTACGAACGGTAATACGAACAACTGAGTCAAGTCTGGTGAGAATTGCAAGTGGCGCATTAGATGGTGATATAGAAAAGGTTAAAGGTGAAGCTCATAAATTGAAAGGTGCGTTAGGTAATGTTGGTGCAAATAATATGGCGCAAGTTTGCACTTCTTTAGAAATAAAAGCCGAAAATATGGGTGGGGATGAAATGTCCGTCATCGTTAGAGAACTACATGTAGGTCTCAATGAGCTTAAAACATTTTTTGATGATGAGATGCAGCGAGAGGATGTAAGCTGTGCCTAATTTAGGGTGGTCAACAAAAAAATTCATTCTTATCGTCGATGATGATGACAGTACACGAATGATGTTACGTACGGCATTAGAATCTGAAGGTTACCATATTATAGAAGCTATCAATGGCGATCAGGCGATTGAGCAATGTATTACCCAGCCGATTAATTTGATTCTTATGGATGTAAATATGCCGAAAACAAATGGCATTGAAGTATGCAGGCACATCCGCACAGAATTAAAAATGCAATATACTCCAATCATCATGCTTACCTCAGAGCGGGATACAAAGGTAATCGAGGTAGCCTTCGATGCAGGATCTACTGACTTTATCACTAAGCCCATTAATTGGTCTCTTTTAAGCCACAGGTTACGCTATATTTTGAGGAACCAGTCTATAGCAGAAGATTTATCTCGCCGAAGACAACAGCTTAAGAAGGCCAGTAAAATTGCTTTAATTGGGCACTGGGAGTTTGAGCCTGTATCGGAAGAAATACATTTATCGGATAATGCGCGGGATTTATATGGTCTGAAAAAGTGTGAAGACAGGTATGCCGTTAGTGATTTTGTCGATAGGTTGGCGGACAATGAGAGAGATGAGTTATTCGGGAAGTTACAGGTAAGTTTAAAGAACCATACGCACGGTGAAATGGAGCACCGTTGGGAAAATATAAAAAATAATAATCGCGTGTTTCAACTTCATTGGGGGCTCATCGAAAATGACCCCGGACGCCTACCTTACATACTTGGCATTAGCCAGGATATTACTGATAAGCGTGAGATTGAAGAAGTCGTTGAACATCAAATGTATTATGACCATTTAACGAACATTCCTAACAGACGGTTGTTTGAACGTCTTCTTGACAGAGCAAAGTCAACCGCTAATGAAAACGGCACACTAATAGCAGTACTCTTTATCGATGCTGATCGATTCAAAAATGTGAACGATACCTTGGGTCATAAATGTGGCGATGCCGTAATAGTATCAATGGCACGACGTATATCAGAATGCGTTTGGAGTAGCGATACTGTTTGCCGAATAAGCGGTGATGAATTTGCCGTGATCCTTGAAAATATAACCGATGTTGATCAAGTCATTAATTTGACACAAATAATACTGGATGCAATAGCAAAGCCACACAGTGCAATGGGCCAGGATATTCATGTCACCGTGAGTATTGGTATCGCTCTCTATCCTGGGGATACAGATAGTTCAGAGGACTTGCTGGCAAACGCTGACTCTGCCATGTTTTACGCCAAAAAAAATGGCGGAGGGACTCTGGAAGTTTACCATCCAGACATGAATATACGCGCATGTGAAAGGTTGAGACTTGAGAGAGACTTGCGAGATGCACTCGAAAGAAATGAGTTTGAATTATTTTATCAACCACAAATATGTATTTCCTCACAAGAACTGATTGGCGTAGAGGCACTGATACGCTGGAATCACCCGACACGTGGGATGGTATCACCTCTGGACTTCATTCCTATTGCAGAGGAGACAGGTTTAATCTATGCAATAGGGAAATGGGTTATCAGGGAGGCAATAGCGACTGCTCGCACACTTAATCAGAATAGTAATAATAGGATAAGGATGGGTATAAATTTGTCACCAAGACAATTTGGCGATAGTGACTTGGCCGAATACGTGGAAAATATCATACAGAAAATTGGAGTTGATGTTGGTCTCATTGACCTTGAAATTACAGAATCATTAGCGATGCATGATATCGATAAAAGCCTCCTCCTTCTTGATAATTTTAAACATGTTGGTGTTCGTTTGTCCATCGATGATTTCGGTACAGGCTACTCATCATTAAGTTACCTGCAAAAAATGCCTGTCGATACCCTGAAGATTGATCGATCATTTATCAGCCCAATGTCAGATTCAGTGGGTGCTTGTGAATTAGTGAAAGCTATTATATCAATGGCACATGTGCTTAATCTAGAAGTGATCGCTGAAGGTGTGGAAACTGATGAGCAATTGTCGCTCTTACACGGCTATGACTGCGATATTGCCCAGGGGTATTTGTATAGTCCCCCGTTGCCTCTTAAGCAATTGTGGAATTATATTTCCTCCTTTAACAAAATAGCTGTTTAAAGGTGTGTGTGGTTATCAGGATTGCCATTGTTTGATGGCAACCGTCCTTTCCGTTATTTTCAATGATATAGCTCAGTACTTATACTGAGTATCATATTGACTCTGAGATGGTTTATCGACGCGCTACGTATGGTAATATCCATAGAAGGATTGTTTATGGATTCTATGTAGGCTATCGAATAATTTAATGGAAATTTTCATACAATGGTATTTGTTAGCAATCTATCTAGATTGGTACAAGTGTTAAGCAAAACCCAAAATTAATATTACGAAACATCATTACATAGCGCGATTATTAAGTTCGATTACAAAGAAACCGTATAAAGTAGCAATCTAAATATTGAAGTCTCGGTTAAGGCGAAAGTCCCAGTTGACCATCTGTTTTATGCCTGTGGGTTTTTGTGATCCAACAGAGTTATTCAATAAAGCCTTTGAGGAATCATGATGATGTTATTGAATTTTTTTACAGAATATGGAGTTGTCACTGATGTGTAGAATAATAAGTTGCACAGTATTTGTATTGTATCTGTCTACCTTTTCTATGAATACCCTTGCGGATACTGGGCACGCGGGGTTTTTGACGGCTCTGAGTGAAACTCAATTGCAAAATGTCCTCAAAAATTATTTCCCTTTACGTGAATATGCCGCAAATGCGCGCATATCGTTACTTAAGCCAAAAGTTCAATTAACATCTAAAAATAAAGAAATTGTGTTACTTATACCGCTTGAAGCGAAGGTAACGGGTGGAAAAAAATATCCTGGCCACGCAAAATTTTTGGTGGGGTTGAGTTATAAATCGACATCAGGAAATTTATACCTTGATAAGCCTCGATTACAAGAGCTGGTATTTCCCGACATAGAAAATAATGTTCTAGCGGAACTCGAGACTATCGTTGATACTTTGGTTCAAAATTCTTTGCCGTTGGTACATTTACTGACGGTTAGTGAGAAAGACCTGAACCATACATTGGAAAGAAGCCTATTAAAAAATGCCGATATTACCCATGGTCGTCTTAATCTTGAGTTTGGGTTTCATTAATTAACCTCCCGTGACGCTACAGTGAAGCATTAGTAGGATAGTCATTGTGCTCTCCTGCTGAGTGTTCGAGCCAGTATCCTCCCCACTTCCCTCTACTACCCCCCTCCCCTGCGACTACCTTCCTTCTTTCGTCTTCTTGTCAACAATTAGATTATATGCAAATCGTCATCGGTGATTTGCATGTTAAGTAGCTGCGGTATCCTAAATATAAACAAGATATGGGACGATAATGAACTATCAATACTGAATAATATTTGTGGCGTTGATTGAATTTTAGGGCCTCCAAATGAATGAAAGAGATTATCGAATAATCCAAGGCGTGTACCTTCTGTGTGCATTGTATTTTAATCTGAATGGAATGATTTTCGCTTTCATTGGGATATTAGTTTTCGAAGCGTTAACAAATTGGCGGGTACCCATCGTGGTTAACCGAATACGCTTTGGTATGCTACCCAATCAACAATCTGCAACAGCGGGCAATAGCATTATTACTGACTTCCGTTTCTCATTTGAAGCTGAGCGTCTATTGCGCATCATTGTTGCCTTAATTTTAATTTATGCACTTATTATCAACCCTGATTCATTAGGGGTTTTCCCTTGGATTATTGCGGTATTGTTATTAATGGCGGGTATAACAAAAATTTGCCCACTTGTTATATCGTTCCGTTTCATTGGGTTTCGATAAAAGCGATACCCCTCCGATGTCAAAAAAACGAATACCTCATTTGGATTCAGGCCTTCAACGCGATTGGGGGGCCAGTATTGCTGTAAAAATAACGGCGCCCGTACTGTGGGTTATTATCGTCATTGGAATATTGGCGGCGGTGGTATCACAGCATGATATTGATAAAGACCTGAACGGGTCAATTAACAATAGCGCGGATATAATTGCCTTTCAGTTACAAGAAAGAATGAACCATGCAAAGGGTAATGTGACGGCGAAAGATCGTTTATGGTTAAGAGCCGAAATGGAGATGGGTGTTATAGGCTCAGTGACTTTGTTATATAGTGAAAAAATAATTACTTTTGGGAAAAGTAAGGATAGTTGGGTAAAATTGTTTCGTAATATAAAATTAAACAATACCCAGAACCCGGTAAAGGTCGTTTTAAAGCACCCACCATTGGAAAAGTTGATTGCTGCAAATAGGCGAGCATTAATTATTAAGATTGGTGGGCCGTTCGTAATTTTTGCTTTTGTTCTTATTTGGTTCACTAAATATACCCTGGCAAGCCCCATTTCTGACCTGGTCAGTGCCACACGTTCTGTAACAGAAGGGGATTTGAATAAACGTATTGTCGTCATGCGTCATGATGAGTTTGGACAATTAGGTAATTTTTTTAATGAAATGCTAGATAAGCTTCAGGATCAACAGGAAAAATTAGAAGCCGCTGTAAAAGCTGCAGAGTCCGCAAGTTTAGCAAAAAGCCATTTTTTGGCCAACATGAGTCATGAAATCCGCACGCCACTAACGGCAATTATTGGTTTTTCTGAATTATTACGAGATGGAAATTTAACCAAATCTCAAGCGAGTAAAGAGCTTGAGTCAATCATTCGTAATGGAATTCATTTACAACAAATCATTAATGATGTGTTGGACCTTTCAAAAATAGAAGCTGGTCAACTTGATATAGAGTCGATCATGGTTTCACCTTTTAGTATTTTGAATGATGTTGAATCTTTATTTTCTTCGCGGGCAAAGGAAAAGGGTTTGAACTTGAATGTTCATTATGAATATCCTTTGCCTGTGGAAATCACCACTGATCCTATACGGTTTAAACAAATATTGGTCAACCTATGCTCTAATGCCATTAAATTTACCAGTACAGGCAGCATAAATTTATTAATGCGCTATCTGGAGGAAAGCCAGCGATTGTTGGTGGTAGTAACGGATACCGGTGTGGGTATGGATGAAAACGAGCAACAAACTATCTTTCAACCCTTCACGCAAGCGGATGTCAGCACGACACGGAAGTTCGGCGGTACGGGGCTTGGGCTTTGCATATCCAGCCAATTGGCTGAAAAGTTGGGTGGGAAAGTTTATTGCCAGAGTAAAAAAGGAATTGGTAGCCAATTTATGGTGGAAGTCGATGCCGGTATTCAATCCAGGGAATGTTTGATCAATTCGCGTAATATTGTTGAAATAAAAGCCTCGTATGTGCACAAGTCAATCGATAAAAGAGCATTTTCTGGTCGAGTATTATTGGCCGAAGATAACGAAGAAAATCGACGTTTGTTGGGATTTTATCTAAAGCGCGTTGGCCTGGATTTTGTCGTCGTTGAGAATGGTGCAAGAGCTGTTCAATATGGTCTTTCTGAAAGTGTTGATCTTGTATTAATGGATATGCAAATGCCGGTAATGGATGGATTAAGTGCTATTCGATTATTGCGTCAGCAAGGTTTTGAAAAACCGATTGTTGTATTAACGGCTAATGTACTTGCAGAGGATCGTGAAGCCTGCATTAAGGCGGGAGCTAATGAGTTTCTGACCAAGCCGGTGGATGTGGAGCGGTTTTATGCAGTGTTGGATCAATACCTGGAAAGACAAACTTCGTCGTAAAGGCTGGCTGTTTACACCTGCACTTACATCTTGATCTTCACCTTCACCTATAGATTAGGTCCCAAATTATGAACGCGAATAGGTCATACGAGAGCGCTTGAATTCACACGTGCCCTACATGCTTCTCCCCAAGAATGGTTGTACAGTATCTTTCAAGTATTGCAATATCATCACGAATAGCGGAATGGGGTTTATTAAGAGTGGCTGGGTTATTTGTCCCGTTGTCGTCCAGAAGAACTTGCTGTGTACTTTGTTGATTTATAATGCCTGCTATTTCGGTAATTTCTGGAAATCCGAAGGCGCTGCCTGAGCCTTTAAGTTTGTGTGACTGTCTCTGTACTTGATCCCAGTCATTATTAGCGGCACTTTCAACAATACTTTTTACCTGCATGGGTAGATTGGTGAGAAACAGTTCGATTAAGGCTTGAAAGTCCGGGTCTTGTAAAAGGCTTTCATCAAGTGTTGATGATTTTTTGTGGAGGGGTAAAGGTGTAGCTGCGGATGTAGCCATAGATGTTGTTACTGGCTTGTTGGGTGTGTTGTGAGAGGTGTTTGAGTTATGGCCCGACAATGTTACTTTGGGTTGTTTTTCTTGCGGTTTCAGGTACTGCGTAAGAATTCCGTAAAACTCATTGGCGACTAACGGTTTAGTAAGATAAGCATCAAAATCGGTGGTGTTATTTTGTTCTTCATCTTTTAAAGCATTGGCTGTAAAAGCGACGATGGGGCTTGTGTAACCGGCATTGCGTAGCCAGCGGGTTGCTTCATTGCCGCTCATAACGGGCATTTGCATATCCATTAAAATAAGATCAAAGGTGCTTTCCAGGGCTATTTCAACGGCCTTTTGGCCATTCTCAACGACCTCTATGCTTGCCCCGGTTTTCAGTAATACCATATTGACCAGCTTTTGAATGTCGGGGTTGTCTTCAACCAATAAAATGCGGCCGGTAAGTTGAGGGACAGACGTGGAGATTTCTTTGCTGGATTTTGCAAACAATGGAAAGTTATCGGGTGTTTCGTTGATTAAGGTTAATTGGTCAACTGCTCCGATGACTAGTCTGACTTCAAAGGTGCTGCCCTTGCCTTTTTCACTGTTAACAGTGATGTCTCCACCCAGGCGCTGGGCAAGTTGGCGCGAGATCCACAAGCCCAGACCTGTTCCTCCAAATCGTCGGGCGGTACTGGAGTCAGCTTGAGAAAATGGTTGAAAGATATGGGAGAGCTCTTTTTCATCCATGCCAATACCTGTATCAATAACGGTAAAGATAATTTGACGATGGCGAGCATCATATTTTAGGTGAATGCTGATTTCACCCGAGGTCGTGAACTTGGTAGCGTTAGAGCAGAGGTTGAGCAGGATTTGTTTGAGTCGGGTTGGGTCATTAATAATGGTAGCGGGTAAAGGGTATTCAACATCAAGGGTAAAATTTAACCCTTTGTCGCGTGCACGATGGCTGATGACGGATTCTACTTCCGCGACCACTGCAAGCGGTGAAACTGGAATACGTTCGATACTCAATTGCCCGGCTTCAATTTTAGAGATATCCAGAATATCGTTTATAAGCTCGTGAAGATGTTCGCTGCTACGAGCGATGGTGAGTGCGGCGTCGTTACGATCCTTGTCACTGGTTGTTGGGTCGAGCAATGACTTGGAAAATCCAATAATGGCCGTCAACGGCGTACGAATTTCATGACTAATGTTGGCGATGAAGTCACTTTTAGTCCGGTTGGCTAACTCGGCGGCTTCTTTGGCATCGGCTAATTCGCTTTGCTCTAATATACGCTCGAGAACGACATCCATCCAACGGCCCATGAGTGAAATATGATCTTTGTTATTATCGGTAAAAGTACCGTGGTGTGCTTGGGATGAAATGAAATATAGAACCCCGTATGGGTTTCCATAGACGCTGAGAGACGTGCCAATGTAACTGCTGAAATTATTGATATCCGGGTGACTACGAATATTGGCGGCGGCATACTCTGTATTTTCGATATAAATGGGTTCGGAACTGTGTAGGGTATCAAGGCATAACTGGGGAGGTATGTTTTGGCTGCTGATACCGGGTTTTGCTTGTGCATCAATATTAATGGTGTCGATAATGTGGTGATGCTGGGTATCCGGGGAGACTTTTACCAATGTTCCATTATCCATTTCCAGAAGTTGACAGCCCAAACGGAGCATTTCTGAAATTTGCTCCTTGAGTGAAAGACCGGAAACTGCCGACACGTCATACATGGAACGTATTTGCCCACTTTGTTGACGTAACTGGTTTTCGGCCTGTCCGCTGCGGCGAGTGACGTAGGTGGCAATGAACAGCACTAAAGCCAGCGTAATTAGTGCCAATATCGCCAGAATGGCATCAGTACGCTGGTTGTTATTTTTTGCCGTAGTCAGTTGTTGTTCAACCGCTTGGCGTTGTGCTTCAAGCATTTCATCCAGCATATTTAAAACGGTATTCTGTGTAGGAAGTACTTTGTGTAGTATTAGGTTTTGAGCGGCTTCAAGTTGCTCGTCTAATAACAACGCTGCTGCCTGGATCTGAGCAGCGGTACCAATATTCATATGAGGGCTAACCTGTGCCCACAGTTTGAGAACAACCGCTGAAGTATCGGGGGTGAGTAATTTTTCACGGGCGAGCAAAAAAGTGTTGGCGGCTTCCTTGAAAAGTATATATTGCTCATCCAGGGCAAAAGGGTCTTTAGTAGACTGGGCCATTTGCAAGAGGTAGACCGCACGGCGGTTGACACCGTCACGTAATTGATAAATCAGTAGCATTTCATTTTGCCTGTGGGACGTTTCGGCAAATATGTGCTTATTGTCTTCCAGGCTTTGATACCACACCGAAAAAAGTGCCACCAATAGCACAAGCGTTGTTGCAAACCCGCCAATGATGATGGGGCGGGAGTTATGGCGTCGTGCCGGAATGCGATTGTCTGGATTGTAATGAGAGCCAAGTGCCACGTTATGTGTTCCCTAATTGGTGTAATCCAGGCTGGGTGAATATTTCGGTCCATGAGTGAATTAAATCGGCATTCACATGGGGGACTTTAGTGCGGTGTGCCAAGGAGTTAGGGTATCAAATTCAGACACAAATTATGCGTAAACAGGCCAATTGCGATGAGGGAGCGAAAAAAGCAATGGTGTATCCACACTTGAACCTGGCCGGTACATTCCGATAGTCTGCACAGACTCAGATTGGCCCTTTATTGAAAAACAGGCTTGATGGCGTACTCGCCTGCTGTACCGGGAAAAGAATAATAATATGTGTGGCATTGCCCTTATTTATCACAACGATGGCCGACCTGCGTTGGCTGAAACGATGCGGAGAATGGTGAAATCCATTGCCCATCGAGGCCCTGATGCACTGACGCAAGTTGAGCGAGGCGGTGTCGCTTTGGGACATGCCCGTTTGAGTATTGTGGACGTGGCCGGTGGCGGTCAGCCAATGTTAAGTGACGATGGGCGCCTGGCGCTGGTGTTTAACGGCGAAATCTATAATTACCAGGCTCTACGGAAGAACTTGGAAAAAAGTGGTATTCAATTCCGCACGCACTCCGATACCGAAGTGCTGCTGCGGTTGTATGAACGAGAGGGTATTGCTTGCGTTAATCAGTTGCGGGGCATGTTTGCCTTTGCCATTCATGATCGGGAAAGCGGCCAGATCGAACTGGCGCGGGACCGTCTTGGCATTAAGCCCCTGTTTTATCATTGGGCGGGAGGTACGTTACTGGCGGGCTCAGAGATCAAGGCCTTATTCGCCAGCAATATGCTGACACCCGCATTAGATCCGACGGCCATTCGTGGCTATTTTCGCTATCAATTTGCCATTAGTCCCCAGACTCCTTTTGTGGGAGTGAAAGAATTGCCGCCAGGTTATATTTTGACCGTAGATGAGGGCAGCGAACCAAGCTTGCAGCAGTACTGGGATTTAGAATTTCCTCGAGACGGTGAATATGAGAGCTTGGACGAGGCATATTGGATGTCTCGCTTTGGTGATGCCTTTGAGGACGCTGCAAGCAGCCATTTGATTGGCGATGTGCCTATTGGGGCGTATTTATCAGGCGGTATTGATTCTGCGGCAACCACCCGCTTATTGGCAAAGTACGTTAACAGCGCTGCGGCTGGAGGCAGTACGGGTACCGTACAATCCTACACGATTGGTTTTAACAGCCCCGTAAATGATGAATCTTGTTTAGCAAAAGATATTGCGGACCACCTAGGTGTGCCAAATGAGATGATTAATGTTGATGAGGTGAGTGCAGATGCTTTGTTAACAAAATTACGACAATGTATCTATCATTTGGAACAGCCGCAAAGACTCGCAGTTGATGTGCCTCATTTTATGTTGTCAGAAATGGTGAACAATAATCGTCAGAAAGTGGTGTTTACCGGTGACGGGGCCGACGAAATTTTTGGTGGTTACGATTGTTTTCGTCAGGACGCTATGCGTACCTGGGGAAACCAGCAAAAGAACAGCCGTCAACGAAAACGCTTTTACTTGAATGAATACCGCGGTGATTTTGCTGAAGCCCATGTGAGATACCTCTTTGAAAATCACAAAGCAAAACACCAACGCAGCGTAAAACGGCAGTTTGGATGCTACCCCGCATGGTTTGATTTTTGGCACACGTTGGACGATGTGGCGGAACCGCTTTTTACCGATGAATTAAGAGGTGCCAATAATGAGCCAATGGCATATGCAGCAGAGCAGATGAACAAAAGGATTGATGGCCTGCATGACTTGAACAAATCATTATACATTGAAACTAAAACGCGATTGCCGGGTTGGATACTGTGGAAGAGTGATCGTCTGAGCATGGCGCATAGTGTAGAAACACGTGTGCCGTTCATGGACCATTATTTGGTGGAATTGGCCGCCAAAATTCCTCCAGGGCTGAAATTGAATGGTATGGACGAGAAGTATTTGTTGCGTAAATTGATGATGCCTCACTTGCCAGAGCACCCCGCGGCGTATAAAAAACGCGCCTTTTATACGCCAATACGTGAGTGGTTTTTTACTCCGGAGCGTCAGGAAGCCTTGTCCCCCTACTTGTCAGCCTCAGCACTGGAAAAATCCGGGTTATTTCAGCCAAAAATAGTGTCAGACTATTTGCAGGCAGTGAATGCCCAGGGTCAGCCACAGGATTTGGATCAATACTACCGGGTGATGAAGCTGGAATGGGCTTTGCTTCTGGTATTGAGCGTTCAGATGTTGCATAAGCTATTTGTGGAGCGCGAAGCAGAGTGTTTTCACTTAGAATAGTCAGTAATAGTTATGAGATTGCCCAGTAAGGAAATTTTTCTCCATGACTTGGCATAATAAGAATCTTGGGTCTATACTTGTGGCGCTGTAACTGCTTGGTGAGACGATAAAAAAAGATGTGCTAAATGAGAAGTTGATGGGTTGTTGTATTGAAACGCCTTATCCTTGTAGTACCTCATGATGGACTCTCTAATTGTTAACAATACAAAAAGTGGTTATGGTGAAGGTGCTGCTCGGTTTATTGGGCGACTATTTTGAGAATCGGTGCAGCACTATGGGAGCAGTTTAAAATAGTTGTGATTAAACAGCTTTTTAGATAACTTTTTAGACGACACAGAAATAGAGGATGTGGAGCAATGTCTGACGGTACAGTAAAGTGGTTCAATGATGCAAAAGGTTATGGTTTTATCGTTCCTACGGATGGTGGTGAAGATATTTTCGTCCATCACACCAATATTGAAGGCACGGGTTTTAAAACGCTGGCTGAAGGACAGGGTGTCTCATTCAGCATGGAACAGGGTGATAAGGGTATGTCTGCAACAAACGTTCAGCCAAACTAAAAACCAGTACGTCGTTTCTCAGCGCCGAATTATTAGCCGATACTGTTGCCGGTACTGTTAGCCAGTATTCTTAACCAGTAAGAATGGGCTAATGATTTCGGCGCGTTGGTTTTTTGCTCCCGCTCGTCGGCGATGAAGTTTGTCATCAATATGGCCAGTTATGGCGTATATATGACAGCTTAACGCTGGCAGTGGCTGCAATAATAAGTGGTTCGTTGTCCTTGCTGCATTCGTTTAATCGCCGCTCCGCAAATGACGCAGGGTTGTTTGTCTCGACCATATACTTGTAGTTTCTGCTGAAAATACCCCGGTTTGTCATCGCTGTTGGTGAAATCCCGGAGCGTAGTGCCGCCCTGCTTTATGGCTTCCGATAATACGGCTTTAATGGCGCTGACAAGTCGTTGATAGCGCAACTTACTGACTCGCCCTGCCGCCGTACTTGGTCGGATGCCGGCTCGAAATAGCGCCTCACTGGCGTAAATGTTGCCAACACCCACGACTATTTTACTGTCCATAATAAAAGTTTTTACTGCCAACTGTCGTTTCCGCGAGGTCTGGAAAAGTCCCTCAACCGTAAAATCATCGGAGAGTGGTTCGGGGCCAAGTGAGCGAATAAGCTTATGTTGTGTTGGTGGATGCTGGGTCCACAATACCGCCCCAAAACGACGCGGATCACGCAGTCGTAAAATGCATTTGTCAGAAAACTCAATATCCACATGGTCGTGTTTTTCCACGATATCTTTTTTTTGAGCGATTCGTAAACTGCCAGACATACCCAGATGAATAATCACAGTACCGATTGCGGTGTGTAAAAAGAGATATTTGCCGCGTCGACTGACCTGTTCGATACGTTGGCCAGGAAGGCGTCTTTTAAGGACGGCAGGTATAGGCCAACGGAGTTGGCGATGGCGAAGCGTGACAGATTTTACGACTTTGCCGGTTATGTGCGGGGCAATGCCACAACAAGTGGTTTCAACTTCGGGAAGTTCAGGCATAGTGTATTCCTTGAAAAGCCTACTGCCGTGTGGGCGTTTGTTCCAGGGTTAGCATCGCCTCACCGGTAGACAGCGGGAAATGATATTGCAGATTGAGGTCATGGCGTTGCACTATAAATTCATCGTTAGTGTTAAGTATTGAATATTGCACAGAGCCGGACGGCGTAGTGATGTGAATGGTTTGCGTGTTTGTCAGGTTTTTATCAAGCACTTGTACCGTGAATGCCCGTGCATAGCGCCATTGATCCAGGAATTGTTGCAGATGATCAGGGTTTATATTCTGGAGGGTATTACGTGCTTCTACTTTACGGGTTTCAGGTTCGATTCTGCTGTTATTTTCGCCATTGGTTACGCCACTTGTTACGCCATTTTCTTGGCCGTTTTGTTCAACGCGCCATTGCCCATCAGATAATATCAGTTTGAATGCCGGTAATTCCAACGCGGTAATTTTGGCCCCTTTGCTCAACAAAGTTGGCATAACCAGTTGGCTGGCATCGACACGGGCCAAGTGACTGTAACGATCAGTGATGAGATGTATGGTATCGCCGATTTGCACATAACGGCTCCCCCCCAGTGCATCTGTACCCCCAAAAAGAAAAGGCGTGTCATTGACACTCAGGATTAAGCCTGGCGCATCCAATTGTAGTTGATTGATGTCGGTCTGAGATACGGGATAGGTGGCGATACCTTTAGCCTGCACAATTTTTACTATCTGACGGACACGTTGTTGATTGGCCGCCACCGTATAAGGTGTCAGCATTTGCCATACGCCCTCAATTTTTGTGAGGGTGACATCGGCCCGTTCGGGAATTTGCAGGCGAAGGTGTTGTACTTTATCGGGGTCGATCGAACTGATGAGGTTTTTAACAGGCGTAATGTTATTGCCAGGCTCATAGACAGCCAAGGCAATTAGCCCTGCTAAAATGAGAAAGAGCATCAGGTTGAGGAGTGTGCGAGTTGTCACTTTGTACCAGCGATAAGGGGATTGTATTGTTTCAGAACGCTACCCTGCCCAAAACACAGTGATTTATTGAGTCCAAGGCATTAGCTACTACACATTTTAGCGGTTTTGCGGTCGTCTTGTCGCCCTATTGTATGGATACTCTCGCAGAGGCGCAGAGCGCGCAAAGGAAAACAAATATTAACCAATGTCTTCTTAGTGTGCTGAGCGTCTTAGCGAGAATATTAGCGAGAACATTAGCAAAACAACAGCAAGAAAATAAAAACGTGAGCCAATGTCATTAAGTTAACGGATTCTCGTCTGTTGGTAGGTTGGCGGTGCCAACTGTAGGTGCTTTAGGCGAGCTTGCGAACCCCAACGTCGTCAATGATATCGGGATTTGCGCGCTCACCAGTAACAGAAAATAAGGCATAACTTAATGACAGTGGAACGAGAGGCGAATTTAAGTCCTGTTCTATTGTTATATGTACACCCCGTTTAGAAAATCTCAATTGTTATATGGACTGTTATATGGACACCCCACCCTGTTATATGGACACCCAGTTTAGAAATCCTCATTAATTACTTATAAATCAAATAGTTGTGTGTGTTATGTCAGTTGGCGTGTTATTTTTTTGCATGAGTGTCTTGTTAGCAGTTCTGTCAGCCTGTCCACGATAGCGCCGACGCAAAAAAAGGCCGAAAAGAATCGCCGAGACTCGAAGCAAACATAAAACCCCGTAGGGACGGGGTTCAAACCCGCCCTTCCAACCGCTATCACCCATACGGAAAAAATCCAAAATGAACCGCCAACTCCTTCCCTCGTCATACCGGCGAATACCTTCTGGGGCATAAAGGCCGGTATCCAGAAAACCAGTAAAAACCCCCAATTTTCAAGGATCGTATTCCTTACCTTACAAACAGGATTACAGACAGGCTTACAGACTGCTACCGGGCGACCCAGAAAATAGAGCACGTAACATAAATATGCTAACCTCCGTAGCCTACCGTGGCTCGCATTGCCCTAAAAACAGCCCCTAAAAATGCCCCCTACGTGAAACGGCCAACCGACAAAAACTTACCCTCAAACAAACACCCAAAACCCCATGAACATCGAACTCACCGACAAACAAAAAATCAAAATTATAAACTCCGAAGATGTCTACGCCATCATGCAAAAAGTGCTGTTGCGCGAAGAGATCATCGACCAGGAAAAAGAACACTTCTGGATCATCGGACTCACCACCCACAATAAAA